>CAXUGD010000064.1:0-12452 GCA_964250355.1 uncultured Acetobacteraceae bacterium | reverse complement strand
GGCGTCTGCCTCGCCGTCATCGTCGGCAGCTGGCTTCAATGAGTCCACACCCTAACCTGGCAGCGGATTGGCCCACTATTTGCCCCACCATCAACAAGTGAAACAGCCAATCCCGAGAGAACGCCGAACAGCTCGCTCGTGAACTGGCCTAATGGTCGCACTATTGTGGCCACCGTCAATGGCTTAAATATCATCCGAAGTGAGGATGGCGGACTGAACTGGGCGACACAAATAGTCCATTCCGAAGCTCGCCTAGTGGCCAGTGTGTACACGGATGAAGACTCGATAGCCGTTGGCCTGGGTGGCATCGCTCGGCCGATAACCGCGCCTCATTTTCCTGTCGCCGCAAGCCGGATGCGATTTACCAGCCAAGGTGATACACTCACTTTTTCGTGGATCTACCCTCCTGGCGCTAAGGTTTCCTGTTCCCGCGCTTTCTACGATGTTGTTGACACACCTCGTACGGGTCTAACATTTGCGACCCCTATTAGGCCGCTGTATTTGATCGATCGGCAAGCCGGGTATAGCTTAACTTGGTCGCCGCGAGAAGAACTAAGCCCCGAGCGTGGCACAGGATTTCGATACAGGATTTTATGCACTGACAATTATTTGGGCGTCGTTTGGGAACAAGAACTTCCCGGCATCCAATACTACCTACCATCGTCCACCACTGCGGGTCACACGTGGACGACTATTCAACGGTTGTCGCTCACTATCCAATTGGTATTGATTACAACGGCTCTCGTATTTATCTGGATTGCGACGTTGTTGGCGATGCTTGCCTTCACACCTGCTAAGCTTGTCGCTTTACATGAACGTATAACTAATACGGGAACACGGACCGATGCAGCCACATTTTCCGCCCAACATCCAATTGGGCTAGCTGCGAGCCTAGCGCACTCAATCGCTGCCGCTACGCTGCTTTGGCTCGGAACTCATCGACGAGCACAAGACGCCTGGATTTTGAGTCACGCTCCAAAAGCAAGGCTATCTTTCGATCAAATTGAGATCGTAGGTAAGCGGCAAATCGTGATTGATCTACCCGTAAGGGTAGACGGTGTGGTGCATCAGCGCCCTTGGGAAATCATCGACGGCCTTTGCCGTCGATCTTCGATGGCACTCCTAGTAACCGGTCCTGGAGGTGCGGGCAAGACAACGCTAGCTTGCCAGATTGGTCGTCGCATGCTGTCCGAAGCTCAGGCTCGGGTAGGTGGACATGTTTGCATACCGCTGCTTATCGATCGTGACTTACGCGCGACTGAGACGGAAGAAGGCTTTGTTGCCTTTTTAGCCGGTCTGTTGCGCGCCATGGTTGGTATAGATCGGCTCAGCACGACGCTCACAGAGGCGCTGCTTAGATCCGGTCGCTTACTGGTCATTGTCGGTGGGCTTTCCGAGCGCGACGCGCCTACCAAAGCAGCGTTCGATCCAGGTCGCAACGGCTTCCAGGTCATGCGCCTGATAGTCACAAGCCGAGATTCGTTCCGTGGCAACATGAGTGCTGTTCTCGAAACGAGAGAGATACCGTCGGACCAATTATTCAGGTTTATTGAAGGTTACGTCGATGCTGTCCGCCGAGGCGATGGTGAGCCGAAGCTCTTACAGGCAGAAATCTACGAGGCCTGTGCTAAGCTCAAGAGATTACTCGGAAGTAGCCCAACCACGCCATTGCTCGCAGGGCTCTGGGCCGAAGAGGTAGCTAGTAAATTGCCTGCGCAACAATCGCCTATTCGCGGCATCGCGGAGCTATTTGACAGCTATGTTGAGCGCCTCCTGGCGCCGGCTGACGGCAGTTCTCTTAAAAAAAAGGATGATCTCCGGCTCGATCTTGTCGCGATTGCCTGTCGCGAACTGCTCGGCAACTACCTGCCAGGTTGGCTCGTTCGATCCGACGTATTTCTTACACTTCGAGAGCGGCAACCTGACAGACTTGATTTTCGCTACGAGACGCTTCTAAAATCTCGTCTTCTGGAGACCCATTCTCGTAATACAGAATGGGTGCGCGTTAAGCTTGATCCAATCGCGGAACATCTCGTTGCTCGTCATTACGTTCAGACACTCGCCGCCTCGGAAGCCGCTTGGAGTGTGTTCTTAGATGAGGTTCAATGTGCTGGTTGCCCAGCTGGGTTGATCGATGCGCTCGGGGCCTGCCTTGAGCATGAAGTGTATGGTTGGCTAACGCCTGTGTCAGTCAAGAGGCAAGTCTTTTCCCTTGCCTCACCGCAGACGGCTTACACAAGTTCCAATTAGAATTAGCTCCAGATAACCCAGAGAATGTTCGATCCCGGTTGCTATCGCTGCTCCAGTTGGCGGCTTTCAACCACTCTCCGTGTCGGTGACCAACACCTAAAAGCTCGTCTACGAGCGGATTGCCGGGTTCGAGCGCGCGGTGTTGGGCGAACAGCCGGACTTTCAGAACGGCCAGCTGAAGACTGTTCCGTAACTGAGACGAGTTCAACCGCCGCCTCCCCCGGCCCAACGCGCTGCTGATCGACGGCGAACAGCTGGAGAGCGGCGAGGCGCTGGACCGCAACTTCCGCGACATGGCCGGGCCGGAGATCGAGCAGTTTGGGCGCGAGCGCGCCACCTGCTTGGGGGCTATCGAGGGCAACAACGTTGCTGCCGCAATCTTCTGGATCAAGGCCAGGGCGGGTTGGCGGGAGAAGCTTGAGCTGGTCCTCTCGACCCAGCCGTCCGATCAGCTGACCGATGCCGAGTTGATGGACGAGATCGCCCGTACCCGCACCGCGCGGCTGACCATTGACTGCTTCACCAACTCATGGCGCGGCTTGGGAGCTCGGCCAGCGGCGCGCCATCCGCCGCGACTTCGGCCCATGGTGCGAACACGCGCTGGCGCCGCAAGGCCTGGTTCCGGCTGCCCACCACCGGCCGCTGATCCGCGACCTGCAGGCAGTGGCCGACGGCGTACACGACCGACTTGCGATTCGGCTGGGCGGCTGCTCGAGGAGCAGCGCGATCAATGGCGCGTGGTGTCGCTTCTGGGCTGGGGCCGTTCCTCGAACGCCGGATGCGCGAGCGCCAGGCGTATGTGGCACGACATGCTTTCCCGACGCGCGGTGACAAGGTTCTGCGGGCCCGATCGATCCGCGGCCGCATGGCGTTGGACGGGTCGCATGTGCCGCGGCTCGCGCGTCGGCGCCAGGCGTTCGAGGCGGAGCTGCTGACGTTCCCCGCGGGCCGGCACGACGATCAGGTCCATGCGCTTGGGCGCATCGGGCAGCTGCTGAGCCAGATGCTGTGCGGACCCGCACCGAGCAGCAAGAAGCGTCCATTGCGCGACGGCTGCTGGCGCATGTTCGATGAGCAGGAGAGCGCCGAGGCATCACGCTGCGAACCGTGTGATGCGCGGCCCTGTTCAACACCGGCCAACGACCGTTGATCGGAGTTGAACAGGCACATAACGAGAAGCGACCGATAACATTTAGCAGGTGGACTGCCTAATCAGCCGCCCGGCTGCACAAATGCTTCAAGTAGGGGTATGATGCGCGAGCTTCCAAGCTGAACGCTCGATCTGGGGAGAAAGTCCATGGCTCCGCCCATTACGCGACGCGACCTGATAGGCACGTCGGCCGCCCTGGCCGCCTTGCCACATCCTTCGCTGGCTGGCGACGCGGCAGCGTCGGCGCAAGCTGCCGTATCGCTTACCATCAACGGTGGACGCCATCGCCTCGTCATAGACCAGCGCACATCTTTACTGGATGCCTTGCGTGAGCACGCTGGGCTGACTGGCACCAAGAAGGGTTGCGACCAGGGCAGTTGCGGCGCCTGCACCGTGCACGTTGATGGCAAGCGCGTGCTGGCCTGTCTGACCCTGGCCCACCGGATAGAGGGCAGGGCAATAACCACGGTGGAGGGTCTGGCGAAGGGAGACACGCTGCACCCGATGCAGGTAGCGTTCCTGGAGCATGACGGCTATCAGTGTGGCTACTGCACGCCAGGACAGATCATGTCGGCCATCTCGGTCGTCGACGAAGGTCACACACGGTCCGAGGCGGAGATTGCCGAGTGGATGAGCGGCAATCTGTGCCGTTGTGGCGCCTACACCAACATCCGCGCCGCCATCCGGGACGCGGCGCGGGCGAAAAGGGCCTAGGCGATGCAGGACTTCTCGCGGCTTGTTCCCTCAAGCCTGCAGGCGGCAGCGCGGGCTGGCCTGCAGCCACACGCCAGCTTCATCGCAGGCGGCACAGATCTGATGCAGCTGTGGAAGGGCAACGTCGAGCCAGCCAGCTTGGTCGTCGATCTCGACCGGCTGGATCTCCGTCAGATATCGGCCGACTCTTGCGGATTGCGCATTGGCGCGCTGGCTACGATGGCCGAGGTGGCCCAACACCCCGAGGTGAAGCGTCGCCTGCCCGCCGCGTCGGAGGCATTGCTGGCCGCCGCCTCCCCCCAGATACGCAACATGGGCACTGCCGGCGGCAACCTGCTGCAGCGTACGCGCTGCGGCTATTTCCGTGACACCGGCTTCGCCTGCAATAAGCGAGCCCCTGGCTCCGGCTGCCCCGCCATCGCCGGCCAAAACCGCGAACTGGCGATCTTCGGCGGCTCCACGCATTGTATCGCCACCCACCCTTCCGATTTCCCGGTGCCATTGGTCGCCGCGCGGGCCAGCGTCGAGATACACGGCGCCGACGGGCAGACCCGTTCCGTCGAACTGGCACAATTTTACCGTCTTCCCGGCGACACCCCGCACCTAGATACCGTGCTACGCCCCGGCGACGTCGTCACGGCGATTCTGGTGCCGGACGCGCTCGCCAACATGCGTTCCACCTACGTCAAGGTTCGCGACAGGCAGAGCTACGCTTACGCACTGGCCTCTGTTGCCGCCGGGATTGAGTTGCAGGGCGGGGTGGTGCGTGACGTTCGCCTAGCCGCAGGCGGCGTTGGTAGCCGGCCATGGCGTCTCGAAGGGTCGGAGGCCGTGCTGCACGGCCAGACTTTGACACCCGCGCTGATTGCGCAGGCGGCCACGCGCGCCACCGACGGCGCGCAGCCGCAATCCAAGAACGCGTTCAAAGTGACGCTGCTGCACAACACGGTCCGCCGTGCGCTGCAGGCCGTCGCTGCCTGAGGACTACTGAACATGTATATCGGACAAGGCATTATTCGGCAGGACGGGCGGCTGAAGGTGACGGGTGGTGCACACTATGCCGCCGAGTTCGACGTGCCCGGCTGCCTGCACGCGGTGCTGGTGCAAAGCACAATTGCAGCCGGCAACATAACCGGTTTCGACACCGCGCAGGCCGAGCGGATGCCCGGCGTGGTAGCCATCATCACCCATCAGAACGCGGGCAGGCTGAACCAGCACAAGGCGGCCAAGCAGACAGTGACGCATCCGTTTCTGCAGGACGACCGCATCGTCTATAACGGCCAGCACGTCGCGGTCGCAGTCGCGGATACGTTTGAGCGCGCCGATGCTGCGGCGGCTGCAGTGCGCGTGCACTATGCGCCCGCACCTGCCGTTACGGTGATGGACGAGGCCACGCTCGCGCTCGCCTACAAACCGAAAGACTTTCAAAGTGGCGAGAAGTCGCCGGACGTGAGTCGCGGCGATGCTGAGAGTGCCTACGCCACCGCTCCGTTTAAGATCGAGGCGATTTACGAAACGCCTGTGGAGCACCATAATCCCATGGAGCCGCACGCCACCATCGCGCTGTGGCGTGGCGATACGCTGGCAGTATGGACGGCCACGCAGGGGATTTCCGGAGCACAGGAGACCCTGGCTTCCGCGTTCGGGCTACCCAAGGAAAGTGTCACAGTCACCTGCCCCTATGTCGGCGGCGGGTTTGGTTGCAAGGGCAACACTTGGCCACCTGCCGTGATCGCCGCGTTGGCAGCGCGCCATGTGCAGCGCCCGGTCAAGCTGGTAATAACCCGGCCGCAGATGTTCACCTCCAACGGCTTCCGCCCGAAGACCATTCAGAAAATCAAGCTTGGCGCAGACCGGGACGGCAGGCTGCTCTCCATCCGGCATGACGGCTTCTCGCAAATGTCCGATCCTTCCCTGGGCGAGTTTTCCGAACCCGTCGGTGTAGCGACCGAGATGGCATATTCTTGCAAGAACCTGGCGGTGTCGCACCGGGTCGTGCCGGTGAACCAGGGTTTGCCAACCTATATGCGGGCGCCCGGTGAAGCGTCGGGCATGTTTGTGCTGGAATCGGCGATGGACGAGATGGCATATGCATTGGGGATGGACCCGCTTGCCTTCCGCCTGGCTAACTATGCCGAGCGCGACGAGCAGGAAGATAAGCCGTTCGCAAGCAAAGGCCTACGCGAATGCTACAGCCAAGCCGGTGCGAAATTCGGCTGGTCACGGCGCAACCACACGCCCGGCTCGATGCGCGATGGTCGCGTCCTGATTGGTTGGGGCATGGCGACTTCGATCTATCCAACCAATCGCCGTCCCTGCCAAGCGCGCATACGGCTGAATGCCAACGGCACGGTGTTGGTCCAAAGCGGTGTGCAGGATTTGGGTACAGGCACGTACACGATCATGGCGCAATGTGCTGCGGACCGACTAGGTGTGAACATCGCCGACGTCCGTGCCCAACTTGGCGATAGCCGGTTTCCGCCGGGTCCTGTCTCGGGCGGGTCGGCAACCGCAGCCAGCGTGATCCCGGCTATCGAGGCCGCTGTGGATGCGCTTCTTGCCCGGCTTGCCGCAATGGCTGGGACCGATCCGCGTTTTGCCAGCGTAACACCGGCAGACATCAGGCTGAACGGTTTTGAGCTCGTGGCGCCCGGGGTTCGCGCCCCTTTGCAAGAGTTGATGCAGCGCGCTGGAGCCACGCATTTGGAAGCCGAAGGCCGTTCGTCCCCGGGCGAAGCGCGTAAGTCTCACTCCTGCCACGCCTTCGGAGCGCAATTCGTCGAACTGCGCGTCGATCCGGATTTCGGCACGATTCGTGTCAGCCGCGTGGTGAGCTGTTTCGAGGTCGGCCGACTGCTGAACGCCAGAACCGGCCGCAGCCAGTTACTGGGCGGCATCGTGTTCGGCATTGGTATGGCGCTGCAAGAGGAGACGCTGATCGACCGCAGCACCGGCCGCATCGTCAATGCCAACATTGCTGACTACCACATGCCGGTGAATGCCGACATTCCGGAGATCGAGGTGATGACGGTGGACGCGCCGGACCTGGCCACTGGCGCGTTGGGGGCAAAAGGCGCGGGCGAATTGCCGATGGTCGGGGTGGCGCCGGCCATCGCGAACGCCGTGTTCCATGCGACGGGCAGACGCGTCCGTAAGTTGCCGATCCGTGTCGAGGACGTGTTGGTTTGAGACGCCGTTACTGCTCGGATTGTAGGACCCGTTCAGCGTTAAGTGAGGCGCTCAAGCGCGACACCTACGACCAGTGAGTGCTCGATACCCTTTGGCGTCGACCCCAGCACCTACCCTCCAGCTTGATCGCAGCGGTGCTACCCTCGTGGACGAGCAGTGCCACGTCCGCTCCCGCCTCCGCCAGCGCAAGCGCGCAGGCGGCACCGATCCTCGACGCCCCGCCGGTCACGACTGCGATCCTGCCGGCGAGCACCCCTGCTATGGTCATGCCGCCGCCTGGGACGGCGAGAAGGTCTGCTGACAGTATTGCTGGAGCAGCTCGGGTCGACTCGCGGGCCCCCGGAACGCAATATGTCCATCGGGTCGGACCAGTACCAGGGCCGGCGTATCGTTCAGCCCGTAGGTCGCGTGCGCCGCACCGTCGAGGTCTGACAAGCTGTCCTTCGCTGCGGCCTCGTCGGCCATGGCCTCGGGCGCGGAGACGATCAGTGTGGATCGGACAAAGGCGTAAGAAGCAACCTCCGCCGCGGCTCGCCGCAGCAGGGGCTCCGCCTTGGCGTCGCGGCCATCAAAGGCGAGCAGGTTCCAGCCCCAGCTATGGCCTTCCGCGTTGTAGAGCAGTGGGAACAGCGTCGTGGTCTTTCCGTCGGACGCGATGAGGTCGGCGTTTGGGGCCCGGTCGCCCGCGTGAGGCACGCCGCGCTTGAGCGCCTGCTTGAGCTTGAGGTGATCCGCGCTCAGCGCACTCTCGCGATATGCCACCGAAAGCTGTTGAAGGTCGTCGCTGCCGAACAGCTTCGATCCAAGGTTGGGGATCACTTGGCCTGCTAGGTCGAGCGCCGCGTCGGCGATGCGGCCCCGGTAGGCGAGGCGCTTGAAGCCTGTCGTTTGACGCTCGTCCAACTCGGCATGCTGTCTCTGGCGCTCCTCACCGTAGGACGCCAGCACTGTAGGGCCGGCCTGGCCAGACAGCGCCATCGCCAGACGCCAGGCGATGCAGACGGCATCGTGCATGCCTGCGTTCATGCCCTGTCCGCCGATCGGCATCGTCCAGTGGCCGGCGTCCCCCGCCAGGAACACGCGGCCTTTGGCGTAGCCAGGTGCGACGCCGTGTTGGAACTTGTTCTGGCTAAACCAAATTGGGTCGGAGAACGTAAGCGTCGCGTCTCCGGTTATCTCTCGGGCGCGCGCCTGTGCTTCGTCCAGCGTAAGCTCCCGATCGGGAAGATGCGTCATGTCTTCCAGGAAGAACATGCGGTGATAGCCCTCCCAGACCGGCAGGACGCCCGCGAAGCCGTTGTGGTAAACGAAGAACCACAACTGGTCGGCATCGGTCGAGCGCTGCCACTTCAGCTTCGCGTCGATCGACCAGTTCGCGCGGTCCGGCATCCTGGTCGTCTCGAAATCGAGCCCGACGGCCTTGCGAGTAAACCCCGTGTCGCCATCCGCGCCGACGAGATAGCGACCCCTGACCGTTTCGATCGGTCCCGTCGGCTTTCCGTCCTCGCCGACAGCGGCGACCGTGACGGTGACCCCGTCGGCATCCTGTGTGAGCGCCGTCACCCTGCGCCCGCGTTCGACCGGGGCCCCCTTCGCGGCTGCCTGTTCGCTCAAGGTTTTTTCTATGACGTCCTGGCCGCTGTAGAGCACCTTGGCGAACGGGCTCTTCACCTCGTTCAACGGCACCTGGTCGAGAGGCTTGCCGTCGAGCAAGGCGGTCTGTTTTTCGACCTTGTAGGAGACTTCGGCGAGCGCGTCTCGCACGCCGATGCCTTGGAGCAGCTCCTGCACCCGCGCCCAGACGTTATTGGCGCGTGAGTTCGGCTTGGGTTTCGATCGTTCTTCGAACACCCGCGTCTTCACGCCGTGATGACCTAGGGCGCAAGCGGCGGTGAGGCCGATCGGTCCCGCCCCGATCACGATAACGTCGGTGTCGTATGTCGACCGGCCTGTTTGCGCCATCATAACGATTCCTTGGACAGGATTTTGGCGGGGTGGCGTGGCTTCAACCACGGCTGCCAATCCATCTTCACCTTTATTGGTATCGCCTCGGTTGATTTTCCAGACAAACACCGTCAGTAATTCGCTTGCGGCTTCACCTCGAGCCATGACGGCTCCTGGACAGGCTGCCGAAAGGCGGTACTCAGATGGCGTTTGATCGCGAAACAGTGACGTTTAAGAACGGCGTCATCGCCATCGTCGGAGACATTCGAATTCCGAATGGCTCTGAAAACAGCGCAACCTTCGCTGCCCTTGTCATCGTCACGCCCGGCAGTAGCGTGAAGGAGCAGATCGGGGCGCATTACGGGTCGAAAATGGCCGAGAGAGGCTACGTTACGCTGGTTTTCGACCCCTCCTACCAAGGGCAGAGCGGTGGAGAGCCACGGGACCTCGAGGATCCCGCGACTCGTATCGAGGACGTCCGCTGCGCGATCGACTTCCTGACCACCCTCCCTTACGTGGACGAGGACTGCATTGGCATCCTGGGTATCTGCGCGGGGGGCGGGTACACGGTCAGCGCGGCAATGACCGAGCACCGGATAAAGGCCATCGGCACGGTCGTTCCGGTAAATCTCGGCAGGGCGTTCCGGCAAGGCGATGGCACGTCGGATCCCGTCGAGACGCTGAAGGCTGTGGGCAAGCAGCGCACTGCCGAGGCTCGCGGGAGCGAGCCGCGTCGCGACGCTTGGCTTCCCGACACCCTGGACCAAGCGAAAGATGCTGGCGTGGACCTCGATACCCTCGACGCCGTCGAGTACTATCGAACCCCACGAGGGTTCAATCAACACTCCACCAACCGCCGCTTCTTCCGCAGCAACGCGGCGATCCTCGGGTTCGACGCGTTCCACCTTGCTGAAGAGCTGCTCACCCAGCCCATCCAGATCGTCGTAGGCGGGAGGGTCGGCACCACCGGCTCGTATGCGGATGGTCACCTCCTGTGGGAGAAAGCCAGGAACAAGCGGGACATCCTCGTCGTGGAGGGGGCCGGTCACTACGACATGTACGACAAGCCGCAATACGTCGATCAAGCGATCGAATGCCTCGGCCGGTTCTACGACACGCACTTGGTTCGGTAGATCGGGACGTCGCACCGGCCGGCGCTCGGGGGTGGCGGGTGCGGCCCAGCCTCGTGCTGGGTACACCCGGCTCTTGTCAGCCGGCTAGGAGACGCAGGTCATGAAGACGCATCCGTCTGGATCGAGGGCCAGGGCTCTGACGCTCGGTGCCCGGCTCGGCTTGGTCACCGCCGTCGGCGCGCTCGCCGCCACCGCGCTTGCGCGCCGGGCGAAGAAGGTCAAAGCGGTGGCACCCGAATTGCGGAATGTCGCCTTGTGGGTACCAGTCCCGACGACGCGCTTCCTGCTGCCCGCCCTACGCTGGAGTGCCAAAATCTCCGCGTCATCCGAGCCGCCCGTCGGCGCAACGGCGAGCGTCCGTCACGCCCCCGGCCCCACGGGCTCGCCCGACGTGCGCATCGTACTCTACCAACGAGCGGGACGCCGCAAGGGCGGTCCCGCTCTGCTATGGATCCATGGTGGAGGGTTTCTCCTCGGCGTGCCGGAAATGGATCGTGCGATCTTCGGTCGGATCCTTGACCGGCTCGACGTCGCGATCGTTGCCGTGGACTACCGCCTTGCACCGGAGCATCCGTTCCCGGCTCCTCTGGACGACTGCTACGCCGCACTCAGGTGGATGGTCGATCAGGCTGCCGCGCTCGAGATCGACGCCGGACGGATTGCGGTCGCAGGCGCCAGTGCGGGGGGCGGATTGGCCGCAGCGCTGGTCCAGCGCGTGGTGGACCAGGGCCCGGTTCCGCTGGCTTGCCAGATCCTCGTCTACCCCATGCTCGACAACCGCACGGGTGTGATCGACAAGCGCGACGGCCGCGGCGAGCTCTCCTGGACCCCGGCCGACAACAGGCGCGGATGGGAGGCGTATCTGGGAAGGAAGGCGGGTGACCAGGATCATCGTACCTACGCCGTTCCGGCCCCGCGGGCGCAGGGGGCGGGGGGGCCCCCGCCGGGGGGAGGCGGCGGCGGGGTGGACGAACAGGGCGGGGGTGCGGGTGTTGGCGTGGGTGGCGGCGACCTTGCGGCCGACGTGGCCGGACTTGCCCATGCCGGACACGACCACGCGGCCGGTGCAGGCGTCGAGCAGGGCGACGGCGTGGCCGAACGCGCCGTCGAGGGAGGCGGCCAGGAGGCGCAAGCCTTCGCGTTCCGTTTCGAGGACGGCACGGCCTACGGCGGCATCGGGCTTGCGCGCGAGGGTTGATCCTTCCGGCATGGTGGACAGGGTATGGTCATCACCCCACCCCCGGTCAACTGCGGGATGGGCGGGGTTACGATTTGAAAGATTATTCGTCAGGGTGTTGCGGTTCGGTGTTCACCTGGGGTGACAAGGTGCCCGGATCAGTGCGCGAAGATGTCGGGCGCCTCGTAGCCCAGCAGGTCCAGCCGCGCCCGGGCCGGGAGGAAGGCGAAGCAGGCTTCCGCGAGCGCCAGCCGGTCCTCGCGTTGCAGCAGCGCTTCCAGGCGCGCCCACAGGGCATGGAGGTGGAGGACATCGCTGGCGGCGTAGGCGAGCTGCTCGGGGGCGAGCTCCGGGTTGCCCCAGTCGGAGGTTTGTTGCTGCTTGGAGATCTCCACCCCCACCAGCTCGCGGCACAGGTCTCGCAGGCCGTGGCGGTCCGTGAAGGTGCGGACCAGCTTGGCGGCGATCTTGGTACACTTCACGGGGGCGCAGGTGATGTTGAGGGCGTTCTGGAGCACGGCCACGTCGAAGCGGGCGAAGTGCATGAGCTTGGTGACCAGGGGGTCTGCCATCATCCGTGCCAGGTTCGGCGCGTCGTAGCCCCGCCCACCCAGCGCCACCGGCACGAGTTGCACCAGGTGGGCCACGTTGTCCCCGGCCGAAAGCTGGACCAGGCAGAGCCGGTCGCGGTGCGGGTTCAGCCCCATGGTTTCCGTGTCCACGGCGACCACGGGGCCGAGCGCCAGGCCGTCGGGCAGGTCGTGCTTGTGAAGGTGGATGGTGGCGGTGGGGGTGAACTGGGTGACCGCCAAGGTGCGTCCTGCGTGAGGTGGTGCCCGCTTGAGATGGTGCCCGGGAAAAGACTCGAACTTTCACAGCCTTTCGGCCACAGGTA
>CAXUGD010000063.1:0-12505 GCA_964250355.1 uncultured Acetobacteraceae bacterium | reverse complement strand
CTCTCGACCAGCCACCCCCATAGGGGGGTCTCGGACTGAAATCGAAGTCGCGTGTGGACCGTCCCCCCACCATTTTTTGCCGCGCCCGAATTGCGCAGTGGAGCCGAATTACATGAAGCCAGGAAGAAAGCCGCAGTCACCGGCGGAGCATAAGGCGCGCGGGACGTTCAAGAATTATCGCCATGGCAGTCTTATCGACGGTGACGTGCCGAATGATTTGCCGATCGCCCCGCATTGGCTAACGTCTGCTGGACAAGAGGCATGGCTTGACTTGGTGCCGCGAGTGATGCGCGCGAAACGCGGCTGCGAATTGGACAGCTATGCTCTCGCAACGCTAGCGAATCTCGTGGGCGTCTGCGCGATTGCTTGGGGGGAGGGTTCTGCGCCGCCGTCGAGTTATCTGGGCGAGATGCGCCGGCTGCAAGAGATGTTCGGGCTAGGCGGCGTGCCTTCCCGCGTGCTGGCCGCGCCGGTGAAGGCGGAAGGGCCGAACCCCTTCCTCGTCAATGGCCGGAAGCCCCCCGGTGCTTGATTTGGCCGCCCTGCTGGTGCCCGGCCGCACGCTGACGGCCGACGAAGCCGCCCTGCTGCGGGCTGCCCTGGGGGTGGCACCATGGCAGGCTCGGAAACGGCGCTTGGACGCCCGGGACGACGCTGTTTGCGCTGCCATGGGGCTGCTATGCGAGCGTGGTCCTCTCGCGGCCGCTCGGAGGCTCCACGCCGCCTGGATGCGCGTGGCGCGGGGGGCGCGGGACGACAGCGCGGAGCTGCATGACGTGGTCTGCACAATCCACGCCTCTCACGATGGTGCCGTGCTTTCCGTTGGTCAGCTCTTGCGGATTGCTCGCGAAGGCCGGACCCCGCCCGTTGCATAAACACCAGTTTTTATGCACGGCCATTCCTGGCATAGAATCGGCATGGCGACAGGCATATTTTCGGGACTACTTCGGCGCCCTTTGACAGCACGCCCTGCACTGGCACCAGCATCACCGAAGCGAGGCGCGACGCCAGCCGTTGACCCGCTACCCGATTCCGAGCAACAGCCAATCACGGTCGCCGAGCTGACCGAAGCCATAGACACCTGCTTTCGGGAAAAGCAGAAAAACGAGATCTTCCTCGAAGAAGTTGTATTCCGGCAAGAAGAGCTGCTTGCGGACGATGATGTCCCGGCCGAGACCCTCGTCCAACTTGAAGCCGATGCGCAAAACGCTTCACGCGAGATAACACGCTGGGATGTCCGGTCTGAAAAGCTGGCGATCCGACTGCGCGACTTGAAGCGTGTCCAGCAATCCGCAGCGTTCGCGGCCCATCGCGATGTCATGGTCGAAGCGGCCCGCGCTCTCCTCCCCGCTTTCCGCGCTGCGGCTGACGCGGCTGCTGTCTGGCACGAACACCAAATTGCCACATGTCGGGCATTCCCCGGCGCAGCCGAGTTCATTCCTGGCTTGATTTCCGTCACGCATACGGACGTCGACCACTTTCAGCGCGCGACTGACCGGCTTGCTCAAGTCGTCTTAGGGGAGCGTCCAGCGATTTCCATAAGAACGGCAGCCGACCAAATCAAAGCAGTCATGCAAGGCACCATTCCCGCACCGGGTTGGGGAAACTTGGGAGGCTTCTCCGAAACCATCGCGCAAGGGCTTGCCGAACCGCGCGACGTGATTCTGGTCCGCTCCACCTACGATGCAGACGGCAGACGGGTGAAGGCCGGCGCAGAATTGTCGCTGCCATTCGAGCAGGGCCGCGATCTCGTGGCCAGCGGGAAAGCAAAATGGAAGATGCCGCTTTGAGCTACACACCGACAGATAAGATTCTGGGTGCCACGTCCATTATGAACCCGGAGGACGGGCCGCCGGTCACTGTTCGCTTCCTGCGCTGGCACCAGTTTGGCCAGACCGCCTATCAAAAGGGCCAGTTTGCCGGCTTTGGCGAGGAAGATGCGAAAAGGCTGGTTAAATCTTGTGCCGCGCAGATTGTGGATCGCCGCTGATGGCCCTGACCTTGTTGCGCAAGCAGCCTCCCTATGCCGTCGACCTTGAATGGGCCAAGAAGTATCCGGTTGAAGCGACATCGGCAGCGGCAAGGTGCGGTGTCGTGCTGCCGGGCATATCGACTGCACGGTCTCCAGTGAACTGCCCGGCGGCAATATCCCGCCGTGCCCCGCACTCTATGCCTCGCGCACCAGCAAAAGCCATTCCTCGCGGCATCCCCGACGCGATGCGCATGGGTATGTCGAACGACGAAATCAACAGCCTAGTGAACGACGGAAAGCTGACTCGGCCTGCACTAAAAGGTGCAATGTGGGAGTTCGGAGATCAGGGTCTGCTGGCTGAAGCAGTGCGGCGTGGGCTGATCTGGTGACGGTCCTAGCTTTCTTCATGACACCCGACCGCATCATGGCGGCGGCCGACTCGGTCAGTGTTCGACCCGACGGCCGCCAGGTGACGCATCACCCCAAACTGCAAGTGAACGCGCTGGCCCGGTCTGTCTGTGCGGGGACCGGCTTTTCTAATGTGTTGCTCCCCGCCTACGCGGTGTGCGCGGAGGCTGCGGCGTTCGATGATATTCCGTCGAAAGTCACACGGGCCTTGCGTCGCGCTGCGCTAGATCAGCAACGGTGCTTTGACGATGATCCGCGCGCATTCGCGCGTCACACCTTCGTCTGCGCGGGCTGGTCGCAAGCATCAGGCAGGATGTTGGCGTACGCCTTCACGGGCTGGAGCTTTTTCGTTCCCGTTCTGGCGACAAACGTAGTCCTGCCAGTGATGCGGGAGTTGCCCGAGATGTGGCAACCCTCAAGCACGGGGGACTTACTCAAACTCTGCCGCCGGCAAGCTGACATTCTTGTCGCGGAAAAACCCCGCGCAGGTGAGGGCGCGCTTATGACCTGCGAGCTGACTGAGTACTGCTTGGCCGTCGCAACCGTTCGCGACTACCACAAGGGAGACGAGAGTGTTCATTGACGGATATCTAGCGCTGGCAACGGCTTTTCCGACGCCTTTCACTATCACCGAATACAGCAGCGCCACTTATCGCCGGCAGCCTGTGTCATTCGGCCGCGCCATGCAGGGCGTTACGCGCAACGCGGCCCCCGTGTCGTTTGGCTTCGGCATCGGCGGCGGTATCGCGGGGTTCGGGCTGTTTTCCAGCCCTTCCGGCTCCGAGCTGCTACTTGCCATCCCGTTCTTCACGCCGGCCGGCTTCGGATCGTCGCCCGCAGCATATGACGTGGGCGCGATCTGCCTGCTGTTCAACGATCTGGTGAACGAGGCGACGGGCGCCGCCTCCAGCTACGTGTACGGGCCTGGTGCTGCAATAGGCTCGTGCTGGCGCGATCCGCAAGACTTCGCTGGCATGTCACCCGCCCTCACACCGGCCGGCGCCACAATCCCCGGCGGCCCGGTGCGGCAATTCCTAATGGGAACGCTGTCACCCGGCACGCCGCTGACCATCAAGCGTGGCGTGCTGTCCGCAAGCGAAATGGCATAGGAACTGACATGAACGCAGATGCCGCGTATTTCGTACCAGACGTGGTTACAGTAAATCTGCGCTGTCCAATCGAACATGCGGGCGAGCGCTACACGTCGATCGCGCTGCGTCGGCCGATCAAGGCCAGCATACAAGTGACATTCTTCTCGGCTTTCAGTGGCAACTCGATGAGCCCAGCGCATAGCAACGAGTTCAAGATCAGATTTGTTGCGCTCCTTTCTGGCCTGCCGCCCGCAGTTATTGACACAATGAGTTGCGACGACTTCGACACGGCCTTCGACAAAGGCGGCGAGTTATTTGGTCCGCCTGAGCCGACCGAGGGAGCGCAATAGCATGGCCGGCGGCTTTTCGATCGTCATCTCGGCGACCGACAACGCTACGGCCAGAATTGACGCCATAAACAAGCGGTTGGCGGCTATACAGGCGCCAGCTGAGCGCATGAAAAAGTCGCTTGAGAAGTTCGGGCAGTTACCCGGTATCACGAAGGTTGGCCAGGGTTTCGAGCGCATCGGGCGTGGCGCTTACATCGCGTTCCAAAACATCGCCCGGGTCGTCTCCCCGCTCGCCGCCATCACCGGTGCGTTGAGCGTGGCCGGCATGTATCGTATGGTCGAAGCCTGGGGATTGTGGGGTAGTCATCTCGGGTTTGCCGCGGCGCGCATCGGATTGAGCGCTGGCCAACTGCAAGCGTTTCAAGGCGCGGCGCTGATCGCTGGCGCGTCCACCGGCGCCATGACGTCGGGCCTGCAAGCCCTAGGCCAGTCGATGTATGATGCCATTGGCGGCCGTGCACCCGAGACGGTGGCGTTGTTCAATCAGCTCGGCATTGCGTTCGATGACGGCACGCGCCATACGCGCAGCTTGACCGCTGTCTTGCCGGAACTGGCCGACAAGATCGCCGGTATCCGCGACCCCTACACACAGGCGCGGGTGGCTGCGCAGTTGTTCGGCGGTTCGGCCGAAGAACTTCTACCATTCTTGCGCCGAGGCTCGGCCGGCATCGCTGACCTTCAAGAACGCAGCCGACGCTACGGTGTCACCAACACGGCTGGGGTGGCTGCGGCGAACCGGATGCGCGAGGCTCAGGCCGACCTGACGCTGGCCGTCACCGGGCTGGGTAACTCGATAGCGGAACGCGTCTCTCCACATCTGGCTAAGATGCTAGATTGGATGGCGAACCTGATCGCAGCCAACCGCGGTTGGATAGCGACTGGCATCGGCAAGTATGTCGGTGAGTTCGCGGAATATATAAAGTCGATCAAGTGGAACGACGTAAAAAGCGGACTTGAAGAATTCGCCAAAAAGGCAACCGCAATCGCGGATGCATTTGGTGGATGGCACCGGGTACTCTCCACCATTGTGGAAATTAAACTGGCTGGATGGGCGCTGTCCGCCATCGCACCGTTTACGCAAGTGCTCCAACTGTTGGCTTTGGTGCCGGGGTCGGGCGTCACAACGGCAGCTCTGGCGGCTGTCGGCATCTACGCCGCAGCCAGCGCCGGCGCAGGTAATGCCCGAGGCGCCAAGGGCGAGTTGCTGGTGGGTACGCAGGATGATGTGCGGAATTCGCATCCCACCTCGTTCGGGCGCTGGATGTATGATAAGTTTGACCGGCTCAGGCAGCCCGACAACTATCTATGGGGTACGGCGGCCAACTCAACCACGAATGCACCGTCGGCCGCGGTGCAAGCCGCCCGCAGCGCCCAAGCCATGGCCTATTTTCAAGGCAAGGGCTGGAGTCGAGCAGAGGCGGCCGGCATGGTCGCCAATATCGCGGCTGAAAGCAGATTTGATCCGACGGCGAAAGGCGATAGCGACCTCGCCCGCGGCCTTGGTCAATGGCATCCCGACCGTCAACAGGACTTCGCTGACCTTATCGGCCACGACATCAGAAACAGCACCTTTGAAGAGCAGTTGCGATTTTATGATTTCGAGCTAACCAGCGGCAAGGAGCGTGGCGCTGGCTACCGCCTGCGGACTTCAGGCAGCGCGTTCCAAGCCGGCTCAGCGGTGTCGGCCTACGATGAACGTCCGCGCGATCCGACAGGCAACGTAGCCTTCAGCAGAGGTGTGCTCGCTCAGAGCATCTTCGACACTGCACCCGCATCCAATTCCGCGCAACTGATGGGGAGGCCAGGTTCCACCGGTCGGGTAGACCTGAACGTGCATGTCACGGCTGACGGAACACCGCAAGTGACCGCGCGCGCCAAGGGCAATGTAAACCCGCCCAAGGTGGTCACCAACGGGGTCGGCCGTGACACCATGATGGGCGATCTGTACTGACTCAACCCGCGCGCGGCGGGCGGCCATGCAACCGCGCCAGACAACTCGGCAAGTGTCTGTGAGAACACCGAGAGCCGGCGGCCCTGCAACCTTCACGGGGCGCGGCCGGCATCTCCTTAGGCAGTCTATGAGCGCGTCAATCAATAAGGCAAACCGATAAGGCTAATGGGCTGGAGGCGATTCCTCTACGTCCAGTTCCCTCTTGAGATTCGAGAGGCGGTGATGAGCACCGATCAGCGCCACCTGTAAACGCCTTTTTGCAAATGGAAATGCAGTGCGGTTTTCGTCGGTCAGCTTATCGACAGTAGACAGGAGGCGTTCTGCCACGATAACGTCGTGCAAATCGCATGCGCAGTGGAACGCGACTAATATCTTATCCGAGAGCCTGCGACCCAGCTTAGGATGAACGCTGGCAAATTCCGCTCCGAGGCCGTCGTTGCTCTCGGCTGTCATCTTCTGGTCCTCAACTTGGCGTTGGGTATAGTTACCGGGCTGCCAAGACATAGGATTAGAGTTTCATCGCGAACACAAAGCACTTTTCCGGCATGTCGGCCTAATACCACTCGCTTCAATGCGGCGAACCCGCTACAGCGACATATGGAAAATGATCCGAGGGCAAAACTCAAGCTGGCTCTGCGAGACTCTCTCAATCAAGCACGACACCAGGGTGATCACGAGACAGCGTTGGCCTTGGCGTTTCTTTTGGAGGGCGAGCAATATCTTGATCGTCGAGGCTCGCTTCCGGAAACTATCTGCATTTCCGTAGCGGACACTCCCGTTGCTCCCATGTTCGACATTGGCATGACTGCGCACGTCAACGGGCAGTCTCAATCAGCAAACCCGCACGATTTCGGCACGGAAGCGCACTCAGCTTGGGCGGGCGGCTGGCTGGCATCTGAAGCCAGGGTTGCAGAGATCGCCGGGGGTGGAACGGCATCCCTTAAAGGAGACTGACGAGAAAATGACCTTAGAAGTCAAGCAATCCTGACGCTTGCATGTTAGATGGTGCTTGCGTTGGACGGAGAATACTGTGAAGCAACTGCAAGTTGGGCTGATGATCTTATCGGCTATTGCGACGGGAAGCACTGCGGCATCTGCAACTGTCTCTGGCAGTTACCTCGTAACTTTCCACGATCAGCATCCAGCCGACTCGTTCTACGAGCCGCTGTGCGTGAAGATCGTCGAAGATGGAAGCACGCTCAGGTTTAAGACAAGCGGCACAGTGATCCTGAATTTTAACCCGTCCGATCGGCCTGTAGGCCAGTGGTTTGCCACAAAATCGAGAGGCGCCGTGTTCTCGGTGGCTTTCGCGGACCAGGGTGGTCCTTCAGTACTCACTTTTTCAGGTGAGTTCGGCAAGCCGCAGATTACGGGAACGTCGTTTGTTTTGTTCACGAACGGCGCGGACGTTGCTGGAGGCACCTTCACCGCCGTTAAGGGCGCCTGTTCCTTTTAAACGAAAAGGCCGGGGTGATGCCCCGGCCCTCTCCCAAACGTCTTGGTCAAGTTGTATATTATACAACTTGACCAAGTGTCGCCCCCCCGCGCGTGCGCGAGGTAAGCCCCTCAATGATGACATTGTTATCAATGAGGAGTCGCCCCCCCCCCCGCGCGTGCGCGAGGTAAGGGTGGAGGAATTGGCGCAAGTTGCGCCAATTCTAGTAGCACCTCGCGCGCGAGGTGAAGGATTAAATGCGCAAGTTGCGCAGAAAATCGGCCGGGTAGCGCCTCGCGTGCGCGGACGAGGTGAAGGGGCCACCCCAGCGCGTGCCAGGGTGACCCTTTTAGCGCGTCAGCCCTCCCCTTCGATAGGAACGGGCTGGGGCCGCGACTTCGGGGATATCGGCGGCGGCCACCGGAACCCTCGCGCCGTCATGCGCTCGCCTGCCGGGCTATCTGCAAGCTAGTTTGCAGTGTCGCAGATAGGTGCTGCAGTTGGTCGGTGATGGCCGCAGCGTGCCCCTCGCATCGGTCGAGAAGTTGCGCGGATAGCTTGACGATTTTAGCGCGACGATCCCCTTGCGTACGCTCAAAGCTGAACAGGCCAGTTTCTACCAAGCCGTGCAACTCAGAGCTTATTGCGTTGTATGATCCGAAATCGCGTAGCCCGTTTTGAAAATAGACCATGCGACGGGGCGCGCCGCTGTATGCGCCGTCGAGCACCGAAAGGATCAGCCTGGCGCGCAGCGGGCGTGCATAGTTGTGCTTGTGATGGCGCGGATCAATTAAGGACAACACGCCATCCCGCGCATGATCCATGCGCTGCAACGCCGCGATGACGGAGCCGATAGGAGCGGTCACGCGCCATGCTCCCCGGCCACGTCCTCGACCAAGCTCCAGATGAGATAATCGCTTCCGAGATAGTCGGGCTGGTGATAGGCGATGATGGCCCTAGCCTTGGCCCGCATGCCGGCGAAGGTGCGCGCCGGTGTGTCCTCGACCGCCTGCAAGGCTTCATCGTAGCCTTCCGGGCAGCGAAGATCGGCGTTCACGTCGCTGTCGCAGCTCGCGCGGTAGGCCGCCTCCAGCGCCTCGAACCGGGCGCAAGCGGCAATCAGCTCCGCGTCCGCGCTTTCGGCCGCTGGCGCACCACTGGGGGCGATGGCGGCCAGGGTGGTAGCCGCGACGGTTGCACCCGCAAGCCCCGTCAGCAGCCGGCGACGGCTTGTGCATGGCTGGGGGTTGGGCGCTGGGGGTGGCGCTAGACGCAATTCGAGTGTGGTAGGTTCCGTAGTAGCTCGGGACATGGTTTCACGGCCTCTGTTCTGGGTTAGGCCGGACAGGGCGTTGCAACCGCCTTGTTCGGCCGCTTGCGTCGCACATGCGACACCCTTATGATGCACGTGCCAATTGAGATTGCAACAGCATTGCACGTGCATGGCAAAGAAATCCTTTACTACCCGGTTTGACGAAGCCGTGCTGGCCTTGGCGCAGCGGGTAGCGGATGCCGAACGGCGATCCGTGACATCCGTTTTCGAAGTGGCTCTACTCGATTACGCTGCGCGTAAGGGTATGCCGCTTGATAGCGCGCCGAAGCAAGATTGCGTGCTATAGGGAAAAGTTTGCGTCGTGACTACAGCCGATGTGCCTATTGTGGTGAGTTAGCAGTAGGCAGGGATCATGTGCCGCCGCTGTGCATATTTCCAAACAACAGAGAAAACCTAATTAGAGTGCCTGCCTGTAAAAAGCACAACAACGACAGGTCCGGTTTAGATACGCTTTTCTTACAATTTCTTGGAGTTGCTGCTGGTCAAGGAGACACATCACTCTGGACTGCCACGCTGAAGAGTTTGCGGCGCACAAGGCGCGACCGAATTCTAGTAAATCGCGCAAGCATTGGACGAAATGGTAGTCATGTAGTTCCAATGGAGGCCGCGCCCTTTCAAAGCGCTATTAAATTCATTGTTCAAGGTTTATTCTGGTACGAGACGCACACAAGCCTTGGACTAGACGTTCCTATTTCCGTAGAGATTGTGCAATTGATCAATCCGATACCTTTTTTGCAGCTACTTAAGTGGAGAAGCGTCGGCCAGCGGCAATTTATCTACGCCTATGGGATTGCAGATGATGACCCAAAATCTTCAATTTGGTATATGCAGTTTCATGGTAAGGTTACCATTCAAGCACTGACTGGGTCCGTCGCAGAGTAAAAGTCTGTGCTGATTGATGCTTACCACCGCGCCTGCCCCTTCAACCAAACCTCGACCACGTCCGGCCCCGGCAGCGCTGGAAACTTGCTCCGCAGCCGAACGCGATCCGGCGGCCGGCGGCATCGCGCCTCCTTGCACCGCAGCCGCGCCACCAGAAACACAAGCCGCTGTTCCGAGCCGAACCGGGCCACCAAGTCGCGCACCATAACGGCCCGCTCGGCTCGACAGTGATCGCACGCGACCATCAAGTGCCAGGCCGCCAACTCGCCTATGGGCAGGCGTATCAGCGTGTCGCGCTGGCGGCTGTAGTGTGTCCCGTCTGGCACCGCCCACCTACAGGGTCAGTTGCGCGCGGGGCGGTAGCGCCCGAACCACCCGGAACCCGGCCGCATCCAGCGCGGCGGCCAAGTGCCACCCCGCCGCCGGTATGAGGTAGGGCGGCCCACCACGGGCGCGCACCGCCGCTTCGTCCAGAACGGCGGCCACCTCCTCGAAGGTGACGGGTTCGGGCTGGGGGTCGAGAAGCGGCACGCCAGGTTACCGCTGGCCAACTGCCGGCTGCGGAAAGTCTCCCGCCGCTTGGCGCAGCTTGCGCGCGGCCGTGTAGGTCTACCAATTCACGCCTTCGCCCGTGCGAGCCTGGTGAATCGCGGCGGTGAACACATCGTGCACGCAGGGGTCGTGGCGTCGCGCCGTCTCCTCACACAGCCGCAGATACAGGGTGTCCGCATCCTGTCTGGCGAGTTGGGCCATTGTCTCGATGCCGAGCAGCTTCAGGTCGGCAAGCGTGGCTGGGCCAACATTGCGGAGCAGTCCAGGGCCGAGGAAGGTGTCTTGTTCGTCCATGCCTCATGCTAAGCGGGAGAACGGAGAGAGAACAACGAACCTCGCGCAGAAAGTTGTGGGTAACTCGACGTGGCCGCCCCAAGCCGCCACCGTTCGCCACCATCCGGCGTCAATCGCGTAACAGACAGGGGATCGAACAGGGGACGCCCATGCCCGGTGCGGCAAACCATTGTAAAACAACGATTGTCAGCGGACACCCCATCCGCCACTCGTTGCCGATGATTGGTAGCTGGCGCGAGCGTGCCGACCGTTCCGGGAACGTCGATGACGTTGCGGGAAGCCGGCCAGTTTGACAGCGTTCTTGTTCCCAGCGCGGAAGTGTAGGTGGTTTCAAGTTGGCGGTATTTCCGGCGGTTCACGCCAGTCGAGTGACTTGAGTAAAGTATCGAAGACGGGTCCCGGCGCCCGGCCGTACCCGAATCTTGATAGGACCGGGTCGGCTAGAACGAGACTTGGTCTCGCCGCCGGCGTTGTCCCCAAACGCGGCGATGCTCACGCCTCGATGGAGACACGCCGTGAACGGACAAACGCTTATCGCCTGGTTCGACCTGGCCTCCCAGGCCGCGGCCGCGGTGCATGCGCTCGAGGGTGCGGATGTGGCGGCGGATCTGATCGACATCCGGGTCGTCGGCAGCACCGCCTCCGGCATCGACGAGACGCCGCCGGGCCGGACGAAGACGGGGCTCGGTTACTGGGCACCCTCGGAACGGCAGAGAAGCGGTGCGGTCGATCGCAGCATCAATGGCGGGACCACGATCGTGAAGGTCAAGGTGCCGGACGGCCAGATGTCCCGGCTGTGCGGTATCCTGAAAAAGCACGCCCCGGTCAGGTTGGAAGACCGTGGCGACAGCTACAGCAAATCCGTCGAGCTACATGAGACCGGCAGGCCGCATCTCTGGGCTGCGTAATCGCAGGCTGCGGCTGGGCTGACATATTTCGCTGCTGTGCAGATCGTCGCCCATGGGTGAGCGGGTCAGGTTGCTCGTCGTCGAAAGCGAGACGCCCGATGCACGCGAGGAACGCCGCCGGTCCACCGGGCGCAGCAGCGGCGAGACCTACTGCGGCGTGCTCCGCTCGCTGTGCCCCGAGGCCGAACATGTCCTGGCCAGGCCCGCCGACGAAGACACGCCGCCATTCACGCCCGAGGCCCTGGCCCGCTTCGACGGCGTGTTCCTGACCGGCTCCCCCCTGCATGTCTATGAGGACAGCCCCGCGGTTCAGCGGCAGCTCGCCTTCATGCGCGCGCTGTTCGCCTCGGCCACGCCCAGCTTCGGCAGTTGCGCCGGGCTTCAGGTGGCCGTGGCCGCGGCAGGCGGCCAGGTGCGCGCCAAGGGAGACCGGCACGAGGCCGGCATCGCCCGGCGCATCGTGGCCACACCGGCCGGTCAGGGCCATCCCCTGCTGCACGGCCGGCCGGCCTGCTGGGACGCGCTAACCATCCATGGCGACGAGGTGGCGAGCCTGCCGCCCGGCGCCAGGCTGCTGGCGACGAACGCATCGACGGCGGTGCAGGCGGTGGAGATCGTCCACGACCGCGGCACCTTCTGGGGTGTGCAGTATCACCCGGAGATACCGTTGCGGGAGATGGCGCAAGCGTTGCGGCGGCAGGCCGATCAGCTGGTGGAGCAAGGCCTGGCCCGCGCGCCGGCGGATGTCGAGGCGATGGCCGGCCCCCTGGCCGAACTGGATGGGGCGCCGTCGCGGGTGGACCTCGCCTGGCGCCTGGGTGTCGATCGCCAGGTGACGGACCCCGCCTGCCGCACCCTCGAGTTGCGCAACTTCCTCGACCACCTCGTCCAGCCGGTCCGCCTGGCGCGCGGCCGGGCCAGCCCGGAGTCCGCTACGGCGGCCCGCGACGCATCCGCTCCTGCCGCAGCCGCAACCACAGGACCACGGCCAGGACCACCAGGCCCAGTATCACCAGCTTCATGACCGTCCGGCGGATCATGCGGTAGATCATGAAGCCGCCTAGGCCGCCGTGCATCGAAGCCATCAAGATGTGCCGCATGGTGGCAGGCGCTCCTGCGTGGGGCCCACGCATGGGGGTTCCGCCCCGGCGGCGGACCACGTAAAAGGCGTGGACACAGTTCGGACCCGAGCATGACACGCTGGCCCCGGTGCGCTACCCTTCTGGCTGTTCTGGCCGCTTCGGGCACGGCCGCGGCCGCGCCGCCGCCGGGCCAGGACAGCAACTGGACCGTTCCGGTCGAAAACGCAGCCGTCACCACCCTGCCCGG
>CAXUGD010000062.1:11831-12507 GCA_964250355.1 uncultured Acetobacteraceae bacterium | reverse complement strand
ACCACCAGGCCCCCAGCCCCTTCGCGGCGCGCTACCGCCACGATTTCGGCCGCGTTGGCGGCGAGCTTGCCGCGGCGCAGGGCGGCGTAGGGGGTGGCGAGCAGCAGCCCCACGTCGGACAGCGCCATGCCGATGATGCGCGCGCCGAAATCCAGGCCGATCAGGCGCTGGCCGGGTGCCAGCCCCGCGCGCAGGGCGGCCATGTTGATGACGGGCATGGGCGCCGGTATGGTCCAGGGCCTGCCCCCGAGCCAGAGGTTCCCCGCAAAATGCCGCTCGACCCCGCGACCGTCCGGCGCATCGCCAAGCTCGCCCGCATCGGCGTGGCCGAGGGCGACGTCGCCCGCCTGCAGGGCGAGCTGAACGGCATACTGGGCTGGATCGAGCAGCTGGCCGAGGTGGACGTGGACGGCGTGGCGCCACTGACCGGCGGCGCGCAGATGGCGCTGCGCCTGCGCGCAGATCGGGTGACCGACGGGCAGGTGGCCGAGGCCGTGCTGTCCAACGCGCCGGACCGCGTGGGCGCGTTCTACACCGTGCCGAAAGTGGTCGAGTGATGCTGACCGAGCTGACCATCGCCCAGGCCTGCGCCGGCCTGCGCCGGCGGGATTTTTCCGCCGCCGAACTCACCCGGGCCCATGTCGATGCCGCGGCCGCGCTGAACGGCCGGCTGAAC
>CAXUGD010000062.1:0-11821 GCA_964250355.1 uncultured Acetobacteraceae bacterium | reverse complement strand
CGCCTTCATCACGCTGACCCCCGAGCTGGCGTTGCGCCAGGCCGCGGGGGCCGACATGGCGCTGGCCGACGGCAGCGCCGGGCCGCTCGCCGGCATTCCGCTGGCGATCAAGGACCTGTTCTGCACGGACGGCGTGCGCACCACGGCGGGCAGCCGCATCCTGGACAACTTCGTGCCGCCCTATGAAAGCACGTGCACGGCCAACCTGCTGCGGGATGGCGCGGTGTTCCTGGGCAAAACCAACCTGGACGAGTTCGCCATGGGCTCGTCCAACATGACCTCCGCCTTCGGCCCGGTGGAAAACCCGTGGCATCGCGTGGCCGACCCTGGCGCGACGCTGGTGCCCGGCGGCTCCTCCGGCGGGTCCGCCGCCGCGGTTGCCGCGCGGATCGCCATGGGGGCGACCGGCACGGATACCGGCGGCTCCATCCGCCAGCCGGCGTCGTTCTGCGGCCTGGCGGGCATGAAACCCACCTATGGGCGGTGCAGCCGGTGGGGCGTGGTGGCGTTCGCATCCTCGCTGGACCACCCGGGCGCCTTCGCGCGCACGGTGGAGGACACGGCGATCCTGCTGCGCAGCATGGCGGGTTTCGACCCGAAGGACAGCACCAGTGCGGACCGCCCGGTGCCGGACTACGCCGGCGCCTGCCGGCGCGGCGTGCGGGGCCTGCGCATCGGCGTGCCGCGCGAGTACCGCGCCGACGGCATGCCCCAGGAGGTGGAGCGGCTGTGGTCGCAGGGGCTGGATTGGTTGCGCGAGGCCGGCGCCACGATCGTGGACGTGTCACTACCGCACACGAAATACGGGCTTGCCACCTACTACATCGTGGCGCCGGCCGAAGCCTCGTCCAACCTTGCGCGCTACGACGGCGTGCGTTTCGGCCATCGCGAGCCGGGCGACGACCTGACCGAGCTGTACGAGCACACGCGGGCGGCCGGCTTCGGCGAGGAGGTGAAGCGCCGCATCCTGATCGGCACGTACGTGCTTTCGGCCGGCTATTACGACGCCTACTATCTGCGCGCGCAAAAACTGCGTACGCTGATCCTGCGGGATTTTACCGAAGCCTTCACGCAGGTGGACGCGCTGCTGACGCCCACCACCCCCACCGCCGCGTTTGCGCGCGGCGAGAAGATGGACGATCCGGTCACCATGTATCTCAACGACGTGTTCACCGTGTCGGCCAACCTCGCAGGCGTGCCGGCCATGTCGGTGCCGGCGGGGCTGGACAAGCAAGGCCTGCCGCTCGGCCTGCAGGTGATCGGGCGTGCGTTCGATGAGGAAACGGTGTTTGCCGTGACCCAGGTGATCGAGGAGGCGGCAGCGTTTACAACAATGCCAGCTCTACGGGCAGGAGCGACGATATGACCTACACCATCGAAGGCAACACCGGCACCTGGGAAATCGTCTGCGGCCTGGAAGTCCACGCCCAGGTCATCAGCCGCTCCAAGCTGTTCTCCGGCGCGGCGACAGATTTCGGCAACGACCCAAACTCGCAGGTCAGCCTGGTCGATGCCGCCTTCCCCGGCATGTTGCCCGTGCTGAACGAGGAATGCGTGGCGCAAGCCGTACGCACCGGCCTGGGGTTGAACGCACGAATCAACCTGACGTCGCGTTTCGACCGCAAGAACTATTTCTATGCCGACCTGCCTAGCGGCTACCAGATTAGCCAGTTCGAGCAGCCCATCGTGGGCGGTGGCACGGTGGAGGTGGAACTCGCCGACGGCACCGCGAAAAATATCGGCATCACCCGCCTGCATCTGGAACAGGACGCCGGCAAGTCGCTGCACGACCAGGACGCCACACGCTCGTTCATCGACCTCAACCGCTGCGGCGTGGCGCTGATGGAGATTGTGAGTGAGCCCGACATCCGCTCGCCGGAAGAAGCCGGCGCCTACCTGCGCAAGCTGCGCAGCGTGTTGCGCTACTTGGGCACCTGCGACGGCAACATGGACGAGGGCAGCATGCGCGCCGACGTCAACGTCTCCGTCCGCCACGCGGGCGAAGCGTTCCGCACGCGCTGCGAGGTGAAAAACGTCAACTCCATCCGCTTCGTCATGCAGGCGATCGAGGCGGAGGCCCGCCGCCAGGTGGAGATTTGGGAGGCGGGCGGCGAGGTGCGCCAGGAAACCCGTCTCTTCGACCCCGCCCGCCAGGAAACCCGCAGCCTGCGCAGCAAGGAAGACGCGCACGACTACCGCTACTTCCCCGACCCTGACCTGCTGCCGCTGGTGCTGCAGCAGGACTGGGTAGATTGCCTGAAGGCAAGCCTGCCCGAACTGCCGGATGCCAAGCGCGCCCGCTTCGTGCGCGACTACGGCCTGGCACCCTACGACGCCGGCGTGCTGGTTGCCGAACAGGCCACCGCCGCGTTCTTCGAGACCGTGGCCGCCGGCCGTGACGCGCGCCTGGCCGCCAACTGGATCACCGGTGACTTCTTCGCCGCCCTGAACCGCACCGGCCGCACGGTCGAGACCAGCCCTGTCAACGCAGAGAATTTGGGCGCCCTGCTGGACCTGATGGCCGACGGCACCATCAACGGCCGTATCGCCAAAGAAGTGTTCGAGGCGATGGTGGAAACCGGCGCGTCTCCGGGCGAGATCGTGAAGCAGCGCGGCCTGCGCCAGGTGACCGACACGGGCGCCATCGACGCCGCGGTGGATGCCGTCCTGGCAGCCAACCCCGACAAGCTGGCCGAGTACCGCGCCGGCAAGGAAAAGCTGTTCGGCTTCTTCGTAGGCCAGGTGATGAAGGCCATGGCCGGCCGCGGCAATCCTGCCATGGTCAACGAGACGCTGCGCACCCGCCTCACCATTTGACCCCGCCCCCCACACCCCGTAGAACACCGGGGCAAACGTCGTGTTGCATCCCGGCGGAGGGGTGGCCGAGTGGCTGAAGGCGGCGGTTTGCTAAACCGTTGTACACTGTAAAGGTGTACCGTGAGTTCGAATCTCATCCCCTCCGCCAGCCTAACCCATTGATTTTGCTTGTTTTACCGTCTCTGCTCCGTTCCCTGAACTGTGCCGCACAGACGCGAGCTTTGCCGAGCGCCTCGTCCGTATTCGGACAGAGAGACGCACTTGTTCCACGTTTGCCGCGAGTTCCGCACCGCCGTCTCCAAACCTCGTTGATGCACTACGGCTTGGGGTGAGCCAGGGCTGAGAGACGGCTCGCATCGCCACGGGGGGACCCCCGAGTTACCGGTTCACGCGACAAACTCGGATCGTGGTCAGTGCTTCGAAAAGCCCAGTGCGTCCCGCTGGGCGGCCCACGCGACCGGCAGGTTGACAGCCTTGCGCATCAGCACGGTCGAGGTCAGTGCGGGGGGCTGCTTGCCGTCCAGAATGGCCTGCACGATGTCGGGCGCCAGCCAGCACAACCGCAGCAGACGCGTGACGTAGGATGCGGTCACACCGGCCTGTTGCGACAGGGCACCCAGGCCGTTTTCCTGGGAAGACAGCATCGCAGCCTGCAATCGGTACGCCTGGCCGAGCAGCCGCAGCAGGCTGGCGTTCGGCGACGCATCCTGCTGGCCTGGTGCCTGCACCAGCAGCGTCTTGCCCTGTCCAATGCGTCGCAGCGCCGTCTCCACGGTCAGATCGATCGTGGTCTCGTTGGTGCCGGGCTCGTTGCTGGGCGTCTCCGAAGCGGTTGCATGGCCGAACAGCACGAGACCCGACGGTTTGACGCGGATGACGATGGGGCAGGACAGCTCGACACGGGCGAGCAGCTCGAGCAACGAGGTTCGTTGCTCAGCAGGGGACTGCTCCGTCCAGATCGAAGCGCGACCCGCCACGGCCGTGCAGAGGAGCTGCTTGTCGGTCGGCGTCAACGACGTGCGGCTGAGCCCATCGAAAACGGCTCCGCTGTCCTGTAGAAAGCGGCAGACACGCTGGACGACCAATTGCTCGATCTCGGCGGCGGGTATCCTCTGGCCCGAGTCGGAGCGGATGCGTTTGGCTGTGATGAGGGACTGTGACAGGTAGTAGCGGTATCGCTTGCCCTGCTTGTTCGCGTGGGAGGGCGACATCCGACGCCCCTCGGCGTCGAACAGCAGCCCAGCCAGCAAACTCGGGCAGCGGCTGTGCCGACCGGTCGTCCGTTCGCCCGCGTTCTCGTCGAGCGTTGCCTGCACGCGGTCGAAGCAGACCCGCTCGATGATCGGCGCATGCTGGCCTGGGTAGGAGCGATCCTTGTGGGTGATCTCGCCCAGATACAGCCGGTTGCGCAGCATCGTGTAGAGCGCGCCACGGGCGAGGGGGGCGCCACCCCAGCGACGGCCGGCCACGCTGACCCGCTGCTTGCTCCTGACGCCCTCTTGGGTCAGCACGTCCCGCAGCAGCCCCACCGAGCCGAGCGCCAGGTACCGGTCGAAGACAGCCTGCACGGAGGCGGCCTCGTCAGGGTTGACGACCAGGCTGCGGTTCTGGACGTCGTAGCCGAGCGGTGGGTTGCCGCCCATCCACATGCCCTTCTGCTTGGACGCGGCGATCTTGTCGCGAATGCGCTCGCCGGTGACGTCCCGCTCGAACTGGGCAAAGGAGAGCAGCACGTTCAGCGTGAGCCGGCCCATGGACGTGGTGGTGTTGAACTGCTGGGTCACGGAGACGAACGAGACGTCTTCGGCATCGAACACCTCGACGATCTTGGCAAAGTCGGCCAGCGACCGGGTCAGCCTGTCCACCTTGTAGACCACCACGGCATCCACGCGGCCGCCACGGATGGCGGCAAGCAGCAGCTGTAGCGCGGGCCGCTCCATGGTGCCGCCGGACAAGCCGCCATCGTCGAAGAGGTCGGGCAGGCAAGACCAACCCTCGTGGCGCTGGCTGCTGATGAAGGCTTCGCAAGCCTCCCGCTGCGCCTGCAGCGAGTTGAACGCCTGTTCCAATCCCTCCTCGGACGATTTGCGGGTGTAGACCGCACAGCGAATGCGTCGCTGCCCAGCGGTCGCACGCGCCTCAGCGCGAGGCATGTGCCGGCGCCTCCCCCTGAGCCGTAGGGCGCCGCTGCTTTGCAGCCTGGGCGATGCCGAAGAAGCGTGGCCCTGACCAGTGCGCACCGGTGATGCGGCGGGCGACCTGGGTCAGGGAGCGGTAGTGCTCGCCGCGATAGTCGAACCCGTCCTCGCGTACCAGCACCTCGTGCACCTGGCGGTCCCACTCCCGGACCAGGCGCATACCGGGCCGCAGCGATGCAGGGGGTGAACTCCGGTCCGCTCCGTTGCCCGCGTCACCCGGAGGCTGTGCGAGCGACCGCAACCGACGCCGTGCGGATTGGCTGAGGCTGCCGAAAGCCTGTTCCTGCACCTTGTGGGCGAGTGCCCGCACGAGCAGGTCGCGCCCGGCCCGGTGAGGGGCGGTGCTGCGAAACACACGCCCCCACTCCTGCCGCAAGGCCGACATAGGCATCGCCTGTAGTCGCGCGATACCCTGCTGCACCAGCAGCGCTGGGTCGGGGCTGCCTGGGCCCGCCAAGTCAGCTGCCTCCGATGAGGCGGAACAGCGACGTGCCGGCGTCGTCCTTGCTGCGGGTGATGTCGCCACCGGCCTTGCGCAGGCCGGTCATGGCTGCCCGGATGCTGTGGCCTTGCCAGCCCGTGGCCGCTTGAAGGTCCGATAGCGAGGCCCCACCCTGCCGCCGAAGCAGGGTGGCGATCAGCGCCTTCTTGGACACGCCAGCTGTGGCCACAGTTTCGGCCTGGAGCTTACGACGCGAGGCGGAGGTCCTCACGGCCTGGACGGGTTGCTTGGACGCCGGCTTGGGTGCGGCCTTCGGGGCCGGCGGGCGGACACGGCGCGTGGCAGCGGCACTCTGGGCGGGTTTGTTGGCCTTCGGCATGGGTTGGCTCCTGGGTGAGACGGCCAGGATCGGCCGCCACCACCCAGAGCCCCGGCAGTGCCAACTGCGCGGGGCGGCTCGCGAACCCGGCAACCCGGCGCGCGCTACGGACCCACACACGCTCCGTTCAGAGGGGAAGTCCAGTCGAAATCAGCAATCGCTCAGTGAACAATGAGAGCCGATCCGACCGGTAGCTTAGGCGGTCGTGTTTTTTCAACCTGTGACGCTTCAGACCCAACTCGTTTACCCGCTTTTCAGGTAGTTTGCCGTGCTCCAGCCTGCGCAGTCCTCGGAGCATTTGCATCTTGCGTACACAACGATCGTTGCCGCTTGCTTGCCCATCGTGGCTTGTTGCTATGGCCACCTTGCTTGGGGCTGCCGCACCGCCGCTGCCGGTCCCTGTCTACCGCCAGTTCGGCCGCTGGCTGGTCGCTTGTGACAACACGCGCGCTTGCGTCGCCAGGGGCTTCGATGAGGTGACCCGCGCGGAACTCGATCTGACCAGGTCGGCCGGTGAGGCCAAGCCGTCGCTGACCCTATCCGCCGAGGACCCAATCGATGCAGCCGCCGTACGCCTCGACGGGAAACCTCTAGCCCTACCGGCTCCGGCCTGGGCGGCGCGCGACGGGGTGCTGTCCACCAGCGATCCGGCTGCTATCGACGCCTTCGTGGCCGCTGTGCGCGATGGCGACACGATCACGCTCGACGCCGCACCGGCCAAGGACGACCAGCCGCGCACGGTGCCGCTGAAGGGATTTACGGCGGCACTCCTGCTGGTCGATGCCGTGCAAGGCCGCCCTGGCACCCGGACGGCGCTGGTCGCACCCAGGGGCTCGGCCGTGCCCCCGCCCGAGCAACCCTTACCGCCAGCGCCACGCTGGACCGTGCCGCCGCCGTTGACGCCGGTCGAGACGCAGCGTCTGACGCTCCAGGCCGGCCGCCTTCACTCGCCGTCGTTCGATACTTGCGACGTCCACGACGCTCCCGAGGTGTTTGCCCTTGACGCTGCCAGCGCACTTGCCATCCGCCCCTGCTACCTGGCCGCCTACCAGGGCTCGTCTGTGGTGGCGGTGCTGCCGCGGCAGGGCGGAGCGCCCAGGCCCGTCACGCTTGCGCTGCTTGGCGTGCCGGATCATGGCACCGACGGGCCGGACATGGTTGATCCGGAGTTCGACCCGTCGAGCGGCAGATTGGCTACCGTGTCCAAGGGCCGTGGTCTCGCCGATTGCGGCTCGAGCGAGACCTGGGTGTGGAGCGACGGCGCGTTCCGGCTCACGGCGCTGAGCTACCAGGACCAGTGCGGGGGGACCGAGCCTGGCGACTGGCCGACGCTGTATCGCACGCGATAGCGGGTCGGCTAGCTGGGCAAGGAGCAGAATGGCCGTAAGCGTATGGTCCGCTCCGGAGAAGGTCGGTGCAACAAGCGGACACTCGAATTCTTGCTGCGCAACCGACCTGAGTCGACACTGACCGGACATTGCCCCCTGAAGGCATGCAGCACAGAGTGCTGTCATGTCCGAAGATGCCGAGCGGATTGTTGGGCTGTATCGGCGTCACGCCGATGGTTGGGATGCTGCCCGGAGGCGCCACCCAGGCGACCGGCCTATGGAGGCAGGCTGGCTTGACCGCTTCCTGGGCTTGCTGTCGCCTGGCCCTACGGTGCTCGACATCGGCTGCGGCTCCAGCGAGCCAATCGGCCGCTACCTCGCCGAGCGGGGATGCGACCTGACCGGCGTGGACTCAGCGCCTGAGATGGTTGGTCTCTGCGAAGCTCGCCTGCCGGGGCAGGCGTGGCACGTTGCGGATATGCGGTCGTTGTCGCTGGACTGGGTATTCGACGGCATCGTTGCCTGGGATAGCTTCTTTCATCTCAGTCCCGACGATCAGCGTCGCATGTTTCCGATCTTCCGGACGCATGCGGCGCCGCGAGCCGCCCTGATGTTCACCAGCGGGCCGGAGCACGGCGTGGCGATGGGCACCTTCGAAGGCGAGCCCCTGTATCACGCGAGCCTGAGTAGCGCCGAGTACCGCGCCCTCCTTGCTGGAAATGGCTTCGATGTGGTCGCACACGTCGTCGAGGACCCGAGCTGCGGCAGGCACACGATCTGGCTCGCGCAGCTCGAGTAAGCAGGTCGGCGGCAGCCTGATCGGCAACTAAGGTATCGTCCAGCCGATCCGCGATCGTGACTGGGGCAACACCATGCGGATGCTGTATCTGCTGCTTGCCGCCGCGGTATCGATAGCTGCTGGGATCCCCCCGTCCGGCGACTACGGCCCGCTTAAGCTCGCCTTCTCCGACGGACGGGTGACAGGAGAGTTCTACGACTACCGCCCCGGGAACGGGACGGACCAGGCACCGCAGTTCTCCTGCAGCTTCGCGCTTGTGGGAACCTGGAAACCCGGGACGACCGAGGCGGCCGTGCAAACCTGGTGGCCGAACGAGGATACGCCGGATACACGCGTTCGGGGCAGGCTGACCATGGAGAGCACAGCGGGGACGCTGAGCCTCGACGCGAGCCCGGGTGGCTGTGACATGACCGGCGACAACTTCAGGGAGCAGCCCTTCTCAGACGAGCTTTCCGCGTCCCGGGATTGGCTCGAAGTACGGGAGGTGCGCAGCCCACGCGCCCACTTCAGCGACGTTCCCGGTGGCCCGCCGCGTCGCGGCTACGTCACCCGCGGCGACATCGTCGGCGTGATCGCGCGAAAGGGCGCCTTCATTCACGTGGAGTACATAGGCGGCAGCCAGCCCGTGACGGGGTGGTTCAGAGCAGCCAACCTGGCGCCGCTGATCGCTCCCTCGCCCTGATCCGGCGATTGCGGCGACCTGAGGTGGATCTTTAAGGGACCCGTGCGTCGGAGGGGGTGCTAGTCGGACCGGGGCTGCTACCGCAGCTGGCGACACATTGCAGACTGTCGCCGTGCTGGGGCTGCATTCCTGCTTCCCTTGATGGGTGGGCGATCCGCAAAATGCCAAGACACGGGGCCGACTGTCCGACAGTGCAGAAGCAGCGGAGGCCCTCGGCCTGAAGTTCGTTGACCACACGTTCCTTGGATGGCTCCCCTGGCGACCCAACCCCGAGCCAGCGTATAGTCGTTCGGGTGGACACCCTTGAACGGCTCCTCAAAGCTCTCGCCATACGCCTTCACGCATTTTCCGTGTGCGAAATCCAGCAAGGCTGGCAGCTTGCCTTTCCGGCCTTCGAGGCGATTACGATACATTACGTCCTGAAAGGCTTAGGCGAGTTCCGCGTCGGCAACGGCGCGTGGCAGGCCTTCGCCCCGCGAAGCATTATCGTGGTGCCAGCACGCCAACCGCATGTGCTTGGGGTGGCGGAGGTGCAGCAGGTTGGCCGCGCCGAGGATCACTGCTCGATGCTGGGCGACGGTTTGGTGACGTTCACTGCAGGTGACGGCAGCCGCGACATTCTCCTGCTCTGCGGGGCAATCCCGGCAACCTACGGGGACGCATTCGCCCTTTTCGACCTGCTTCGCCAGCCATTAGAGGATGGTGCCTCAATGGGCGGCATCCTCCACCAAACGTTCGACCTCATGCTCGCGGAAGTCACAAACCCTGGTCTCGGCACACAGGCGATGGCCGAACTTCTCATGAAGCAATGCTTGCTCGCGCTGTTGCGCCACCGCATGCGGGAGGATGCGGTAGCCGCGCCGTTGCACGCAGCATTTCGGGAGCCCCGCCTGGGGCGCGCCGTGCTGGCCGTGATTGAGGATCCGGCGGCACCTCATACAGTCGAGAGCCTTGCGGACTTGGCGGGGATGAGCCGTGCATCGTTTGCGGCGCATTTCGCGCGCGCCCTTCAGCAGGGACCTATTGAGTTCGTGCAAAGCAACCGTCTCCGTGTCGGCGCGCGCCTTCTCGCGACCACGGACCTACCCATCAAAGTCATCGCGCAAAGCTCCGGATACTCCGGGGCGACGCCGTTCTCGCGCGCATTTCAGGCGGCTCACGGCATGGACCCTACCACCTACCGCAGCCTAGCAGCTCACGAGGAACGCGGCCCGGAGCGGCATTCCTCGCCCGAACGCATTCTCCCCCGCGTCCGGATCGCGCCCAATCGCGCCTAGGCGTCTGATTTAGGCGACATCGCGTCCAAATACCCGGGTGTAGCCGCGATGTGAGTTGCTTGGAGCTTGGGTTGCTGTGGTTCTCGGGTCTGGACCAACACCCAACGGAGGCACAATGTCGGCTCACAACGAAGATTCGCCCACGGCCCTGCGATACACGGCGTCGATGGAAGTCCCCGAGGACAGCGAGGCCGAGACCAACGACGGCCTGATCGAGACGATGGGCAAGATCAGCCAAGCAACGTTCGAGCATTCCGGCCACGCCAGCCGCAGCGTCCATGCCAAGGCCCACGGCGTCATGCGCGGCACCATGACCGTGCTGAATGGGCTACCGCCCCAGCTGGCACAGGGCCTGTTCGCCAAGCCCGGCAAGTATGACGTTGCGTTGCGCTTCTCCACCCTGCCCGGCGACATACTGGACGACAGCGTGTCGACGCCACGCGGCCTGGCGGTGAAGGTGATCGGGGTGCAAGGCCCACGCCTGCCCGGCAGCGAAGGCGAGTCGACCCAGGATTTTGTGATGGTCAACGGTCCGGCCTTCGCCGCGCCCACTCCAGCCAAGTTCCTGGCCAACCTCAAGCTGCTTGCCGCCACCACCGACAAGGCAGAAAGCGCCAAGAAGGTGCTTTCCGCCGTCGCGCGCGGGGCGGAGACGATGATCGAGGCTTTTGGCGGCAAGAGCGCCATGATCACCACCATGGGCGGCCAGCCGGAAACCAACATCCTGGGCGAGACATTCTACTCGCAGACGCCGTTCCTCTACGGCGACTACGTTGCCAAGTTCTCCGTCGCTCCGGTGTTCGATCTATCGAAGCTGACAGGAGTCGCAATCGACACGGGTGCTTCGCCCAATGCCTTGCGAGAGGCTGTCAGCGCGCATTTTGCGGCGCATGGCGGCGAGTGGGACTTCGGCGTACAGCTCTGCACAGACCTTGAGTCCATGCCGATCGAGGACGCCTCGGTAGCCTGGCCCGAGGACGCCAGTCCTTACGTGCCAGTCGCAAGGCTGGCCGTTGGGCCGCAGGACACATGGAGCACGGACGGCGTCGCAGCGATCGACGAGGGCCTGGCATTCAGTCCCTGGCACGGTCTAGCAGCTCACCGCCCCTTGGGCGGGGTAAACCGGGCAAGGAACACGACATACACCAGCTCCGCGGAGTTCCGCAGCCAGCACAATGGCTGTCCGATCCACGAGCCGAAATCCTCCGTCCGCATCGGCTAGGCCGCATCCGATCAAGAACAGCCGCAACCCGGGGTGGGACTGACGGTTGGCGATGGTGGTCGACAAGCGGGGCGGCTGTTCACCGAGCTTCGCCCGTGCACACCGGGTGACCAGCAGCGGGTAGACTGGCTGCGCCATTTGGCGGGGGGGGGGGGGGGGGGGGCCCCCCCCCCCCCCCCCCCCCGCCCCCCCGGTGGTAGGCGTTCGACCGGCACGGCACGGCACGGTGCGGTGACGTGGACGGCCGACGCGGAAAGTTCCCGTGCCACGCTGGTCACCGGTGCGAGGCGGACAGCCTGGGCGACCCGCAGGCGAGCTGGTTCGTGTTTGCCTGCACCAACGTCGAGGTGGACCGGCTAAATGCCGCGCTGCGCGTGATCCAGCGAGACCGGGCGAACTGGCGAGCCGGGAAGCACCTGCACCACCCAAAGCTGGGCGTCGTGCGCTATGGGTATGCGATTTTCAGGCTAACGGTGACCCGTGTTCAAGCTCGTGGTCTACACGCGGTGCTGAGGGCTTTGCCGACAGAAGGTCGTGGTCTACAGCCGCTTACCACAACTTGCAGAATTAGCCCCGACCCGGGTGGCCGAAAGCAGACTGACAGGTATTGGCTGCCGTGCTTCTAACAGGTTGCTGAAAAACTCTCGCGGCTGACGTTGGATCGTGATTCGCTGCTT
>CAXUGD010000061.1:0-12629 GCA_964250355.1 uncultured Acetobacteraceae bacterium | reverse complement strand
AAGCCGAACTGGTGCGCGACGGCGTGAACCGTGGCGAGATCAGCATCCACGGCTACGGCGAGAGCAACCCGCTCGTACAAACTGCGCAGGGCGTGCGCGAGCCGCAAAACCGGCGCGTCGAAATCATCCTTAAGTAGCCGGAGGCATCGCCTCCACGCCACGGTAGGTAGGAGACCATGCGCGCACTACCACCCTTGGCAATCGGCTTGGCCATTGCCGGCATCGTCCCGTTTGCCTTGCTGGGCATCTTTTCCGTGCAGCCGGGCGCGGAGTCCTCGCTGGCCGCCATGCGCGGCCTGGTCGGCTACGGCGCGGTGATCCTCGCCTTTCTGGGGGGTGTGCACTGGGGCTTCACGCTGGAGGAGGATGGCGACGGGCGGGCGATGCGGGCGCGGCTCGGCTTGGGCGTGGTGCCGTCGCTGGTGGGCTGGGCAGCCATACTGTGCAGCATTGTGTCGCGCCCCGTGCTGGGCATCGCAATCGTCATTGCCGGCCTGATCGGGACCGTGGTGGTCGAGTCGCGGGCGCAGAAGCGGGACTTGATGCCGCACGGCTACATGGCCATGCGCTGGGTGATTTCGGTTGTGGTGGTTGCTTTACTTACAACCGTTTTAGTGTTGCGGATCGTTGGGGCACACGTTCTTTTGTGAACTTTGTCTTTATTATGAGAAATTTTTGTGCTCTACAGAAGGTGTGCAGGCGGAGAGTAGCGATGACCGGTGCCGAGGTGATTCCGTTTCCCAGGGCCGCAGCCAAAGGCAGCAGCCGTGAGAACCTGCGCAGGGCGCTGGAGGATCTGCAAGCGGCACTGGCCGAGCAGAAGCACGCCGTGGCGGGCTGGCGTTTCGCGATGACCGAGCTGGCCGTCAGCCTCGGAGGGTTGGGGCACGCGCTGGGCAGCTACCAGGACACGTTACACGGCGTGGAGCAGCGACTGACCGGGCTGCGCGCGGAAGCCGGCCGTCTGCAGGACCGGGCGGCCATGCTGCACGCGAGTGTGGCACGGTCCGCCTCATAGCCCCAACGGCACCCTGCGGCGGATGATCAGCAACGCGCCGAGCGTCACGGCCGACGTCGCTGCCATGTACAGGCCGGGCACCGTCCGGCTGCCGGTGCGGTCGATCAGCCACTCGAGCGCCAGCTGCGCGAAACCGCCGAAGGCCACGACGCCCAGCGTGTAGCCCAGCGACATGCCGGCGGCCCGCACCCGTGTGGGAAACATCTCGGCCAGCAGCGCCGCGAGCGGGGCGGTGTAGCCCGCCCGCAGCACGCTGATGCCCACGAGCATGGCGGCCAGCATGGCCGGCGTAGGATAGGCCACCACCGCCAGGAAGGCAGGGTAAGACCCGGCGCAGAGCAGTGCGGCCAGGCACAGCATGACGGGCAGCCGGCCAGCCCGGTCCGACACGTGGGCGGCCACCGGTGTGACGACCAGAGGCGCCAGCGAGGCCAGGAAGGTGACGGCGAAGCTGTTGGATTGCGACAGGTGCAGGTGCCGGTGCGCGTAGGTCGGCAGGTAGATGTTGAGGTAGGTCCCGGCCGTGCCGGCGGCCACCGCGCAGGCCGCCAGCGCGACGCGCCCGCCATACAGGCCGAACACCTCGCGCAGCGGTGCGGCGGCCGGCCGCGCCGCTTCGAAGGCCGGCGTCTCGCCCATGTGCCGCCGGACATACAGCCCGACCGGGCCGATCAGCAGGCCCAGCACGAAGGGCAGGCGGAACCCCCAATTCTCCAGCGCGGCCGGGGACAGTGCGGCGGAGACAGCCCAGGCGACGCCCGACCCGAGGATGGCCGAGACGGCCTGGCTGGTGAACTGGAAGCTGCCGAAGAACCCGGCGCGCCGCCCGGCATGTTCGATCATGAACGCGGTGGCGCCGCCGAACTCGCCGCCCGCCGAAAATCCCTGGATCAGCCGCGCCCCCAATATGCCGAAAGGTGCCGCAATCCCGATCGCGGCGTATCCGGGCATCGCCACCATCAGCGCCGTGCCCAGCGTCATCAGCAGGATGGAGGCGGTCAGTGCCGCGCGGCGCCCGCTGCGGTCTGCGTAGCTGCCCAGCACGGCCGCGCCCACGGGGCGGGCCAGGAACGACACGCCATACGTGCCGAAGGTGAGCAGCAGGCCGGTGGACGGATCGGATTTCGGAAAGAAAGCGGCGGCGATCTGGGCTGCAAAATAGCCGAATACGCTGAAATCATACCACTCGAGCGCGTTGCCGGCCGAGGCGGCCAGGATGACGAAGCCGAGGCTGCGGGGCGTCACGCGGGGGCGTGCTTGGCAGGACGCCCCCGGCCTCGCCCCCGCCTCAATCCGCCGCGTCCGCCAGCTCGCCCGGCTTGGCGTGCGCCGCCTTGCGCATGGCGTCTTCCACGTGGCGGCTGAACACGTATTCGGCGGGCCGCTGGTGGTCGAGCGGGATCTCCGGTGCCATCGGGCCGTCCAGCTTGGGCCCGCGCAGCAGAACCTTGGCGATCTTCAGCGGGTTTTTCACCGAATCGACCACGGAGGTCGCCTCGTAGCCGGAATGCACCATGCAATCGGCGCATTTCTCGTAGTTGCCGGTGCCGTACTTGTCCCAGTCGGTGGTTTCCATCAGCTCGGTGAAGGTCTTGGCGTAGCCCTCGCCCAGCAGGTAGCAGGGCCGCTGCCAGCCGAACACGTTGCGTGTCGGGTTGCCCCAGGGCGTGCAGCGATAGTCCTGGTTGCCGGCCAGGAAGTCGATGAACAGCGGGCTCTGGCCGAACTTCCACCCCCGGCCGCGGCCGCGCTTGAGGATGTCGCGGAACAGCTGCTTGGTCTTCTGCCGGCTGAGGAAATGCGCCTGGTCCGGGGCGCGCTCGTAGGCGTAGCCGGGCGAGGTCATGATGCCGTCGATGCCGAGCGCCGTGACCTCGTCGAAGAAGCGGGCCACCCGCTCGGGGTCGGCACCGTCGAACAGGGTGCAATTGATCGAGACGCGGAAGCCGCGCGCCTTGGCGGCCTTGATGGCCGAGACGGCGCGGTCGAAGGTGCCGTCCTGGCTGACGGCGCGGTCGTGCATGTCGCGGTCGCCGTCCAGGTGGACGTCCCAGGCGAAGGCGGGGTGCGGCTTGTACTGGTCGAGCTTCTTTTCCAGCAGCAGCGCGTTGGTGCACAGGTAGATGAACTTGCCGCGGGCGAGGATCTTCTCGACGATCTCCGGCATCTCGCGATGCAGCAGCGGCTCGCCGCCGGCGATGGAGACGACGGGCGCGCCGCATTCGTCAACCGCGTCGAGCGATTCCTGGACGGACAGGCGCTGGTTCAGGATGGGGGCCGGGTAGTCGATCTTGCCGCAGCCGCCGCAGGCCAGGTTGCAGCGGAACAGCGGCTCCAGCATCAGCACCAGGGGGTAGCGCTTGCGGCCTGCCAAGTGTTGGCGGACGACGTAGGCACCGACACGCAGCACCTGCTTCAATGGAACCGACAATCCACGTTCTCCTGCACGTCCCGTCTCTGTGGCGCAACCGGCCCGAAGGCTGGTGCAAGGCGGCGACATGACCATAGGCTGACACAGTATCGGGGCGGCGTCGCCCCGGCCGGCACGTTGGGCTGCACTGCACAAGATGCCACCCTCGCTAGCGTTTCGTAACGCATCGCGTTGCCGGCAAACCACTATCCATATCGGGGCGGGGGTGTTTCATGGCGTTTCTGCGACTTGTCGGCCACAGCGCCCCGTGCGCCGGGTGGTGAAGCCGGCGGGCCGGCAGCGGGCCGACGTGATGCTGACCGAGCGTGGCCTGGCGGAAAGCCGCGCCCGCGCGCAGGCGCTGATTCTGGCCGGAAAGGTGTTCTGCGGTGACCGCCGGGTCGCCAAGGCCGGCGACCTGCTGGCCGCCGGTGCTGCGCTGGAGGTGCGCGGCCAAGACCACCAGTGGGTCTCGCGCGGCGGGCTGAAGCTGGACCATGCGTTGCGCGTGTTCGGCCTGTCGCCCCGGGGGCGGGTCTGCCTGGACGTGGGCGCCTCCACCGGCGGGTTCACCGACGTGCTGCTGCAGGGCGGGGCCGCCCGGGTTCACGCCGTGGACGTGGGGCATGGCCAGCTCGCGTGGAAGCTGCGGTCCGACGCCCGCGTGGCGGTGCATGAGCGGCTGAACGCGCGCCACCTCCAGCCGGCGCAGATCGGCGAGCCGGTGGGGGCGCTGGTGTGCGACGCGAGCTTCATCGGCCTGCGCACGCTGCTACCGGCGCCGCTGGCGCTGTGCGCCCCCGGCGCCTGGGCGGTGGCGCTGATCAAGCCGCAATTCGAGGCGGGACCGGGCCAGGTGGGCGCCCGCGGCGTGGTGCGCGATCCCGCAGTGCGGGCGTCGGTCTGCGAGGCGATCCGGGCCTGGTGGGCCGGGCTGCCGGGCTGGCGCGTGCTGGGCATCGAGGAGAGCCCGATCACCGGGCCGGAGGGCAACCACGAGTTCCTGATCGCGTCGGTCCTGGAGGCGGACGTCAGTCCCGCCTGATGAACCCGCCGCCCAGCACGCGTTCGCCGTCGTACATCACGCATCCCTGGCCCGGGGCGGGCAGGGCGGCCTCGTCCAGCCGGATTTCGGCACCGTCCTCCGTCGGCAGCACGGTGGCCGGGCGGAACTGGTCGCGGGCGCGCAGCTTGACGCTGCATCGCAGGCCCTGGGCAGGGGGCGGCACCAACCAGTTCATCTCGCGCAACCGGAGGCGATGCGTGCCGGTGCTGCGCGGCCCGACCACGATCCGGCGCGACGACGGCTGCAGGGCCACCACGACCTGTGCCGTGCCGTCCACGGTCGATGCGGCGCCCAGCCGCTTGGCCTGTCCCACGGTGTAGCCGCCGATGCCGCGATGCTGGCCCACCACCCGGCCGTCCTGCGCCACAATCTCGCCGGGTTCGGCCGATGCCGGCTGCAGGCGGGCCACCAGCGCCGCGTAGTCGCCGTCTGGCACGAAGCAGATGTCCTGGCTGTCCGGCTTGTGGGCCACGGCCAGCCCGAGCCGGGCGGCGGCGGCGCGGGTAGCCGCCTTGTCCGGCATCTCGCCGAGCGGGAACCGGCAGTAGTCGAGCTGTTCCTGCGTGGTGGCGAACAGAAACCAGCTCTGGTCGCGCTGCGGGTCGGCCGCGCGGTGCAGCTCCGCCCCGTCCGGCCCGGCCACGCGCCGCACGTAATGGCCGGTGGCCAAGGCCTGGGCGCCCAAGTCGCGCGCCATGCCCAGCAGGTCGGTGAACTTGGGTCCCTGGTTGCAGCGCACGCAGGGCACCGGCGTCTCGCCGGCCGCGTAGGACGAGGCGAAATCGTCGATCACCGCGGCCCTGAACCGGGCTTCCGCATCGATCACGTAGTGCGGGATGCCGAGCCGGTCCGCCACGTCGCGCGCGTCGTGGATGTCCTGCCCGGCGCAGCAGGTGCCGCGACTGGTGGCCTGGCCGTGGTCGTACAGCTGCAGCGTTACGCCGATCACCTCGTGCCCGGCCTCGGCCATCAGGCCGGCCACCACGCTGCTGTCCACCCCGCCCGACATGGCGACCACGATACGCACGGCATTTCCTATGGTGAGGTCTGCGTCAGGACGTCTTGGCGGCCGCACCGGCGGGCTGCACGTCAACGCTGATGTTCAATGTGGTGTAGCCGGCCTGCCCTTTAAGGATCAGCTGCACGGGAAAGGAGTCGTGGCCGACATAGCCCGGCTTGGCCGAGTATTCGACGCTGGTCTTGCCGTTGTAGTGCTGGACCATGTCCTCGCCGTGCAGCGGCTTGGTATGCACCAGGGCCGCGTCGTAGGGCTGGCCGTTATCGGCGGTAAGCGACGCCGCGCAGTAGCCGCCATCGTTGCTGACCGTCATGGCGACCGTGGTCGTGCCGCCGCTGACGGCGTGGAACGGTGCCACCGTGCAGACCGCCGCGGGCGACCCCTGATGCGGCGGCAGTTGCATGGGCGCTTCGACCACCGGGACCGGCGGCTTGGCGCAACCGGCAAGCAGGGCGGCGGCGGTCAGCGTGCTGCAGGCAAGGGCGCGACGGGTGAAAAAGGCCAGGGAGCGTGGCTGCACTGGGAAACTCCGCAAATCGGGAAAAGCATGACCGGTATCGGCCTGAGAGCGCATAGCGTGGCCGGACGTGGCGGGCCAGAGGCGGTGGGGCTGTGGCCAACGGACGACAGGTGACATTACCTTGTGGCCATGCAGCGAAAAGCGGTTGCACGCCTCCAGCAGGACCGATTTAGCTTCACGAAGATCAGCTTGCGGAGTTTTCATGCGTATCGTCACGACCGCCCTGCTCGCCGCCGGCCTGCTAGCCGCCCCGTCGTTGCAGGCTGCCACCAAACATGCCAGCCGAAGCCGCTCGGCCGTCCTCGGAGCACCGGCCTGCCAGTTCGCCGCCGACCGGACAGCCTTCGACATCGAGGGCCTGAAGAGCCAGCTGATGGTGACGGCGCTGGCCTGCAAGCAGCAGGACAAGTACAACGCCTTCATGTCGCGCTACCAGCCGGAAGTGGCGCGGGAGGAGGCTGCCCTGGCGGCCTTCTTCAAGCGCTCCTACGGCAAGAGCTGGCAGACCGCCTATGACGAGTACATCACCAACCTGGCCGATGTGCAGGAGCAGGACGGGCTGAAGGGCGGCAGCGCGTTGTGCAGCTACCTGCCCGCGATGTTCGACGAGGTGATGAGCCTGCACGACTCGTCGGAGCTGCACGACTTCACCAACAGCAAGATGATCGCCCAGCCGATCGAGTTCCAGACCTGCACCGGCGCGCCCCCGGTGGCGGCGGGCACGCATAAGGGCAAGCACACCGCACGCTCGACCAAGCACACCTGACCCACTGAACGGGCGCACCCGCGCCGGGTGCGCCCGTTCTACAGGGTCTGCGATAAGGGGTCAGTCACTGCCGAGTTGCGGCACCAGCACGTTCACCGCCGCCGCGTGCCGCGCGGGCGCCGTGGCGCGCGCGGGGAAGGCCGCAACGACGGCCACGGTGACTGCGGCCAGGTAGGGCAGCGATTGGGTGAGCAGCACGGCGCACCACAGCTTCGCTTCCGCCGTGCCCAGGTGGTGGACCCAGCCCACGGCGACCATCGCGGCCCAGCTGGCGAGCAGGAGCACCAACTCCTCGCGTGCCATGACCAGGCCTTGGACCAGCGCGGGCGCGTTCTCCATCTTGGGCGTGCGCAGGAAAGGTGCGCTGCGGATGAACAGGCCCTTCCACACCGCCTTGCCGATCGTGTGGCTGAGTGCCAGGCCGGCCACGGCCGCCCCCGCCCGGTCGCGCCAGCCGCACGGCACGCGGGCGCTGTAGAGGGTGAAGATCTGCGCCAGCTTGAAGAAGAACAGGCCGATGGACGGCACCATAAACAGCACGATCGGGAACTCGAAGCGCATCGGCGCCACGATCAGCCCGACCGACCAGGCGAGACCCATGACCAGGAAGGCCAGCCCGAGCGCATCGCCCACCCAGGGCAGCCAGCCGGTGACGAAAGCCCAGCGCTGGCCCGCGGTAAGCTGGCGGTCGAACGGGTTGAGCAGCGCGCCGGCATGGCCGCGCACGATCTGCATCGCACCGTAGGCCCAGCGGAAACGCTGCTTGCGGAAGGCCGCGAAATCGTCCGGCATCACGCCGCGGCCGAAGCTGCGGGGCGAGTAGATCGCCTCCCACCCGGCGCGGAACAGGCGCAGGCCGAGTTCCGCGTCCTCCGTGATGGTCCATTCCGACCAGCTGCCGGTCTCCTCCAGCGCGCTGCGGCGGACCAGCGACATGGTGCCGTGCTGGATGATCGCGTTGCGCTCGTTGCGGTTGACCATGCCCAGCTGGAAGAAGCCGGCATACTCCCAGAACATCAGCCGCTTGAAGAAGCTGCCGTCGTTGTCGCGGTAGTCCTGCGGCGATTGCACGAAGCCCACGCGCGGGTTGGCGAATTGCGGCACGGTGCAGCGCAGCCAGTCGCGGTCCACGACGTAGTCGCTGTCGAGCACACCCACGATCTCGGCATCCGCAGCGGTGTGGGCGAGCGCGAAGTTGAGCGCGCCGGCCTTGAAGCCGGGCCAGCGGCCGAGGTGGAAGAAGCGGAAGCGCGCGCCGAGCCGGGCGCAATGCTGGGCCACCGGCTCCCACAGCGCGGGGTCGGCGGTGTTGTTGTCCACCACCAGCACCTCCCAATCGGGGTAGTCGAGCTGTGCCAGCGCATCCAGCGTCTGGCGCACCATGTGCGGCGGCTCGTTGCAGATCGGCAGGTGGATGCTGACCTTGGGCAGCAGCGCCGTGTCGGCCGCGGGTGCAATCACTGGCTGGCGCCGGCGGACGCGGCCCCACACCATCTCCGCCAGTTCGAAGCTGTCGGCCATCAGCAGGAACAGCAGCAGAGCCTGGCCAGCGGCCAGCGTGCCCCAGACGGTTTCGGCAAAGGGGCTGAGGTACTTGCCCGCCATGGCCAACAGCACGAGCGTGAACACGGCGCCGAAGGCCTGGGTAAGGCCGGCCACCAGCAGCTTGCCCGCCAGGCGTATGTCCGGCCGGCGCGACAGCAGCAGGCCCGCGGCCAGTGCCGCGCCCAGGACGCTAATCCCGGCCCAGCTGGCCCAGTCCGGCGTCTCCTGCACGGGGCCGGTCATCGGCCACTTGGCGTGGCGGTCGAGGTCGAACATGCCCCAGTAGCCGGCCACCCGGCCTTCGAAACTGGTCTTCCAGGGTTGGTCGAAGGCCTCCATCACGAAGTAGTCCAGCCCGCGCTGCTGGGCGAGGGTGAAGAAGCGGCGCAGGAAGGCGGCCTGGTTGACGCGGCTGGCCACGGCACCGCCCACGGCCACGCCGTTGGACGGCCACCCGACCTCGCCAATTACGATGTGCTTGCCGGGGTAGGCGCGCTGCACCTCGTCCAGGCGGTCCATGACGTAGCGCAGCGATTGGTCGATCGGCAGACCCTCCCAGTAGGGGAGCAGGTGGACGGTGATGTAATCGACGGAGGCGGCCAGTTCGGGGTGCTTGAGCCAGACGTGCCACGGCTCGGCGGTGGAGACGGGCACGTGCACCCCGCGCTTCACCTGCCGGATGTAGCCGACCAGCTGGCTGGCGGTCAGGTCGTCCCGCAGCAGCACCTCGTTGCCGACCAGCACGCGATCCACGTCGGCGTTGCCGTTCGCCGTCTCGATCAGGCGCTTCACCTCGGCATCGTCGGCGCCGGCCTTGCGGTCCAGCCAGGCGCCCAGGGTGACATGCAGGGGGTAGTCGGCGGCCAGGCGGGGAATATCGGCCATGCCGCCGGCCACCGTGTAGGTGCGGATCCGTCCGGTGAGGGCACTCACCTTCGCCAGGTCGGCGCGTATCTCGGCGGGCGTGGGCGTCTGGTTGGCCTCGGGAGTCTCGCCGCGGTGGTAGGGGGAGAAGGCAACACCGGCGACGTCGCCCGTGTAGCTCGGCAGGGCCTGCGGCTGGTTTGCCATGTCCCACAAACCGAGGCTCGCCGCAGCGCTCACGGCCAACGCCAGCAGGGTCGCCGGGTGGAACAGGCGCGGCCGGAGGCGGGTCTGGTGCAGGTTTTCACGCGCAGCAGGATGCGTGGTCATGATGCGTCTTCCCCGATGTGCCGACGCGATCGCCGGCCACCGGAATAAAGCGCTGCACTGCGGCAGAGGGCAGGCCCGATTATGGCCAAACGGGGGCAGACCGAAGCGCCCCACCCGCGCCGGGGCGCAGGCGGGGCGGCTGCCCCCGCGCTCAGGCGTTCAGCGCGTGCAGGATCAGCGCGTCGCGCAGTTCGGCGTTCTCGATCTGCGGAACCAGCACCAGGGCGTCGTCTCCCGTCAGCCGCTTGATAACGTCGGGCCAGAGCTTGGGGCTGGCGTAGCTCAGCATCGTTGCAGCCTTGTCCGGCTGCAGGCAGGGGAGCGGCCGCGCCGCGGGGAGGGTGGCAGCGGCTGCGCCGGAAATCCTTTTGCGCGTGTCTTCCCGGCTTTTGGTGCTGTCTTCTTCAAAACGGGATTGCCGGTCCTTGTACTCCGCAAACGGGATGTGCGGGGGCCGCAACAGGGCCGTTTCTTCCACCGCGCGCGCCACCCGCCGGATCCGCTCGTCGGTAGTGGCGGCGGCCAGTTCGTCGCGGACGCGTTGCCGGTGCTCGGACTTCATCATCTTGTCCGGCGACCTGCCGTACTCGAAAACGTCGGTCTCTGAAAACGCCAACTTCGGCAGGGTCTTGCGGCGGCGCGCCGCATTTATGTGGTCCACAAAATAAAAAGCGACGCCGTTACCATGCTGGTAGAAATGATTTTCGAAGTCGGCGACCCAATTTTCAATATTGACGATAAACGGTTTGATTTCTTCGTAGCTTGCAATCAAAAGCAGTTCTTCGCAGCGCTCCAGATTCCAGGCGTAATGATCTGGTTTAAGTTCCCACATTCGTCCCATTGCTCAACCTCCGCACCGTGCGATTGCCGGCGTGCAGCCGGTCGCAAACGCTAGTCACGCGGGTAAAGCAAAGTCAAACACCGCGCCGTCGAGTTACACTATTCGCGAGCCGCCGCATCCTGGTGGATCAGGATGCGGCGGATACGGCAGGCTTATTCGCTGAGCTGGTTGCGCCGGCGGATGGCCGCACCCAGGATGTCGCCCAGGCTGGCGCCGCTGTCGGTGGTGCCGAACTCGGCCATCGCCTGCTTGTCGTCTTCCAGCTCGCGCCCCTTGATCGTCAGGCTCAGCTTGCGGGCGGCGCGGTCGATGGCCGTGATCTTGGCATCCACCTTCTCGCCCACGGCGAAGCGGTCGGGCCGCTGGTCGCTCTTCTCGCGGGACAGCTCGGCACGGCGGATGAAGCCGGTCAGCACGTCGTCGATCTTCACCTCGATGCCGTTGGCCTGCACAGCCGTGACGATGCAGGTGACGACCTCGCCCTTCTTCACCTTCGACATGCTTTCGGCAAACGGGTCCTCCTGAAGCTGCTTGATGCCCAGGCTGATCCGCTCCTTCTCGGGGTCCACATCCAGCACGCGGGCGGTCACCGTGCTGCCCTTCTCGTATTTGTTGATCGCCGTCTCGCCAGGCTCGTCCCAGCTGATATCGGACATGTGGACCATGCCGTCTATCTCGGGCGCCAAGCCGATGAACAGGCCGAATTCGGTGATGTTGCGCACTTCGCCCGAGACGGTGCTGCCCACCGGGTGATCCTCGGCGAACTGCTCCCACGGGTTGCGCTGCACCTGCTTGAGGCCGAGCGAGATACGGCGCTTAGACGCGTCCACGTCCAGCACCATAACGTCCACTTCCTGGCTGGTGGCCACGATCTTGCCGGGGTGCACGTTCTTCTTGGTCCAGCTCATCTCGCTGACATGGACCAGGCCTTCCACGCCCGCCTCCAGCTCCACGAAAGCGCCGTAATCGGTGATGTTGGTGACGCGACCGCTGAACTTGCCGCCCGGCGGATATTTCTCGGTCACACCCTCCCACGGGTCGGCTTCCAGCTGCTTCATGCCCAGGCTGATGCGCTGCGTGTCCGCGTTGAAGCGGATCACCTGCACGCGCACCTGCTGGCCGATGGTCAGCGCCTCGGCCGGATGGTTGATGCGGCGCCAGGCGATGTCGGTCACGTGCAACAGGCCGTCCACACCGCCCAAATCCACGAAGGCGCCGTAATCGGTGATGTTCTTGACCACGCCGTCCAGGATCATGCCCTCCTTCAGGCCCTGGATCAGCTCGCTGCGTTGCTCGGCGCGTGTCTCTTCCAGCACGGCGCGGCGGCTGACCACGATGTTACCGCGCGCACGGTCCATCTTGAGGATTTGGAACGGCTGCGGCACGCCCATCAGGGGAGCCACGTCGCGCACCGGGCGGATATCGACCTGGCTGCCGGGCAGGAAGGCCACGGCACCGCCGAGATCGACGGTGAAGCCACCTTTCACCCGGCCGTAGATAGTGCCGTTGACGCGCGTGTTGGCTTCGAACTGCCGCTCGAGCTGGGTCCAGGCTTCCTCGCGGCGGGCCTTTTCGCGGCTGAGGATGATGGAGCCGTCACGGTCCTCGTAACGCTCGACGAACAGCTCGATCATGTCGCCGGGCTTGATCTCCGGCTTCTGGCCGGGGGCGGCGAACTCCTTAAGCGCCACGCGCCCTTCGGATTTCAGGCCGACATCGACGATGGCGAACTCGTCGGTGAGGCGGATGACGCGGCCGGTGACGACGGACCCGTCGAAGCCGGTGTCCCGGCCAAGGGTCTCGTCGAGCAGGTCGGCAAAATTCTCTTCGCTACGCGGGCGTTCTAGGACGGCGGTGCTTGCCATGTGGTTGGGTGGTTCCTGTGTGAGCGGCCCCGTCAGGGCGCGGTCAGTTGTGTGCGCGGCCACGATCGGGCTACGGCTTGGCCGCCTGGGGCGGACCCGGATCGAACGGAAACAGGCCCGTAGCCATGAGGCTGGACCTGCGAGGCACTGACATAGGCTTCACGCCCCACGAGTCAACACAGAATCGTTTACGAATCGTGCCCGCCTTTGGCCTCCGTTTCCCGGACGGCGATCCCCAGGCCCGCCAGGTGGGCGAGCGCCGCCGCGAAAGCCTGGCCGGCGTCCATGTCCGTGGTGTCGAGCAGCTTGGCGCCCGGGGCCGCCCGCAAGGGTGCGGCCGCGCGCGAGGCGTCGGCCGCGTCGCGCGCCTGCATGTCTGCCCGCAC
>CAXUGD010000060.1:0-12699 GCA_964250355.1 uncultured Acetobacteraceae bacterium | reverse complement strand
CAGCTGGCTTTTGTGGGCGCCGATATGCAGCACGACGAAGACCGCAGCAGGGAATGTGGCTGGCAGCGCGTTCGATAGAGAGCGGATTGCATCAACGCCACCCTCCGACGCTCCAATCACGACGATGGACGGCATACTCAGGTGAGCCCAAGAGTTTGGCATGGCTCTCGAGGCGGAGCGCGGCTTGCAGACCCTTCCATCCGCCATGTTGCCCAAAATCTCATGCGCCGAGTCGCGCCTTGCTCATGCACAATCTCACAATCAGCCCTTCTGCATACCACTCGAACGCGATGGACTCGCCAAGCTGTGAGGTGACGCTCTTGTTAACAAGTTTGTTTCCGAAGCCCGGCTCAATGGTGACCAGCCCGCTGTCCTTGGATACGCCCCGGAGCACCTGGGCTTTTTCGTCCAGGGCGATCTCATCGCTGTTGACATTCCACGACCACAAAGCAACCTCCGCCGCATCAGTCGCAATGCGGCGGCGCTTTGCCAAACCGGGTAAGCGCCCCTTGCCAGGCGTCCGCGTGCAATCGACCGAGCCGATCAGGGTTCTATCCACATTAAAATGGTAGCTTTCGCATTCGTGATCCTTGAAGCTGCTGCGAGAGGTAGGCTCAGCACAGCGGCAGCGCTCTAGTCCATGGCCTCAAATAGCCGATTGGAAGCCGTCGGCATGTGTAATACCGAGTTGCTCCCGCTTTTGTGTTCTCCGTAGGCGTGAGGCAGTGCAGCTGAACACTCTATGGTAAAGCCGGTGTATTACGGTGCGACAACGCCGGCTGCTTGCGGATGATCTTCGGCGAGCCCCTGGCCGAGACGGTCGCCCCACGCGCCGCGAGGCGCACGTCGCGGCTCGAGGGCATCGTCCGCCATCTCGGGCTCGCCCTGGACGGGCGCCCTGCCGTCAGCCTGGCCCGTCGCCTCATGCAGCCGGTGAGCCGAGATACTTTGCTGCGGGTGGTCCGCCGCCGCGCACCGCCGAGCGGCGCTGGCCCTGTCAACGTCATCGGGATCGACGACTTCGCCTGGAAATGCGGCCAACGCTACGGCACGCTGATGTGCGACCTTGAACGGCGCCGTATCGTAGATCTGCTGCCCGATCGCGAGCCTGCAACGGTTGAAGCGTGGCTCGGTGTCCACCCGGAAATCACCGTGGCCTCGCGTGACCGCGGCGGCGACTATGGCCAAGCCGCAACCAGGGCTGCGCCGCAAGCGATGCAAGTCGCCGACCGCTGGCACCTGATGCAGAACGCCAGCGCGGCCTTCCTAGACGCTGTCAGGCGCTCGATGCGGTCCCATCCGAGAGGTGCTCCACGCCACGGTGATCGACCCGGCGCTGCTGACCTGTGCCGAACGCATCCAATATCATAGCTTTGTGCTGCGTCAGGAGAATAGCCGACCCGTCAAGGCTTTGGCGGCATCGGGCATGTCGATCAAGAAGATCACGCGACAGACAGGCCGCAGCCGCAAGCCGGTGCGCAGCGTGCTAGCGGTGGCGATGGCGACGTATTCCGGTGCCGAGGCAATATTCTGGAGCCGCACCTCGTCAGGCTCGGGGCCGAATGGGACAGCGGATGCCGCAATGGCGCCGAACTGTGGCGCCGACTTCGCGCTGCCGGTTTCAGTGGGAGCGTTCGCGTTGTGGCGGAGTGGGCGACCCGGCGTCGGCGCAATGAGAGGGCCGGGCTGACGCTGTCCCGGACGACGCCACCCGGAAGGCTGCTGAGCCGTCTGCTGACGACGCGGCGTGACAACTTGTCCAAAGCAGACGCGGTCATGGTGGCCGCGATCGAAACCGGCGTGCCCGCTCTCGGGCAGCGCGCGACCTGATAGAACGTTTCCATCGCATGCTGCGCGCGGGCGACGCCGACGCGCTCACGCCTTGGCTGGCGGGGGCGGGCGCCAGTCTATTCGCTTCCTTCAGCAAAGGCATCAAAGCCGACTTTGATGCGGTGAGAGCCGCCCTGACCCTGCCGTGGTCCAATGGCCAAACCGAGGGTCAGATCACCAAGTTGAAACTGGTCAAACGCCAGATGTCTGGGCGCGCAAAGCTTGACCTGCTGCGCGCACGGTTGATGGCAGCACCATAAGAGACTGCACCGAGAGTGTTGGTGTGGACGGCCCCACGGCATCGAGTGCCAGATCGGAGCTGTTGAACCACCGACAAAGGGGCCGTCCACATGGAATATAAGCGCATCGCCATCGACACGTCGAAGGCAGTCTTCACCGTTCACGGGATCGACGCGCACGACCGGCCGGTGCTCCGTCGCAATCTCAAGCGGGCTGAATTCGAAGCACTGTTTGCCAAGCTCGCACCGACGGAGGTGGCGTTGGAGGCCTGCGGAAGCTCGCACCATTGGGCGCGCCTTTTGACCGAACAAGGCCACCAGGTGCGTCTCGTTCCGCCTCAGTATGTCAAGCCGTTCGTCAAGCGCGGCAAGAACGACAGCGCCGATGCCGAAGCCATCTGCGAGGCCGCCGGTCGGCCCGGCATGCACTTCGTTCCGGTGAAGTCAGCCGAACGGCAGGCCGCAGCCATGCCGCTCAGCGTGCGCGAACTGCTCGTCCGGCAGCGGACCCAACTCGTCAACGCCCTCCGCGGCCACTCGAGCGAGTTCGGGATCATTGTTGGCCGCGGCACCACCGGGTCGAAGCCTTGCTCGAGCAGGTTGCCGCCTCCGACGCGGTGGCGCCAACCGCGCGTGAGATGCTGGCGCTTCTCGGTCAGCAGATCGCGCACGTCGACGCGACCTTGGCCACCATGGAGAAGCGCCTAGTCGCGGAGCATTGCGCCGACCCCCAAAGCAAGCTGCTCGCCGGCCAGCCGGGCATCGGGCCGATCTCCGCGCAGACTCTCGTGACCAAGGTCGATCCCACGCAGTTCAAGTCCGGCCGCCACTTTGCCGCCTGGCGGGGCCTCACGCCCAAGCAGCGATCCACCGGCGGCAAACAGCGGCTGGGTGGGATCAGCAAGGCAGGCAACGAGCGGCTCCGACAGCTGTTCGTGGTGGGTGCCATGGCGGTAATCCGCCAAGCGAGGCCGGGCAGCAAGACCGCCTCGCCGTGGCTGCTGCAATTGCTGGAGCGCCGACCGCGCAAGCTCGCGGCGGTGGCTCTGGCCAACAAGATGGCCCGCACGGCGTGGGCCATGATGACGAACGGCGAAGCGTGGCGGATGCCCAAGGCTTCCGTCGCAATCTGACCCGTTCGTCGGCGCCGAGGGTGCAGAAAGGGCTGACAAGGAAGAGATGGTGATCGGTCGATCCGACGAGCAGCTGAACCCGCCTGACTCAATGGCGCTTACCACGCCGCGAGAATGTTTGGTGCTGCTTGGCGGAACCCATCTGGGCCAGCGGCCTCCTGCCGCACGAACAGGCCGGACACATGACCGCAATCGCATCGAGCACCAGAGCTTCCTTGAAGAAACCTCTTGCACCCAGGGGGCCGTCCACACATGAGTCTGAGCCCCTTTTGCGTACGTTGAGTAATCGCGGGCGTCTGTCCTGCGCACCGCACGAGGTCCGGTAGGCTCGGCCTCGCATCACTCAGCAGGAGAGCAGCCGTGAAGCAGTATGTCGGATTGGACGTGTCCCAGAAAGAGACGGCGGTGTGCGTCGTCGATCAGGACGGCAAGGTGCTGTTCGAGGGCAAGGCGCCGTCGGATCCCGGTGCGCTGGCGCGGGTCATCCGCAAGCGCGCACCTGAGGCGGAGCGGATCGGCTTCGAGACGGGTGCGATGGCGAGCTGGCTCTGGCATGAACTCAAGCGTGTCGACCTGCCCGTGGTCTGCATCGACGCCCGCCATGCGCACGCAGCCCTGTCGGTGCGCATGAACAAGAGCGACCCGAACGACGCGCGTGGTCTGGCCGAGCTCGTCAGGGTCGGCTGGTATCGCGAGGTGCGCGTCAAGAGCGACGAGGGCCAAGCGATCCGTTCTCTCCTCGTGGCGCGAGCCCGCCTGGTCGGCATCCGCCGTGACCTGGAGAACCAGGTCCGCAGCCTTCTCAAGGAGGTCGGTTTGCTGTTCCCGCGCGCGATCGGCGGACGGTTCCGGGCCCACGTGGTCCAGCTCCTCGGCAATGAGCATACCTTGCGGCCAATCGTCGATGGCCTGCTCAGCGTGCACGAGCGCGTCGAGGAGCAGCAGGCCATACTCGACATTCGCGTTCGCCAGGAGGCAAAGGCTGACGAGACGACGCGCCGGCTCATGACCGTGCCCGGCGTCGGCGTGGTCACCGCCATGGCGTTCAGACACACCATCGACGACCCGACGCGGTTCCGCTCGGCGCAGACCGTCGGCGCCTATCTCGGCCTGACACCAAGGCGAAAGCAGTCCGGCGAGCAGGACGTCAAGGGCCGCATCTCGAGATGGGGCGACCGGCTGCTGCGGACCTACCTGTTCGAGGCCGCGAGCGTGCTGCTGCACCGGACCCAGCGCTGGTCGGCGCTCAAGGCGTGGGGCACGCGGCTGATGAAGCGGGTTGGCGCCAAGAAGGCGAAGGTGGCGGTCGCCCGCAAGATCGCCGTCATCTTGCACTGCATCTGGACCGACGGAACCAGCTTCGAGTGGGGAACGGAGAAGAAAGCGGCTTAACAAGTAACCAGAGATCCGGCCTGCGGGTGGAGCAGCGTCGGTCGTTGTCCCTGCCGGGACGGTGGTGTTGGTGACCTCGGTCAATCGGCTGAAGACGAGATACTCGGACTTCGCTGCGCACATTGAGGCGCCCGCCCCCGAACACAATTATGAGCCGCAGACCTCGGAAAGGACCCTGACCCCGGCAAGGTCATACGCCGAAGTTGACAGGCACCCGCGATTAAAAGGCCGATTGACACACGGCTCTCGGCACCGAGTTGTCGCGGCGTCCGATAATTGAAACACGTCGAACCTGGCAGAGCCGGAGAGGCGGCCTCGACGTGCTCCAACCTGTTCGGACTGACTGTGAACGGCCGCCGCGCACAGCTTCCGTTGCGCGTCGGGTTCCCTCATGCGTGTTGCGGCTTCGACCGCGGGGATAGTCACTTTAATGGCCTTGCGGCACGACCGGTTTGTGGATCGACAATGACGGAACCGGCGAGAGCGCCTGAATGCACCGTCTGCACCTGATACTGGGGCAGACCGTATAGTTGCTCGACGCTGGCGGCGATCGTCCGATGTCCGGTCAGCCGTTCGGCCGATGTGATAGCCTGGATAAGCGTAGTCCTGGCTGAGCCGAGCAAAGCGAGACTGCGCAAACCCTGTGAGTCGAGTTGCGCGCGGGTTACTGTCGGCCTTCCGGTCGCGCTAGCCTGACCCGTAATCGGATCCAGGCGCATGGTGTACAGGCCGTCAGTGTTACCGATCGTCGCCGCGTAGAATGAGGAGGCGCCGGTGTGGATGAGCACGCGCCGACCACAGGAAGGCCGGAGCTCCTCACCGAGCAGTGTCCAATGGCGTCACTGGACATCCGACATCTCCGCAATTGTAAGGCGTGGTACTCAGCCGAATCTACGTCGCCACGCCCGTCCTGCCGCTCGCATGATGCAGAGAGACCGCTAACCGCAAGCCATCAAGCTCCGTGCCTATCTTCTCATGCGGCACTGCATTCAACTTCAAGGTTGCGGAGCGGCGACATCTGGGTGTGACATGCCCGCTCCTACGCCGAACACATCTTCCCCGCGAGGTGTTTACAGAACAGGATCCCGGTTTTGCCTAGAGCTCTGTTTGTCGAACAGGCTCGGAGAATACTCACGTGGCGGCTTGGCGCGGCCGTAGGCTTTGCGATTCCTGACCTTCGACGCTTCGGTTTGCGACGATAGCAGCCGATGTCGCAGGCTACGCCGCGACCGTCCCGGCTCTTGGTTGCGGAACGGGCCCGTTAGTTGCTTTCCGGATACTGCCCGATCAGCCGCTGTTGTCGAAGCCAGGCGCCGGCCAGGGTAACGGCACCTACCGGCCGTTGGCCCAGTGCGCGCATCTCGTCGCCGAGCTGGAACAGCAACGCCTGCTTGGCGAACACGCCGGCGAGGCTGCGGCCGATCGAGAGTGCCGGGTCCCAAAGATGGATTGCCTCGGCACCGGCACCGTTGACTTCGATGATGCTGAAGCGGCCGCGCCGCAGGCTGTCCAGGTCGGCAAACCGCACGTCGAAGCGGCCGAACTGGAAGCCCGGCATAGCGCGGGCAATGGCGTCTATGCGCGCCAGCAACCTTGGGCTCGCCTGGCCGGAGGCGTCCTCGTAGGTGGCGCCCACGCGTAGTGAGGCGACCGTGGTCAGCGTGCTCCGCTCTCCAGCGGCGGGCACGACAGCGAGCATCGTGGACGGCAGGCTGCGGGCGAGGCGTCGCAGGGTCGGTTTGGCGCGAAGGAGTTCCGCCACCCTCCGCATCCCGTCCCCCAAAATGGCAGGAGGATGCCGGAGCGTGATGGACAGCAGCCGTCCGTGACGCGCGCCTGGCCGGCGCAGGTAGAACAGCCCTGCCTCCATCGGCTCCGACACATAACGTTGGAGCATAAAGGCGGCGCTCGGCGGAAACGCCGCCTGATATGCCTCCAGCTCCTCGTCGCTGTCAATCCGGCGCACACCGTAGCCGCACCAGCCGATGTCCGGCTTGGCAATCAGCGGAAAGTTCAGGTCAGCCGAAGCACGGCAGGCTTTCGCGTCGTCCCCAGGCCGTACTGTGCGCCAAGCGGCGACCCAAGCGGCGAAGCGGTCGGGGATCAACGCCAGGCAGGCAGTCTTGGACTCGCCGGCCAAGCCCCCAGTCTCGATGCCGGGGTTGACGGTCGAGGGCAATGTCAGGCTGCCGAACCTGGCCCCCAGCCAGAACCACTGTATCACCAGCGGGACGCATAGCAGCCATTTCGGCAGTATCTCGATGCGCAGCCGCGCGGCGTGCCTGTCCATCGCCGCGGAACGGCGCGGAGACAGCGGCGTTCCCAGTCGGCGATGTCTCAATTTGGTGCACAGGGCCCGCTCACCGCACTCGCGCAGGCGCTCATGGCCCACGGCTACGCGTTCACCTGTATCACCCCGGCTACGCACCGGCTGGTGAACGCCCGCGCCGGCAACGAGACCGCCCGCACCTTGCGTGATGTTTTCGGCTGGAGCCGGCCGTTCGCCGCGTCCGTCCTGCCGGTCCCGATCCTGCGTGCCGCGACACAGGCCGGCGTGCTGGCGGTGCATCCGGCCGGGCATGTTGCGCGTGTTCGCGCCGCCACGCTGGATGGCTTGCTGCTGCTGCACTCCGCTTTTCCCACCGATACGGCGGACGCGGTGTTTCTTGGCCCCGATACCTACCGCTTCGCTCACGCCGTGCGCGATCACCTCGGCACCCGCACCGACATTGCGCGCGCGGTTGATGTGGGCTGCGGCACCGGGGCAGCCGGTCTGCTGATCGCACGCGCCTGTCCGCGCGCGCAGGTGCTGCTGACCGACATCAACCCGGCAGCGTTGGACTCTGCGCGGGTCAACGCGGCGGTGAACAGGCTGGGCAACGTGCACGTCCGACAGGCCGACCTGTTCGACGGCGCCGCGGGACCGTTCGACTTAATCGTCGCCAACCCGCCCTACCTAGTCGATCCTGCGCAGCGCACCTACCGACATGGCGGCGGCGCCATGGGCGGCGCGCTCTCGCTGCGGATTGCCGCGGAGTCGCTGGGGCAACTTTCACCTGGTGGCAGTCTTATACTCTACACAGGCAGCGCAATCGTGGAGGGTTGCTGTCACATGCGCGAGGCGATCATCCCCATGCTCGATCCCGACCTGTTCGACTGGTGCTATCGCGAGACTGATCCGGACGTGTTCGGCGACGAACTGGCGACTGGCTCGCTTGTCCGAGCCGAGCGGATAGCCGCCATCACGCTGACGGTTCGCAGACGGCCATGAACATGGTGGCGCGGCTGCACGCGGCCAGCGACAACGGTCAACGTGCGTTGCAGCATACGCTCGGCACGCTGAACCGCGCGCGTCTCGCACCCGGTCTGCCCAATGCCAACTGGGGCGCCCTGCTTGCCGCGCATCATGCGGCGGAGTTGGCCGAAGGCACGTTCCTGGAAGAAGCGCGTGCTCGCGTGGCCAGCCGTGCCGCAGCCGCACCCGCCGATCCGGATTCTTTCACGGCGTGGTTCGAGAATTTGCAACAAACCGGACCTGGCCAACACGACCCGCTTTTTCCCTGGCTCGCGAGCACCGCCACGATGGTGCAGATGCGATGGTTCCTGGCTCAAGAGGTGGCCGGCGAGGCCGGGTTCGACGACTTGACCGCACTTACCATGCTGGGCATGCCGATACGGCCGAAACTTGAATTGGCGCGCAATCTTTGGGACGAGATGGGACGCGGCCAGGCACGCGGCATGCACGGCCCTATGCTGGCATCCTTGGCGGCACATCTCGACATCACTCTGCCGCAGAGCGAGATTGTCTGGGAAGCTGCCGCGCTGGCCAACACCATGGCGGGCTTGGCCGGCAACCGGCGTTACGCTTATCACGCCGTAGGCGCTTTGGGGGCGGTCGAACTGACCGCACCTGACCGGGCGGCGCACATATGCGCGGGGCTGACCCGACTCGGCGTCGGTGCCCGGCAGCGGCACTACTTCGCGCTGCATGCGGTTCTGGACGTCAAGCATTCTACAGCGTGGAACAGGGAAGTAATCCATCCCTTGGTCGAGGCTGAGCCGTCCTGTGCTTTGGCGATCGCCGAAGGCGCGCTGATGCGCCTGGCCTGCGGCGCCGCGTGTTTCGCCCGCTACAGGGCATTCTTCGAAATCTAAATACCACGTCCCGTACGGCGCGGCCAAGACGATCGGCTGCGCGGTGATCACCCGTCATCAAACATCGTCCGTTCAACAGCCGGTGTTCGCACGGTGATTTGTCCGACCGTATGGCAACACGCTCGCCGAAGTCGGGCAGAGTATGCGCCTTCATGGCCGGTGGCGAGGAAGCAGCATGCTGGTTCCGCGCAACACAGGCAGGTTCACGTCCGTCCTCTGTCTTCTCCTGGGGGGAAGCAGTGCGCTCGACCGCGGGTTCCTGTTCCCGCCGGACCGGTCGCGTCTGCGATCCGGCATGAATTTTTCGTTGTGAGCCTGATCCTGCTTCTCGTCATCGGGCCGGTGCTACTGCTAACGCCGTTGATCGCATGGCATTACCGGCTGTCGAACACGCGCAGCGCCTACCGGCCGCAATGGCGACTCAACTGTTGCGCGCTGGGTGAAGGAAGGCGCTACCCTGGCCGAAGATGGCGTCGTGCGGTTTCGGCGGGTCGACCTCAAGGAGCGTATCGCACGCGCGTTCGGCATCGAGTTGCACGAGCGTAGCGTCGGCAAGCTGCTGCGCAGGCTCGGCTACCGCAAGCTCTCGGTGCGTCCGCTGCATCCGCAAACCGACCTTGCACCGCAGGTGGCTTTTATAAAAACTTCGCCGACCTGGCGCACGACGCGATCGGCGCGCAGCACGCCGGCAAGCCCGTCGAAGTCTGGTTCCAAGATGAGGCCAGGGTTGGCCAGCAAGGCACGCTGACCCGTGCCTGGGCGCGGCGCGGCGCCCGTCCGCGTGCCCTGCGCGATCACAGGTTCAACTGGGTTTACCTGTTCGGTGCCATTTGCCCGGCCCGCGGCGTCGGCAGTGCGTTGGTGTTGCCCATCGTCAACGTCGATGCCATGAACAAGCACTTGGCTGAGATCAGCACATGCATAACCCTGGGCGCCATCGCATTGCTGGTCATCGACGGCGCAGGTTGGCACCGCTCGCCCAAGCTGAAGGTGCCCGACAATGTCGTCTTGCTCACCCTGCCCCCCTACGCCCCTGAACTCAACCCGGTCGAGAACATCTGGGCCTACCTGCACGGCAACAAATTCGGCCACCAAGTCTGGAACACCTACGACGCCATCCTGGACGCTACATGCGCAGCATGGAATGCCCTAACTACCCAACCAGACGTCATCCGATCCACCGGACATCGTGAGTGGGCAAAGGTCAGAATTTAGGACCACTGGTATTAGATCTGACGGGCAAACGTGTGGCCGTAATAGGCACCGGCGCCACTGGCTACCAGTTGGTCCCCGAACTCGCCAAAATTGCAGGGCACGTCATCCTGTTCCAGCGCAAGCCGCAATGGGTGTTTCCGATCCCAGGCTACCTCGGCAAGTTACCGCCAGAAGTTACGTGGCTAGACCGAAACCTGCCGTACCACATCAACTTCATGCGGTTCCGCACGAATTGGCTGACCGGCGAGCACGTCTACACGCCACTGTTTTCTATCGACCCCAAGTGGAACCATCCTGACCATCGTAGCGCCCTGAACCAGGAGGTGCGCGAGGGGCGCATCGCCTACATCCGAGAGAAACTGAGCGGCCGTCCGGACATCGCGGAAAACATGATCCCGCCGCATCCGCCTTTCTCGGCGCGGCCCATCCTTGTGGACACCGACTACAACATCTACGATGCCCTGCTTCGGGATAACGTCACCTTGGTGACATCGGGTGTGGAGCGCATCACCGTCGAGGGGCTTGTTGCAAATGGCGTGAATCTTGCTGCCGATGTCATCGTATACGCCACCGGCTTCCGCGCCAACGATCTCCTGTTCCCTATGAGTATCACGGGGCGCGGCGGCGTGAGCGTCGAGCAACTATGGCGCAAGGACGGCTGCAGAGCGCATGTTAGCGGCAGCATGATTCCCGAACTGCCCAACTTCTTCATGCTCTACGGGCCGAACACGAACCCGGCTGCCGGCGGCGGCATCGTCAATCATGAGGAGATGGTCACCCGCTTCGCTCTTGAATGCATAGCAAAGCTGATCCTGGATGGGGCGAAAACGGTTGAAGTCACGGATGACGCTTTTCAACGTTACAACAAAAAGCTTGATGAGCGGGAACGCATGAAGATCTACACGGACTCCCGCGCTCAGAACTTCTTTTTGAACAAATCCGGTCGTTCGTCGGTAATGTGTCCGTTCGGCCCAAGCGAACTATGGCAGATGCTGCACGACGCCCATCGCGACGACCTGGTCTTCAGTTAGATAGCGAAACAACTGCCAGGGAGAACATGAAATGCCCGTTCTGCATCGGCTGGACCCGGCGTACCCACCAATTCTCCGTCGGGTGCCGGTCATCGATTTGACCGATCTGACGGCCGCGCGTCAAGCCATCCTGGCAATGTATGCACAGGTTGGCTCCGCCCCCATAGATCCGACGGTCAGAGCCATCGATCTGGTAGCACCAAGCCATTCGGGCGAGCCGGACGTGAAACTTCGGATGTTTCGTCCTAAAGACGAGACGGGCAAACTGCCCTGCCTTTACTGGATACAAGGTGGTGGTTACGTATTGCCGGCGCCGGACTTGGACGATCAAATTTGTGCTGACATAGCCAAAAGCCTCTCGTGCGCCGTCGTTTCCGTCCAATGGCGCAGAGCCCCCGAGGCACCCTTCCCGGCCGCAAGCGACGACTGTTTTGTGGGATTACAATGGACGGTGACCAACGCCGAGAACCTTGCACTTGATACCGCGCGGATCGTGATCGGGGGTGCTAGTTCCGGTGGCGGCGCCGCAGCCGGTGTGGCTCTTCGAGTCAGGGACCAAGCCGGTTTCTCAGTTGCACACCAGCTGCTGATCTACCCGATGCTGGATGACCGGAACATAACACGCTCCAGCCAGGCCGTGATCGATCCCGAGCTCTGGAACCGTCAAGACAATGAACTTGCCTGGCGTGCCTATTTGGGCGCTGCTTACGGCACAGAGAAAGTATCTCCTTATGCAGCGCCGGCGAGAATGCCGGACCTGAGCGGCTTAGCGCCGACAACGATTCTGACAGGTGAGCTCGATCTGTTTGTTGATGAAAACATTGAGTACGCTCAGCGTTTGATGCACGCAGGCGTTAACACTGAGTTGCACGTGTATCCAGCCGTCCATCACGGCTTTGATCGGCATGACCCTACAACCATAGTAGCGAGACGGTTCTTCGCAGATCGGAATGCGGCACTTCGTCGCGCTTTTGCCTGAAAGTGGTTCGACAGCGGGTCGATCCAATCACTTTGGGCTAACAGTTGGCATGGACTCGGCAAATGATTTAACATTAGGGCTTGTGCGGCACGAGCTGAGCCGAGCAAGATAGGAGTCCTGCGCGCCACTTGGTGAGTGCCGCCTTTGTCATCGCGTTCACCCGCTCCACGGTGGCGTCGGCTTGTAGCTCCCTCGCTTTTAGAGCGACGCTGGTCACTTGATATTTCGAGCATAGTTTATCGAGCAGGATAATCAGTTTCGCGCCTGGAGAACAGCTACAAAGACTTATGGTCCATTGTAGATAGGTATCAAATAGGACTCGACGTCGAAGCACTGCTAATTGTTTTGGGAAACGGTGTTGGCTGATCTGGATAGGATACCGATCGGCGCCGATTGGTATCCTACCCAACACTCAAATCAGATTAGACGTAAATACCCTTATAGCGCAGGCGAAGGCAACAAAATGCCAGAGTTATAGCTGTCGTTGTGTGCTGACGAGCAGGGATGTGCTGCTCCGACAGCACCCGTCCTGCTCATTGGCGGTGCTGGTCAACCTGCGGCCGTACAGATTGCGATGGGGTTCGGGGCGGTCTCGCTGGTGGCAGCGGCACTGTGCAGCCGCTCCGTCGTGACCGTTTCGAACTCTCTCCCGTCTGCGTCGAGGATGCCCGGCTTGCCGGTGAGCCGCTCCCATCGGCGCACGATCGTGTCGCAGTAGAGCGGGT
>CAXUGD010000059.1:0-12875 GCA_964250355.1 uncultured Acetobacteraceae bacterium | reverse complement strand
CCGAGCGCGCGGAGGTCCCAGAAGTTGATGCCCGCCGCGGCCCGCCCCTCGGCCCGCACGCGGCCGGCAAGCCCGCCGCTCAACACGGCCACGAAGGCGAACATCGCCAGCGCCACCGCGTCGCGCGGGTCGCCGATGGTAACGGTGTAGAGCGGCGGGATGAAGAAGTAGTCCCAGGCCAGGAAGCCAAGCACGGCCGCCAGCAAGGCGGGGCGCATGCCCCAGACCGCGGCTGCCAGCACCACGCCGCCCAGATACACCATCCCCAGCGCCTCGCCGGGCACGGCCGCGCGCAGCCCCCATCCCGCCGCGGTCACCAGCGCCGTCATCGAGACGGTCCCGGCCCAGGGCAGCCATCCTTCGCGAGAGCGCTGGGGGCGGCGCATCCGGGCGGCCAGCCCCGGCAACGGCACCACGTGCACCGTGAAGTCGGGCGCGCGCCGCAACAGCTGGGCCGAGAGCGTGCGTCCGATCAGCCGGCGCCACAGCGGCGCGCCCGCGCGCCCGATCACCAGGTGGGCGGCGTTGTGCGCCCGTGCCGCCTCTAGCAGCGAGGCGACCAGGTCGGCGGCGGACGGCCGTATTTCGATCTCGGCCCCGAGTTGGGCCGCCAGTGCCAGCGGGGCGCGTGCGGTCAGTGCCGAGCCGGCACCGGCGCCGGGCCGCTCCACGTGCAGCGCCACCCAGGGGGCATGCAGCGCTTCGGCCAGCCTTTTCGCCTGCCGCACCACGGCTTCGGCCGAGGCGTCGGGCCCGATCAAGGCCAGCACGCGCTCGCTGGCCGGCCAGGGCGCGTCGATGCCGCGCCGGCGCCGCCAGCCCTGCACGTCACTGTCCACGTGTGCCGCGGCCTGACGCAGCGCGATCTCGCGCAAGGCGGTCAGGTTACCCTCACTGAAGAAGCCGTCTAGCGCCCGGCGCGCGGTGTCGCCGCGATAGATCTTGCCCGATCGCAGGCGCTGCCGCAGGTCGGCCGGCGGCACGTCGATCAGCTCGATCGAGTCGGCCACCTCCAGCACGCGGTCCGGCAGCGTTTCAGCCGGGCGGATGCCGGTGATGCGCGCCACGTCGTCGTTGAGGCTTTCCAGGTGCTGCACATTCAGCGTGGCCCAGACCGGGATGCCCGCCTCCAACAGTTCGGTCACATCCTCCCACCGCTTGGCGTGCCGGCTGCCGGGCGCGTTGGTGTGGGCCAGCTCGTCGACCAGCAGCAGCGCCGGCCGCCGGGCGAGGGCTGCATCCAGGTCGAACTCGGCCAACTCCTGGCCGCGATAGGCGACGGTCCGCCGCGGCAGGATCGGCACGGCCCCGATCTGCGCTTCCGTCTCGGCCCGGCCGTGCGTCTCGATCACGCCGGCCACCACGTCCGTGCCCTCGGCCAGGCGCCGGCCGGCCTGGGCCAGCATCTCCCACGTCTTTCCCACGCCGGGGGCGGCGCCAAGGAACACTTTCAGGGCGCCGCGCTCGCCCGGCGGCGCAATGGCGGCCAGCAACGCATCGGGATCAGGACGGTCGTGTTCAGGCTGTTTCATCGCACCGGGCCGACATGCCGCGCCCGCATCGGCAGTCGTTGACGCCTATACGGGAAATCCGTAGTGTAAGATCGTGCACTCTGTCGTTGAAACGCCGACATACCTGGCCGATGCCAAGAGCGCGGGCATGGATGACAGCGAGCGTGAAGCGGTCGTGCTGTTCCTGTCCGTCAACCCACAAGCCGGTGATCTGATGACCGGTACGGGTGGCGCCCGGAAGCTTCGTTTCAGGCGGCCGGGCACCGGCAAGAGCGGCGGCTACCGCGTTATCTTCTACTACGCGGGTCAGGATATGCCCCTGTTCCTTCTGAACGTATTTATCAAAGGCGACCGCGCCAACTTGTCCAAAGCCGAACAGGCCGTCTTGCGAGCGACGCTTCCTAAACTGACCGACGCCTATCGGAGGTAAGAGTACCATGAGCAAATTGGGTAGCCGAATGGTCAAAGCCGCCGAGGAGGCACTTGCCTATGCAAGGGGCGAGACGACGGAAGGGTATGGTGACTACCGGCCGGTGGACGTCCGTGCGCTGCGTGCCAGGTTGGACCTGGCACAGCCGGAATTTGCCGCCCGATACGGCCTTTCGGTGGGCACCGTCAGGGATTGGGAGCAGGGCCGCACCGTTCCAGACCGTCCGGCGCAGGTTTTGCTGCGCGTGATCGAAGCGGAGCCGGAGTTGGTCCGGCGCGTGGTGCAATCCTCCCGTTGATGGATCACCGGCCCGTCGCCGAATCCAGCGCTAGGTTCAGCGCCAGCACGTTCACATGCGGCTCGCCGATCAGGCCGAGCAGCCGCCCTTCCGTGTGCGCCGCCACTAGCCCGGCCAGCCGGTCGGCGGGCAGGTGCCGCGCCGCGGCCACCCGCGCCACCTGGCGGGCGGCGTTCTCCGGCGAGATGTCCGGGTCCAGCCCGCTGGCCGAGCTGGTCACCATGTCGCCCGGCACTGGCTTGGGGCCGCCCGCCGCCACGTCGGTGCGCACGCGGTCGATCAGGGCCTTGGCGGTGGGGCCGAGGTTCGAACCTGCCGAGTTGTTGGCGTTGTAGGGGGCGGGGATCGTCTTGCTGCTGTCCTTGGGGTCGGTGTCGGTCGTGACGCTCAGCCGGCCGTGGAAGTAGCGGTCGCCCGCAAAGTTTTGGCCAATCAGCGCGGAGCCGACCGGCTGGCCGCCGCGCATGACGAGCGAGCCGTTCGCGAGGGCGGGCACCACGGCGGTGGCCGCCCCGGAGAAGCCGAGCGGCAGGGCCAGGCCGGTCAGGATCGTGAACAGCACGATCAACACGAGGGCGGGACGTAGATGCGACATGATCAGGCAAGCCCCAGGGTGGTCAGGACGAGGTCGATGGCCTTGATGCCGGCGAACGGGGCCACCAGCCCGCCCAGCCCGTAGATCAGCAGGTTGCGCCGCAGCAGGGCCGCCGCCCCCACCGGCCGGAACCGCACGCCGCGCAGCGCCAGCGGAACCAGGGCCACGATGATCAGCGCGTTGAAGATCACGGCGGACAAGATGGCGCTCTGCGGCGTGGCCAGCCGCATCACGTTCAGCGCGCCCAGCCCGGGATAGGCCACCACGAAGATGGCCGGCAGGATCGCGAAGTACTTGGAGACGTCGTTGGCGATGCTGAAGGTGGTCAGCGAGCCGCGGGTGATCAGCAGCTGCTTGCCGATCTCCACCACCTCGATCAGCTTGGTGGGGTCGCTGTCCAGATCGACCATGTTGCCCGCCTCGCGCGCTGCCTGCGTGCCGGTCTGCATGGCGACACCCACGTCGGCCTGCGCCAGCGCCGGCGCGTCGTTAGTGCCGTCACCGCACATCGCCACCAGCCGTCCCTCCGCCTGGACCTTGCGGATGTAGTCGAGCTTGTCCTGCGGCTTGGCCTCGGCCAGGAAGTCATCGACCCCGCTCTCGCTGGCGATCGCGGCGGCCGTCACCTTGTTGTCGCCGGTCACCATCACCGTGCGGATGCCCATGCGGCGCAGCGCCTCGAAGCGCTCGCGGATGCCGGGCTTGACGATGTCCTTCAGCTCGATGGCCCCCATCAGCCGGCCGTTCAGGCTGACGGCCAGCGGCGTGCTGCCGGCGCGCGAGATGCGGTCCACCGCCGCCGTCAGCGCCGCCGGCCTCTCGCCGCCGCACGCTTGCACCACCGACTCCACTGCGCCCTTGCGCCAGGATGTCCCGTGCGCATCCACGCCCGACAGGCGGGTGTTGGCGCTGAACGGGATCACGCTAGCGTCCGCCGGCAATTCGGCGCTGTAGCCGAACCGGTCCCGCACGAAGGCCAGGATGGAGCGCCCCTCGGGCGTCTCGTCGCCCAGGGAGGAGAGGACGGCGGCCTCCGCCAAGTCGCGCTCCGAGACGCCCGGTATCGGATAGATGGCGGCCGCGGCACGGTTGCCGAAGGTGATCGTGCCGGTCTTGTCCAGTAGCAGGATGTCCACGTCCCCCGCCGCCTCCACTGCGCGGCCGGAGGTGGCGACCACGTTAAAGCGCACCAGCCGGTCCATGCCGGCGATCCCGATGGCCGACAGCAGGCCGCCGATGGTGGTGGGGATCAGCGTCACCAGCAGGGCGGCCAGCACCGGCACGCCGAGCACGGTGCCGCTGTACTTGGCCAAGCCGACCAGGGTGACGACGGCGATCAGGAAAATGATCGTGAGGCCCACCAGCAGGATGTCGAGCGCGATCTCGTTGGGGGTCTTGCGGCGGGAGGCGCCCTCCACCAGCGCGATCATGCGGTCGAGGAAGGTGCTGCCGGCCGCAGCCGTGATGCGCACCACCAACCAGTCGCTCACTACCTGGGTGCCGCCGGTCACCGCCGAGCGGTCGCCGCCCGCCTCGCGGATGACGGGCGCGCTCTCGCCGGTGACAGCACTCTCGTTGACGCTGGCAACCCCTTCCACCACCTCGCCGTCCGACGGGATCAGCTCGTTTGCCTGCACCAGCACCAGGTCGCCCGGGCGAAGCTGGGCCGCCGGCACCGGCGCGGTGCGCCGGTCGCCGCCCTTCAGCCCGCCCACGATGCGGTTGGCCACCGCGTCGCTGCGCGCCCGGCGCAGGCTTTCCGCGCGTGCCCGGCCGCGCCCCTCGGCCACCGCTTCGGCAAAGGTGGCAAACAGCACAGTCAGCCACAGCCAGGCGGCAATCGCGATCGGGAAGTGCCAGGGCGTGCCCTCCGCCAGGTTGCGCAGGCCCAGCACGGTGACCAGCAGGGCCACCACTTCGGTCACGAAGATGACCGGGTTGCGGATCAGCGTCGCCGGGTTGAGCTTGACGAAGCTGTCCCGCGCGGCACGGCCCAGGATACGGGCGTCGAACAGGGAGATGGTGTCTGCGGTGGGCATGGTCGTTCCTAGAACTGCTTGCCGGCGATCATGGAGACGTGTTCGGCGATTGGTCCCAGGGCCAGCGCCGGCAGGTATTGCAGCCCGCCCAGGATCAGGATCACGCCGATCAGCAGGCCGATGAACAACGGCCCGTGGGTGGGGAACGTGCCGGCGCTCTCCGGCAGCTTGGGTTTCTTGGCGAGCGACCCGGCGATCGCCAAAACCGGGATCATGAAGGCGAAGCGGCCGAGCAGCATGGCCGCGCCCAGCCCGTAATCCAGCAGCGGCGTGTCGGCGGAGATGCCGCCAAAGGCGCTGCCGTTGTTACCGGTGGCCGAGGTCCAGGCGTACAGCATCTCCGACAGGCCGTGCGGCCCGGCGTTGGCCAGCGACCCCGTGCCGCTGGCCGTGTTGAGCGCCCAGGCGCTGCCGCCCAGGATGCAGAACGGCAGGATCAGCACCGCCAGCATGGCGAGCTTCACCTCGCGCGCCTGCACCTTCTTGCCGAGGTACTCCGGCGTGCGCCCCACCATCAGCCCGGCCACGAACACCGCTAGCAACGCGAAGACCAGGATGCCGTAGAGGCCCGAACCGACGCCGCCCGGCACCACCTCGCCCAGCTGGATCAGGAACATTGGCACCAGCCCGCCCAGCGGCGTGAAGCTGTCATGCATGGCGATGACCGCGCCGTCCGATGTGGAGGTGGTGGTGACGGCAAACAGCGATGAGAGCGCCGTGCCGAAGCGGACCTCCTTGCCTTCCATGTTGCCCATGGCGGGATCGACGCCCAGCGCGGTGAGCAGCGGGTTGCCGCCCGCTTCGGCCCAGTAGGTCAGCACCACGCAAGTCACCATCACTAGCGCCATCACCCAGAACAGGGCGAACCCCTGCTTGCGGTCGCGCACGATGCTGCCGAAGGTGATGGCGAGCGCAAAGGGTATGACGATCTCGCACCAGGTCTCGAGCAGGTTGGACAGCGCCGTCGGGTTCTCGAACGGGTGCGCCGAGTTGGCGTTGAAGAAGCCGCCGCCGTTGGTGCCCACCAGCTTGATTGCCTCCTGGAAGGCGATCGGGCCGCGGGCGATCAGCTGCTTGGCGCCCTCCAGCGTGGTGACATCGACGCTGGCGCCCATCGTCTGCGGCACGCCGCAGGCGATCAGGGCGGCCGCGATCAGGATGGCCAGCGGCAGCAGCACGTAGAGCGTTATACGGGTGATGTCGGCCCAGAAGTTGCCGATCTCGTCCAGCCCGCCGGCCGCGAACGCACGCGCCACGGCAACTGCGGCGGCGATGCCGGTGGCGGCGCTCAGGAAGTTGTGGACGGTCAGCCCCCACATCTGGCTGCCGTAGGAGAGCGCCTGTTCGCCCGCATAGGCTTGCCAGTTGGTATTGGTGACGAAGCTGATCGCCGTGTTGAACGCCAGCTGCGGCGACATGCCGGCGATGCCCTGCGGGTTGAACGGCAGGTACCATTGCAGCCGCAGGGTGGCGTAGAGGATGACGAAGTGCGCGGCCTGCAGGACAATCAGCGCGGTGGCGTAGGTCTTCCACCCCATGCCGCGCGCCGGATCGACCCCGGCCAGCGTGTAGAAGCCGCGCTCCACCGGCCCGAGCCAGGCGGTGCGGCCCTGCACCACGGCGGCGATGCCGCCGCCCAGCGGCACCGCCGACACAAAGACGAGCGTCAGCAACAGGCTGATTTGCAGCCAGCCGTTCAAGGTCATGCTGCGTGCTCCCTAGAAATCTTCGGGGCGCACGAGCGCCCAAACGAGATAGACCAGCAGGCCGAGGGAGACCGTGCCGCCCAGGACGAAATCGAGCATGGCGTCAGATCCGGTCGCACAGCGCGGCGTAGGCCGCCATCAGCAGCAATCCGCCGGTGCCGCCCACGGCGACGAGAAGGTCGAGCACTGAGGTCTCTCCGAGGTGTCCCCGTTGAATGGGCCGGTCCGCGTAAGGATACGATGGTCAAGGCGCCGCATCGCATAAACGCCGTGTAAAGCCGCCGCGCGGCGTACCGTGCTGCCCAGCGGCTTCAGCTTTGGGGGGAGACGTGTTAGGCAAGCGCGGGAATCCGGCACCGGGCCTGAGATCACCGGTCTGCGACGATGGAGAGTGACACGCTGACCCACCAGGAGCTCGTCGAGCAGATTGCCCAATTGGCTCATTCCATGAACGGCAGAGAAATCAACTTCGACACGGCGATCACCAGCGAGACGGACGTCATCCGCGACCTGAGGCTGGATTCACTGGCCGCGATGGACTTCATCATGGCGCTGGAGATCAAGTTCGACACGCTCATCCCGGTCGATAGCATGGCCGGCGTCAGGACGGTGGGCGACCTGGCGGAGTTGCTCCGGTCGCAGGCACGCCAGACGGCGTCGGCCTGATGCTGGCCAAGTACCAGGCGCTGAAAGCCGCCCACGCGCAGCTCTGCCGTGCCGGGCACGACCCGCTCTCCGTCACCTTCGACGAGGTGGTCTCGCCGACACAGGCCAGGCTTGCAGGCCGCACGGTCACCCTCTTCGGCAGCAACAACTACCTTGGCCTAACCTTTGACCGCGGCTGCATCGACCGCGCCGCCGCCGCACTGCGGGTGGGCGGCACCGGCACCACCGGATCGCGCATCGCCAACGGCACCTATGGCGGCCATATCGCGCTGGAGGCCCAGATCGCCCGCTTCCTGGGCCGCCGCCACGCCATGGTCTTCACCACCGGCTACCAGGCCAACCTCGGGATCCTGTCGGCCCTGGCCGGCCGGGACGACCACCTGCTGCTCGACGCCGACGGCCATGCCAGCATCTACGACGGCGCCCGCCTCAGCGCCGCCCAGGTCACCCGTTTCCGGCACAACGACCCGGACGACCTGTACCGGCGCCTCAGGCTGCTGGCCGACCGCCCCGGCGAGAAGCTGATCGTGGTCGAGGGCATCTACAGCATGCTGGGCGACACCGCCCCCCTGCGCGAGATCGCGGCCGTCCGGCGCGAGACCGGGGCCTACCTGCTGGTTGATGAGGCGCATTCGCTGGGGGTGCTGGGCGCACACGGCCGCGGCTTGGCCGAGCAAGCGGGAATCGAGGCCGATTGCGACTACGTAGTGGGCACGTTCAGCAAGAGCCTGGGCAGCATCGGCGGTTTCTGCGCGTCGGACGCGGAGGATTTCGAGCTGCTACGGCTGGCCTCGCGCGCCTACATGTTCACCGCCTCGCTGCCGCCCTCCGTCGTCGCAGGCGTCGCGCGCGCGCTGGAGATCGTGGCTGAACGGCCGGACCTGCGGACCAGGCTCGGGGCCAATGCGGCCCAGCTTTACGCCGGGCTCGCCGGCGCCGGCTTCACCCTCGGCCCCACCGTCAGCCCGATCGTCTCGCTACGCATGCCGGACCCGGGAGTGGCCGCCCTGTTCTGGAACCGGCTGTTGCAGGACGGTATCTACGTCAACCTCGCCTTGCCGCCGGCCACGCCGTCCAGCCAGTCGCTGCTGCGCACAAGCGTGACCGCGGCCCATACCGGCGACCAGATCGCCCGGGCGATCGAGGCCATCGCCCGCATCGGCGCCGAGCTTGGGGTGGTGCAGGGCGCCGATACCGCCTCACGCCAGGCGGCGGAGTAGCCCCGATGTATGCGCGCTGGTTCAAGGACGGCCGCAGCTTCGATCTGGGCCGGATGAGTTTGCGCGACCTCCTGCGCGCCTACTCCAGCCATCCCGCCATCCACCTGTACCTGGCAGGCGCGTTGGTCAGCCTGGGCCTGTGCCTGCGGTGCAGCGCCGGGCCATGGCCGCCCGCCACCGCCGTGCTGGCCACCCTGCTGGCCTACCCGCTGGCCTGGTACGCCATACACCGCTTCATCCTGCACGGCCGCTTTCTGTACCGCCTCCGCTTCACCGCGCCGGTCTGGAAGCGCATCCATTTCGACCACCACCAGGACCCGCACCGGATGGACGTGCTGTTCGGCTCGCCGCTGAACACGGTGCCGACGATCCTGGGCATCCTGATCCCGCTCGGCTGGGCGATCGGCGGGGCGGGCAGTGCGGCGGCCGCAGTCTGCGCCGGGCTGCTGATCACCTGCGCCTATGAGTTCACCCACTGCGTGCAGCACCTGAACTTCAAGCCGCGCTCCCGGGCGCTGCGCCGGATGAAGGAGCTGCACCTGCTGCACCATTTCCACGACGAGGGTGGCAATTACGGCATCGCCTCGTTCGCGCCGGACCGGCTGCTCGGCACGTTCTACGGCGCGGCACGCGAGCGCCGGCGTTCGCCGCACGTGTTCAACCTGGGTTACGACCGGGCGGAGGCAGACCGTTTCCCCTGGGTGGCCGAGCTGTCCGGCGGGCCGCCGCTGGACCGCCCGCCGGCCTACGAGCGGGCGGCCGGCAGGGCAGTGTGAGCCGGCCCGATGCTGGCGGCATCGAGGTCGCGGCCGTCCAAAGCCGGCAGGAGCTCGACCGCTTTATCCGCCTGCCGCACGCCCTGTTCGGCGCCGACCCCCACTACGTGCCGCAGTTGGAGACTGAGCGCCGCGCCGCGTTCACCGCCCGGGGCAACCCGTTTTTCGGCCACGCCGAGGTGGCGCTGTGGATTGCGCGCCGCGGCGGGCAGGATGTGGGCCGGATCAGCGCGCAGCAGGACCACCTGCTGGCCGACAAGCAGACCGGCCATTTCGGCCTGCTCGCCGCCACCCCCGACCCGGCCGTCTTCGCCGCCCTGCTGGGCACCGCCGAGCAATGGCTGGCGCAGCGCGGCAAAACCCGCGTGCAGGGGCCGTTCAGCCTGTCGATCAACGAGGAGATCGGCATCCTGATCGACGGGTTCGACACGCCGCCGATGCTGATGATGCCGCACGACCCGCCCTATGCCGGCCCGATGCTCGCCGGACTGGGCTACGCCAAGATACGCGACGTCTTCGCCTACCTTTGCGACACCACGGCCGCCCTGCCCGCCGCGTCCGCGGCGATGGTGGCGCGCGGCCTGCCGGCCCGCGTGACGGTGCGGCCGATGCGGCCAAGCGACCTGCACAGCGATGTCGCCGCCCTGGTCGATATCTTCAACGACGGGTGGAGCGGCAACTGGGGTTTCGTGCCGATTACCCGGGAGGAGGTGGCCCACATGGCGCATGCCATGCGGCCCTTGCTGCACGAACGGCTGGTGTGGTTTGCCGAGGTGGATGGCGAGCCGGCCGCCTTCGGCCTGTGCCTGCCCAACCTGAACGAGGCTATCCGCGACCTGTCCGGCCGGCTGCTGCCGTTCGGCTGGGCCAAGCTGCTATGGCGGCTGAAGATGTCCAGGGTGAAGACCGCCCGCGTTCCCCTGATGGGGGTCCGGCGCCGCTACACGCAGACCCTGCTCGGCCAGTTGCTGGCCCTGCACGTGGTGGAAGCCCTGCGGCGCGAAGCGGCCGCCATGGGGATGAAGGCCGTCGAGATGTCGTGGGTGCTGGAAGACAACCTGCCGATGCGCCGCCTGGCCGAAGCGGTAGGCGGCCGCGCCTACAAAACGTACAGGGTGTACGAGAAGGCGCTCGGCGCGTAACGGAACGGGGCGGACGAGCGCTATGGCCGCCGGACGTACACCATCCGCAGCTTCTCGACCGGCCTGCCCTGGTCCAGAGGCACGTCGCTCCACGACCGGCCATCGTCCGCCAGTGTCATCCTGCCCTGGCCTTTCTCCCTGCCTTGGAGGGCGACCTTGTAGCGCAACACGCGCGGTCCCTCGGGCCACACGCTCAGCGTTAGCCCCGGTGGCGCGCCGGGCCGGTTGATCGGCATGGGGCTGCCGTCCAGCCGGCCTGTATTGACCTCGTGCAGCGACGGGATCTCCCAGCGTATCCGCCCATCGGGGGTGAGGGCGAAGGTGTAATCGTCGGCCGCCCCGTCGGGCTCGGCCCGGCTGGCGTCCAGGGTCCAGCGCCCGTCCCATGGACTGCCCGGGGCGGCGTGACAGGGTGCGACGGTCAACCACCCCAGTGCTCCGGCCACCAAGCGTTTCATCGGCACCCACCCTCTGCAAGGACGAGCGCATGCCATAGCCGGTGCGCCGCCGCCCCTCAATGCGGACACACGCGTGTGATTGACGCGCTGGCGGGGGTTGCCTATGCATCGGGGCCCTGAAACCTCTGTGCGCCGGCCCGTCTCGTTACGACCTGCACCTGTAGATCTCTTCTGGAGTGCAGCCCGGTGTCCGGTCCCACCCCGACCTCCAGCGGCCGTCCGCAGCGCCGCGGTGACTTCGTCACGGTGCTGGACGCCCTGGATTACGCGGCCCAGGGCCAAGCGGGCCTGAACTTCTATTCGGCCAAGGGCGAACTGACCCGCGCCCTGCCCTATCGCGCGTTGCGCCAGGCAGCCTTCGACCTGGCCGGACGGCTGCTCGGGTCTGGCCTGCGCGCGGGCGAACGCGTGGGCATCGTGGCCGAAACGCAACCCGATTTCGTCATCGCGTTTTTTGCCTGCCAATATGCCGGGCTGATCCCGGCGCCGCTGCCCCTGCCGGCCGCCTTTGGCGGCCGCACCGCCTATGTAGAGCATATCGGACGTCTGGTGGCGGAGGCGAAGGCTGTGGCCCTGTTCGCCCCGGCCGCCCTGGTCGCGTGGCTGGCGCCGCTGACCGGGGTGGCAGGGCTGCGGCTGTGCAGCACGCTGGCCGACTTCAGCGCCGCCAACACGGCCGGCCAGGCCTTCGCGCCCGCCGACCCGGACGGCGTGGCCTACCTGCAGTTCTCCTCGGGCAGCACGCGCTTTCCGTTGGGCGTGGTCGTGCACCACCGGGCGCTGATGGCCAATGCCGCCGCTATCCTGAAGCACGGCCTGCAGGTGAGGCCCGGCGACCGGGCGATATCCTGGCTGCCGCTGTACCACGACATGGGGCTGGTGGGTTTCCTGATCAGCCCCATGGCCGGCCAGATCACCGTCGATCTGCTGGCCACCGGCGACTTCGCGCGGCGTCCGCTGCTGTGGCTGTCGCTGATCTCCGCCAACCGCTGCACCATCTCCTACAGCCCCAGCTTCGGCTACGACCTGTGCGTGCGCCGGGCGCGGCTGGCAGACGGCCTGGCGATCGACCTGTCGTGCTGGCGCATAGCGGGCATTGGCGGCGACATGATACGCCCCGCGGTGCTCCAAGGCTTTTCGGCCAGCTTCGCGCGCCACGGCTTCGACGCGCGGGCCTTTCTGCCCAGCTACGGCATGGCCGAGGCGACCCTGGCCATCAGCTTCGCCCCTGTCGGGCGCGGGATCGAGACGGACACGGTCGATCTGGACCGGCTGGAGCAGCAGGGCCGGGCCGCGGCACCCGACGGCGCCGGCCAGCGCGCGCGCACTGTGGTGCTGTGCGGCACGCCGTTGCCGGAGCACGACGTGCAGATACGCGGGCAGGACGGCGCCATGCTTCCCGAGCGCCGGGTGGGCCGTATCGTGGTGCGCGGCCCCAGCCTGATGCGCGGCTATGACGGCCGGCCGGCGGAGACCGCCGCCGTGCTCTCGCCCGACGGCTGGCTGGACACCGGCGACCTCGGCTACTGGCTGCGCGGGGCGCTGGTGATCACCGGCCGGGCCAAGGACCTGATCATCATCAACGGCCGCAACATCTGGCCGCAGGACCTCGAGTGGACAATCGAGCAGGCCGTGCCGGCCGTGCGCACCGGCAACGTCGCCGCCTTTTCGGTGGAGGAGGACGGCCGCGAAATACTGATCCTGGCGGCCGAGGCGCGCGCCGTCTCTGAACGCGGGGCGCGCGAAACGGTGGTGCAAGCGATCGGCGAGGCGATGCGCGCGGCACACGGGCTGGAAGGCCGGGTGGTGCTGCTGCCGGCCAACACGCTGCCCTACACCACCTCGGGCAAGCTCAGCCGCTCGGCCACCCGGCTGCGCTACCTGGCGGGAACGCTCGCGGAAGCGCCCGTGCCGGCGTGACGGCCAGAGTAGCCGCCATCACCGGCGGCACGGGGTTCCTGGGCCGTCACTGCGCCGCGGCCCTGGCCGCAGCCGGGTGGCACGTGCGCCTGCTGGTCCGCCGCGATCCTACCC
>CAXUGD010000058.1:0-12916 GCA_964250355.1 uncultured Acetobacteraceae bacterium | reverse complement strand
CCACGGCGCAGGCGGCGGCGGCCCAGCCCGCCCCTGCGGCTCCGGCCGCACCGGCCGCGCCGCATCGCTGAGCGGCGGTGGCGGGGAGCGTCGCGCGCTCCCCGCCAGGATAGCGGCGGCATCTAGGGTCGGCATCTGGGCGCAATAGGCCAACCTCAACCCAGCCCGACGCGCCCGAAGCTAGCGTCCTGGCTGCGCGAACATCTGGCGTGCGCGGCCCAGCACCAGCGCCTGGTAGGCGGTGTTGAGCGGTCCGGTATGGGAATGGTAGTTGCCGACCGCGTGCATCAGGTCGCCGCCGGTCTCGCGCAGGTAGGCGCGGAGGATGGCGCCGGCGGCCGCGATGGAGAAGCACGGGTCGTCCGTCAACCGCGCCCGTGCCGCGGCAGCGTCGGTGCCCGCCGCCTCCGCCACCAGCGGCACCCAGAGCGTGTTGATCTGCATCAGCCCTAGATCGGCCGAGCCATCGGTGTTGGCGTGCACCAGGCCTGGCCGGCCTCCCTCCACCGCCTGAATCACCGGCAGCACCCGCGGCGGCAGAGCATAGAAATGCGCGGTGGCCAACATGCAGGCCAGGAACGGCACGGCCATCGGCGGGATCACCTTCGTGACGAAGAGTTCCCTTCATCGCATTTTCGTGTTCGGCTGGAAAGCGCGCCGGTGCGTCGGCTGCATGTCACGATGTTCATGCGACGGTTATTGCGGGGCGTGCCGCCAAGACGCAGAAGACGGCCATGCGCACAGGACATCCGACCGTGACCCAGCCCCGAGACACTGACCGTGGAGCGCCACGCCGGGACGCAGGCTTTACCCTGCTGGAACTGCTGGTGGTGATCGCGATCCTGGGCCTGCTGGTCGCCTTCGTGGCACCGGCGGCACTGAAGCAGCTAGGCGGCGCCAAGAACTCGGTGGCCCGCCAGCAGATCGAACGGCTAGGCTCGGTGCTCGACCTCTACAAGCTCGACGTCGGCGGCTACCCCACCACCGAGCAGGGCTTGGTGTCGCTGGTCACCAAGCCGTCGGAGGTGGAGAACTGGAACGGTCCCTACCTGAAGGGCGAGCAGGACCCGCGCGACCCCTGGAACCACCCCTGGAAATATACCAGCCCCTCGACGCGGCAGAACCGCGACTACGACCTCTGCTCGGCAGGCGCCAGCAACCGCGGCAACGGGCCGGGGGACGGCGAGGCGATCTGCAACCCCTAGGCCCCGGAAACGGGCGTCAAGGTACCAGCCACGTCGCCAGGCGCTGTGCACCCGTCCAGGTGAACCTGGCCCGGCGATGGCCGCCCTGCCGTAGGTGGAGGTATTCCAGCCGGTTGAAGGTGAGCCGCACGACGCAAAAGGCGGCGCGCGCCCCCGCTTCGTCCGTCTGGCCAGGGTCGTCGGGCGAGACCAAGGGGGTGCCCGGACCCGGCGTGACCGCGTAGGTCGCCCGCGTCTGCGACCGCAGAGAGGCCCAGGCAGCGTCGGCCACGCCGTCGGCCGTGTGCAGCGTAGCCGAGCCGGTCAGGCGGAGTTGTACCCGGCCCTCCGTGTCCCAGCCGTGCAGGCCGGCGGCCGGCTGCGCCTGCAACTCGCGGTACTTGGCCGAACGCACATCCGTGTGGGTCTCGACTTGCCGTGCCGCAAAGTCCGCGCGGCGCAACACGACGGTGCGGGCCTGCGGGGCGCCGTCCAGCCCCAGCGTGACCAGCGTCGGGTTGCGCCAAGGGCTTTCGGCATCGGCTTCGCCCTGGGCCAACAGCGCGGCGCTTTCGGCCAGCACCCTGTCCAAGGCCTTATCGTGCGGCGTCATCGCCGGCCACTCCTTTAGGCAATGAGTAAGGCGCCTGCGGCGCCGGGAAAGGCAGCCGCAGGGGTTGCGCGGCGGCAGCGGCGCGGCAAAACAGGGGCGCGGAACGGACACGGGGCAGCGGACATGGAATACGTTGAGGCCGGCGGGTTGAAGATCGCCCGGGTGTTGCACGATTTCGTGTCCGACGAGGCTGCGCGCGGCACCGGGCTGACCGGTGCGCAGTTCTGGGCCGGCTTCGCCGAGGTATTACGAGACATGGCGCCGCGCAACCGCGCGCTGCTCGACCACCGGGACGCGCTGCAAGCCAAGATCGATGCCTGGCACGTGGCACACCGTGCGCAGGCCTTCGACCAGGCGGGCTACGAGGCCTTCCTGCGCGAGATCGGCTACCTGCAGCCCGAGCCGGCGCCGTTCACGGTGACCACCGCCAACGTGGATGCGGAGATCGCGCGGATCGCCGGGCCGCAGCTCGTGGTGCCGATCTCCAATGCGCGCTACGCGCTGAACGCCGCCAATGCGCGCTGGGGCAGCCTGTACGACGCGCTGTACGGCACGGACGCGCTGCCCGAGCTGCCGGGTGCCGAGCGCGGCCGCGGTTACAACGCGCAACGCGGGGCGCAGGTGATCGCGTTCGCGAGGGCCTTTCTCGACCGGACGGTGCCGCTGGCCGGCGGCAGCTACGCCGGTGCCACAGGCTACGCGGTCACGGACGGCAAGCTGGCCGTGCAGACCGCGCGCGGCGTGCTGACGGTGGCCGACCCCGCCCAGTTCGTCGGGTTCCAGGGCGAAGCCGGCGCACCCAGCGCCATCCTGCTGAAGCAGAACGGCCTGCATTTGACGGTCAGGATCGACCGCGGCCAGACGATCGGCGCCGGCGATCCGGCCGGTGTTGCCGACGTGATCCTGGAATCGGCCGTCAGCACCATCATGGATTGCGAGGACAGCGTGGCCGCCGTGGATGCGGCCGACAAGGTGGAAGTGTACCGCAACTGGTTGGGCCTGACGCAGGGCAGCTTGCAGGCGGACGTGCAGAAAGGCGGCCAGACCATCCAGCGGCGGTTGCAGGCCGACCTGTCGTTCACCGCGCCCGATGGCCGCACGCTGAGCCTGCCCGGCCGCAGCCTGATGCTGGTCCGCAACGTCGGCCACCACATGTACACCGACGCAGTGCTGACCGAGGAGGGCAGCCAGGTACCGGAAACCATGCTGGACTGCGCGATAACCGCGCTGATCGCCACCCACGACCTGCGCGGCATGCCGCGCTTGCGCAACAGCCGCACCGGGTCGATGTACATCGTTAAGCCGAAGATGCATGGGCCCGACGAGGTGGCCTTTGCCGCCGAGCTGTTCGGGCGCGTGGAGGACCTGCTGGCGTTGCCCAAGCGCTCGCTGAAGATGGGCATCATGGACGAGGAGCGGCGGACCAGCGCCAACCTGGCCGCCTGCATCCACGCCGCCGCCGACCGCGTGTTCTTCATCAACACCGGGTTTTTGGACCGCACCGGCGACGAGATGCACACCTCCATGGAGGCGGGCACGATGGTGCGCAAGAACGACATGAAGGCCACGAAGTGGCTGCCCGCCTACGAAAACCAGAACGTCGATGTGGGGCTGGCCTGCGGACTGCGCGGCCATGCGCAGATCGGCAAGGGCATGTGGGCGGCGCCCGACCGGATGGCCGACATGCTGGCGCAGAAGGTCGGCCACCCCATGGCCGGTGCCAACACCGCCTGGGTCCCCTCGCCCACCGCGGCCACGCTGCATGCGATCCATTACCACCAGGTCGATGTGGCCGCGCGCCAGGCGGAGCTGGCGCGGCGCCCCCGGGCCAGCCTGTCCGACCTGCTAACGATCCCGGTGGAGGCCAGCAACTGGGCGCCGGACGACGTGCAGCAGGAACTGGACAACAACGCGCAGGGCATACTGGGCTACGTGGTGCGCTGGGTGGATGAGGGGGTCGGCTGCTCCAAGGTGCCCGACATCCACGACGTGGGGCTGATGGAAGACCGCGCGACGCTGCGCATCTCCAGCCAGCACATCGCCAACTGGCTGCTGCACGGCGTGGTGAGCCAGGCGCAGGTGGCCGATACGCTGCGCCGCATGGCCGCCGTGGTCGATCGGCAGAACGCCGGCGATCCCGGCTACAGGCCGATGGCCCCGGGTTTCGACGGTCCGGCCTTCCGCGCGGCGTGCGACCTCGTCTTCCGCGGCCGCGTGCAGCCGAACGGCTACACGGAGTTCATCCTGCACGAGCGCCGCCGCGAGGCAAAAGCGGCTTGCTGACGAGATCACGGCCATCCGCGGCTAGGGTGATCGACGCCAACGTCCTGTGCTAGATCTTTTCACACTCCGCGCACTCGATCCGGACAGGTGAAGACCTCGAAACCGTCATCGCGCGCCACGCCGATCAGTGTCATGCCCGCGCGGTCGGCTGCCCGCACCGCGAGCGCGGTGGGTGCCGACACGGCCACCAGCACCGGCACCCCCATGCGCGCCGCCTTTTGCACCAGCTCGATCGACAGGCGGCTGGTCAGCACAACGATGCCGGTGTCGGCGGCGACGGCACCCCGCACCAGCGCGCCGCCCAGCTTATCGAGCGCGTTGTGACGTCCCACGTCCTCGCGAACCGCCAGTAACCCCTGTCCCTCGGCCCAGAACCCCGCTGCGTGCACCGCGCGCGTCTGCCGGTTGAGGGTCTGTGCGGCCGACAGGCTGGCCGCGGCCGAAGCGATCGCTCCGGCGGCAAATGCACGGCCCCGCGGCACCTCCGGCACCGGCCGCAAGGCTTCCTCCAGGCTTTCCAGGCCGCACATGCCGCAGCCCGTGGCGCCCGCCAGGCGCCGGCGGCGTCGTTCCAGCGCGGCCATGTGGCCCGCGGCGATCCACAGCCGCAGCTCGATGCCGCCTTCCGCCTCCACAATCGCGAGATCGTCTATGTCGGCCGCGGACGGCACGATCTGCTCCGACAGGCTGAACCCCACGGCGAAGTCTCCGAGGTCGGCCGGGGTGGCCATCATCACGGCGTGGGTCACCCGGTTGTAGGTGATCGCAACGGCCGTCTCCTCGGCCAGGCAGCGCTCGCCCGGCACCGCCTCCCCTGCGCGCCAGGCCTGCCGCTGGACGGTAACCGACGGTTGGGTCATGCGCGCAGGTATGCAGGCGCATGCGGTCCGCGACTAGATGGCGGCGGCCGGGTCGTGCTGGAGGTGGATGCCGCACTCGGTCTTGCCGGTGCCGGCCCAGCGGCCGCTGCGCGGGTCCTGGCCGGCGGCCACCGCGCGCGTGCAGGTGGCGCAGCCGATGGAGGGATAGCCGGCCAGGCTCAGCGCGTGGCGCGGCAGACGGCGGCGGACCAGCTCCGCCTCGATCTGTGCGGCGCTCCAGGCGGCCAGCGGGTTGATCTTGGTCTTGCCATCCACCCGCTCGACCACCGGCAAGGCGGCGCGGCCGGGCGACTGGTGGCGCTTGCGGCCGGTGATCCAGGCGCCGAAGGGCGCCAGCGCGCGGTCCAGCGGGGTCACCTTGCGCAGCGTGCAGCAGGCATCCGGGTCGAACTGCCACAGCTCGGCCGTGGGGTCGGCATCGGCCAACGCCGCATCGGTGGGACCCACGCTGCGCACATCCATGAGCCCCAGCCGCCGGGCCAGCGTGTCGCGATAGGCGAGCGTTTCGGCGAAGTGCTGCCGCGTATCGACGAAGATCACCGGGGTCGCCCGGTCGATTTCGGCCACCAGGGCCAGCAGCACGGCGGAGTCCGCGCCGAAGGAGGAAACGGCAGCGATGCTGCCGGCGTGCTCGCCCAGCAGCGCGCGACGCAGGACGCAGAGGCTGTCGGAAACGTGGCCGTCGAGCCTCGGTGCGCTGCTGGTCCAGCTATCGCCACCCGGCAGGTCGATGCAGCAATCCGGCGCCGTGCAATCGAACATCGTCAACCTCGCCCGTGATGCCTGAAGTACACCAAAGCAGTGTGAAATATCCTATTTCACCAGTCTGGCTCGTGCATGATGGGGATGGGTCGGCCGTTTTGCAAACGGCCCCCACCCACGCGGTTTGACCGGGCAAGGCCGGGAGATTTATGCCAGGGGCGATGCAGAGCACCCCCGCCGCCTGGCGCGTGATCAAGGCCTACGGCCATGACGAGGGACTGACCTGCGCGTTTCGCCAGTGGCAGGCCAGGCACTCGCATTGCCGGTTCCTGCACGGTTACGCGCTGGCCTTCCGCTTCACCTTCGCCTGCACGACGCTGGACGATCGCGCCTGGTGCGTCGATTTCGGCAGCCTGAAGCCGCTCCGCACCTGGCTTCACGAGACGTTCGACCACACCCTGCTGGCTGCCGCGGACGACCCCGACCTGCCTGTCTGGCGCGGGCTGGAGTCTGCCGGCCTGGCGCGCCTCCTGGTGCTGGACGAGGTGGGATGCGAGGCGTTTGCCGGCCTGGCGCACCGCTGGGCCAGTGGCTACATCGCGCGCGAAACGGCGGAGCGCGTGTGGCTGGAGCAGGTGGAGGTCAGCGAACACCCTGGCAATACAGCATCTTTCACGCCCGGCTCACGCCTGCCGTAACGGCTGCGCGCAAACCGCCGGGCGGCTTGGGCGTTGGCCGCCGCATGGAGCAGACCGCCGCCACCCCCCCTCGCCGCCGCGGCCTACGCGTCACCGCGCTCGTGTTCGGCGTGCTGGCCATTGCCGTAATTGCCCTGGTCCTGCTGTGGAACTGGGACTGGTTCATCCCGATCGTGCAGTCGCGGGCCTCGGCGGCGATCGGCCGCAAGGTGACGATCAGCCACCTGCATGTCCGCCTCGGCCGGCAGACCACGGTCGCCGCCGACGACGTGACGGTGGCCAATCCCGACGGCTTTCCCCAGCAGGCGCCGCTGGCCCACCTGGCCCGGCTGACGGTGGTGGCCAACGTGATGGAATACTTCCGTCATGGCACGATCGTGTTGCCGTCCATCACGCTGGACCGGCCGGATGTGCACGCAACCGCGCTGCCCAGCGGGCAGAACAACTTCACGCTCAAGCTGCCCGCCGCCAAGCCCGGTGCCAAGCCGGCGGCACCGCCGCAAATCGGCGACCTGGTCATCAATGGCGGCACCGCCCGCGTGATCGATCCGAAGCTGCGGTCCGACTTCACCGCGGCAATCGCGACCCGTCCGGCCGCGGGCAACGCGCCCGCCGCGCTGACGGCCGACGCGCGCGGGACTTATGCGGGCCAGCCGGTCACCGCGCAGTTCGTGGGCGGCGCCCTGCTGTCGATCCGGGATGCGCAGCACCCCTACCCGATCGATCTGCACCTGGCGAACGGGCCGACCAAGGTGTCACTGGTGGGCACCGTCCAGAACCCGTTGAATTTCGCCGGCGCCAGGCTGAAGCTCAGCGTTTCCGGCCCGGACATGTCGCAGACATACCCGCTGACCGGCATCCCCATCCCGCAAACCCCGCCCTTCGCCATCACCGGCAACCTCGACTACCAGCCGCCGCGCATCCGCTTCACCGATTTTGCCGGGCGGGTGGGGTCGTCGGACCTCGGCGGCGACATCCTGGTCGATCCGCGCGCCGGCCAGCGCCCGGACGTGGTGATGAACCTCGTCTCCCGGAGGGTGGACCTGGCCGACCTCGGCGGCTTCATCGGTGCACCGGCGGGACGCGCCGACAAGACCGCGGGAGAGACGGTGGCGCAAAAGCGCGAGGTTGAGCACGCGAAAACGAGCAAGGCCCTGTTCTCCAGCACCCCGTTCAACCTGCCCAAGATACGCGCGGCGGACATCCACCTGAATTACCGCGCCGACCACATCGAGAACAAATACACGCCGTTCGACAAGCTCGTGGTCAAGCTGGATCTGGTCGATGGGCGCATCGACCTGCACCCGCTCGACTTCGTGGTCGGCAACGGCGACATCGCCAGCACCATCCTGCTGGCGCCCGGTGCCAACAACATCCTGCACACGAACGCCGATGTCAGCTTCCGCCACATCGAGCTGTCGCGGCTGATGAAGGCCACACATAGTTTCCAGGGCAACGGCGTGATCGGCGGCCAGGCGCGGATCGACACGAACGGCAACTCGGTGGCCAGCATGATGGGCCAGGGCAATGGCGAACTGAAGCTGGTGCTGGTCAGCGCGGGCGACGTGTCCGCCCTGCTGGTCGATATCGCGGGGCTGGAGTTCGGCAACGCCCTGCTCTCGGCGCTGGGCGTGCCGGACCGCGCCAAGATCGACTGCTTCGTCACCGACCTGCCGCTGAACAACGGCGTGGTCAGCACCAAGGCGCTGCTGCTGGACACCAACGAGGCGCGGGTGACGGGCCAGGGCACGATAGACCTGCGCAGCCAGACGATGGACTACGCGCTGACCACGCGGTCCAAGCACTTCTCCATCGGCTCGCTGCCCGGCCCCATCAACCTCAACGGGCCGATCACCAGCCCCTCCATCCGGCCGGGTGCCGAGGTGGTGGCCCGCGCGGGCGCCGCGGCCGGGCTGGGCGTTCTGCTGACGCCGTTGGGCGCACTGCTGCCCACCATCCAGTTCGGCGTGGGCAACGACAACGCCTGCTTCAAGGCGGAGGCGGCGGAGCGTCAGCCGCTGCGCGTGCCGCCGCACAGCCGCAAGCGGCCGCACAAGTAGCATGGCCGTCTCCACGCTGCCGGCCGGGATCGCGTTGCAGAACGCGTCGAACCTGCGCGACCTGGGCGGGTGGCCGACGGGAGACGGACGGCGCGTGCGCACCGGCCTGGTGTTCCGCGCGCCGGCCCTGGTGAACCTGTCGGAGGCGGACGAGGCGGAGGTCGCCAAGCTCGGGCTGCGCACCGTGTGCGACTTCCGCGGCGTGCGCGAGCGGGCGCAGGCGCCGGTCGATCTTGCCGGCGCACGCAGCCTGTCGCTGCCGATCGAGCCGTCGGTGGGGGCCGGGCTGCGCGACATATTGCGCACCGGAGAGGCCAGCGGCGCGCTCTCGCCCGACGAGCTGACGGGGCTGCTGGGGGATGCCTACTGCGCCTATGCGCTGCAGAGCCACGCGCAGTACCGTGCCCTGTTCGCGGCGATCCTGGCGCCCGGCGGCCTGCCGCTGCTGATGCACTGCTCCGCCGGCAAGGACCGCACCGGCTTCGGTTCGGCCCTGCTCCTGACCGCCTTGGGCGTAGCCTGGGAGCATGTGCTGCAGGACTACCTGGCAACCAACCGCCTGTGGCGGCGCGAGACGGCCAGCACGCTGTTCAACCTGCCGCCCGCGCTGCAGGACGTGCTGCTGGCGGCGCACGCGCCCATGCTGGCCGGTGCGTTTGCCGCCATCGACCGCGAGTACGGCTCGATCGACCGCTACTTCGCCGACGCACTCGGCCTCGACTACGAAGCGCGGGCGGCCTTGGCGATCCACCTGCTCAGCTGACGGCTCCAGGCCAAACGGTGCCCGAACCTTGTCCAAACCACGCCCGGCTGGCACATCCGGCCTGCGCATTCAGGCGCCGGCCAAAGCCGAGAGAGCCCCGGGCGCTTCATGGATCTGTCGGTCACCCATCTGCTGGACATCGCGGGCCACTCGCCCGTCCTGCAGGGCTGCGCCATCATTGCCGGCACGTTCATACTGGAGGATGCGGCGACGGCCGGGGCCGCTATCGCGGTGCAGAGCGGGGCCGTGTCGGTACCGGTGGCGCTGGTCTCGCTCTATCTCGGCATCGTCCTGGGCGATATCGGCCTGTACGGGCTGGGGCGCTTGGCCGCGCATGTGCCTTGGGCCCGGCGGCTGATCCCGCCGCAGCGGCAGGATCATGGCAGGGCGTGGCTGGAACGCCACGTCTTCAAGGTGGTGTTCATCAGCCGGTTCCTGCCGGGCGTGCGCCTGCCCACCTACACGGCGTGCGGGTTCCTGGGCGCCAACTTCACCCGGTTCGTGACGGCGGCGGTAGGCGCCACGCTGATCTGGACGTCGGCGCTGTTCGCCGTGTCGCTGCGGGTGGGCAAGCTGCTGGTGGACGATCTGGGGGAGTGGCGCTGGGCGGGGTTCGCCGCTTTCCTGGTGGCAATCGTGCTGGTCGGCCGGCTGGCCGCGCGCGCGCAGGAGAGGACGGACTGACATGGACGCTGTGAGCACGCCCGCCCCCCATGCCGGGCTGCTGGACGATACGCCGGACGGGGCGCTCACCCGTGCGCCGACGGCACCGGTCGCACGTGGCCGCGACGTATCGCCCTTCGAGTTCCTTCCCGGCTGGCTGGCCTACGGCCCCATCGTGGCGCACTGGATCGCGCTGGGGATACGCTACGGCGATTTCAGCCTGCCGACCGCGGCCAACCCCAACATCACCACCGGCGGCCTGTGCGGCGAGAGCAAGACGGCGATCCTGGACCAGATAGGGGGCGAGGCCCGCGCCTGGGTCGCGCCCTACACCACCGTGGTGACCGGGACCGACGACCTGCGGCGGGCGTTGGCCGCGATGCGCGACAGCCAGCTCGCCCTGCCCCTGGTGGTGAAGCCCGACATCGGCTGCAACGGCGCCGGCGTCCGCCTGGTCGAGACGCAGGCCGCGCTGCGGGAGGCGCTGGCGGCGTTTCCGCGCGGCGTGCGCCTGATGTTGCAGCACCTCGTGCCCTTCGAGGGTGAGGCTGGCGTGTTCTACATCCGCCGCCCGCAGGACGCGGCGGGCCACGTCAGCTCGCTGACGCTGAAGCACGCGCCGGCCGTGACCGGCGACGGCAGGTCCACGCTGGGAGCGCTGATCGAGGCCGACCCGCGGCACGGCCGGCTGCGCCACCTCTACATCGCGCGGCTGGCGGACCGGCTCGGCAGCGTGCCGGCGCGGGGCGAGCAGGTGCGGCTGGTGTTTGCCGGCAACCACTGCAAGGGTTCGGTGTTCCGCAACGGCGCCGCCGACATCACCCCGGCGCTGGCCACCCGCATCGACGCGATCGCGCGCGCCATGCCGGACTTCCATTTCGGCCGCATCGACCTGCGCTACCGCAGCCTGCACGCCCTGCGGCAGGGCGAGGGGTTTAGCATCATCGAGGTCAACGGCGCGGGCTCGGAGGCGACCCACATCTGGGACCCCGACACCAGCCTGCGCGAGGTGTATGCCGCGCAATTCCGCCACTACGCGGCGGCGTTTGCGATCGGCCGGGAGATGCGCCGGCGCGGCGCGCGCAGCAGCGGGGTGCGGCGCATGTGGCGGGACTGGCGCGAGGAGCAGCGGCTGATGAAGTCCTACCCGCTGAACGACTAGGCCGGACAACACCGGCGCGTGCGTGTGGCACGGCGGGCGCGAGGGTGGCTGCACGGACTATCCGCCGGCGGGCGGCTCGCTGTAAGCAGCGGCGGCGCGGGGCCGATGCCCCTCGCCCCACCACCGGGACCGCCCCATGACCTATCTTCACGCCATCCTGATCGCCATCCTGCAGGGTGCCACCGAGCTGTTCCCGGTCAGCTCGCTGGGACACGCCGTGATCGTGCCGGCCGTGCTGGGCTGGCATCTCGACCAGCACGCGCCGGCGTTCCTGCCCTTCCTGGTGCTGCTGCATCTGGGCACGGCGGCCGCGCTGCTCGGCTATTTCTGGCGCGACTGGTGGGCGCTGGGCATCGGCGTGCTGGGCCTGTCCACCCCGCAGCGCGTGCGCGAAAGCCGCTACATCCTGCTGCTTCTGGGAGTGGCGACGGTTCCCGCCGTGCTGCTGGGTGCGGCCTTCGAGCACCGCCTGCGCGACCTGTTCGGCTCGCCGCTGATCGTGTCGGGCTTCCTGGTGGCCAACGGCGTGCTGCTGCTGGCGGGCGAGCGCCTGCGCCGGCGCGACCGTGCCGAACCCCGCCCGCTTGCCACGCTGACTGTGGCAGACGCGCTGGCGATCGGCGTCTGGCAATGCCTGGCGCTGCTGCCCGGGCTGTCGCGCTCGGGGGCCACCATCACCGGCGGGCTGCTGCGCCGGTTGGACCATGCGGCCGCCGCCCATTTCTCGTTCCTGATCGCCACCCCCATCATCCTGGCGGCCACCGTGAAGGAAGTGCCGAAGCTGCTCCATGCCGACCTGCCGCACGGCACGTTCACCGTGGCCGCAGTGGCAGCCGTCGTGGCGGGGCTGGTGGCGCTGGCCAGCACCGCCTTCCTGATGCGCTACTTCCGCAATCACGACCGCTGGGCGCTGGACCCGTTCGCCTATTACTGCATCGCGGCGGGCTTGGCCGGCTTTGCGGTGCTCTATCTGGGGTACACCGCATGAGGGCGCGGCTTGCTGCCGCGATGCTGACCGGCCTGCTGTGCGGCACGGCACCCGTGCCGCCCGCCGCACAACCGTACAGCCGCATGGACCTGCCGTGGTGGAAGGCGCGGTTTGCCGCCAAACAGGCCGAGCTGCGCGCGGGACCCGTCGATCTGCTCTGGCTGGGCGACAGCATCACGGAGCAGTTCGAGCAGGCCGGTCCGGAGCCCTGGCGTGATTTCGCGCCGGTCTGGCAGCGCTTCTATGCCCCGCGCCACGCGGTCAACCTGGGCTTCAAGGGGGATGCGACGGCGCACCTGCTGTGGCGCATCCAGCACGGGGAGACGGACGGCATCCACCCGCGTTTGGCGATCATCCTGATCGGCGCCAACAATTTCGGCCACCTGCACTGGCCGGCCGCCCCCACCGTGCAGGGCATCCAGGCGATCGTGGCCGAGCTGCACCGGCGCCTGCCGGCGACCCGGCTATTGCTGCTGGGCGTGCTGCCCAGCCTGCGCAGCGGATGGGTGGACCAGAACACGCTTGCAGCCAACGAGGCGCTGGCGCGGTTGTACGGGCCCGGATCCGGCGTGACGTTCATCGACCTGACGGCTTTGTTCACCAGGAACGGGCGCGTCGATCCCGGCTGCTTCCTGGACCCGCATCTGACACCGCCCGATCCGCCCTTGCATCCTTCGGCACAGACGCAGGAGCGCATGGCCGAGGCGATCGAACCCGCGGTCAGCCAACTGATGGGGGATACGAGCCGGCTGCGCTGAAGCCGCGCAAACACCGGGCCGGGGATGAAGCCCCGGCCCGCCCGACGCGGCTACTTGGCCAGGTCGGAGGTCAGCTGGTTCACGATGAACGTGCCCAGGCCGGTGGTGAGGTCGTAGCCGGGCGTGGCACTGTAGATGCCGTTATTGCCCACCGGGATGGC
>CAXUGD010000057.1:0-12947 GCA_964250355.1 uncultured Acetobacteraceae bacterium | reverse complement strand
CGTCGCAATTGCCGCCATCGTCATGTGGTGGACCTGATTGAGTCTGGACCCTAGCTGTTGACGGGCCCATCCTCGTCCGGAAACGTCGAGCGCCGAATATCCAGCATACGACGCGTGATAGCTGTGGAGCAAGGAATCACCGTATTTCGATTTACCTGGCCATTGCTCTCGGTCGCCTTGTAGCGTGGGTCAGTGGTGTACCTGGCGGAGTCCTACGCCTCGGCTTGTAAACTGCCCACTGACTTTAGTAAAAGTATTCACGCGGGCCTGATTGTCTCTTATCGATCCGGGCCTGCACTCCTGGTCGCGCTCGGCCGGGCTGGCTTTGGTTGCGGCAACCGCCTAATGTCCTGTGCCGAGGGAGTAACACCATGAATTTTGCTCGAAGCTTTATTTTTATAGCCGGCTTTATTATAGTGTTTGAGGCAGCCCAGGCTCAAACTGCGGCGGTTACGGCAACTTGTAAGGATGGAAGCTCCTGGTCCGGTGCTCATAGAAGTGGTGCATGCCGTGGGCATGGTGGTGTTCAGGCGTTCGGCACGTCTCCGGCGCAGACTGCCATGCCACCGAACATTGCTGCGCAGGTCACACCCTCGCAAGCACCGGCTCCTGTAACGCCTGCACCGATACCGACGGGTGGGGTGGCGCAGGTTTGGGTGAACACGAACTCGAAGGTCTATCATTGCCAAAGTGACCGCGATTACGGCCATACCAAGCAGGGCAGCTACATGACCGAAGCCGCAGCCAAAGCAGCCGGGGCGCGACCATCTCGAGGCAAAAACTGCTCCTAGAACGGTGGATGCCTTAATCGGACGCATATCCTGCGGCTTTGAAGTAGTTGCTTCATTCCTGGAATGAACAGGGCACAGACTTTGCCGAGCGCGGCGAGAGGGGTTCGAAGGTGCGGGCCGAGTCGGCGCGCAGGTGCGCCTTTTTGGAGAGCGCCATCTCGATCAGATTCAGGTTCGGAGAGTATTGCGGCAGGAAGAGAAGCCGTGCACCGCTCACGCACGATCGCCCTAGTTCTGGCGTTCTTTGGACCGAGAGGTTGTCGAGAATGACCACGTCGCCGGGCTGCAACAGCGGCGCGAGCTGGGTTCGATGTAGGCCTTGAACGCCGCCCCATCCATCGCGCCCTGGATCACCCATGGCGCCACCAAGCCGTCCTGTTGCAGGCCGGCGAAGAAGGTCTGCATTCCCCCAGCAGCTGAACGGCGCCGCACCTTGAGGCGACGGCCACGCAGCGCACGGCCGTGCAGGCGCGTCATGCGAGTGGTCACCGGTGTCTCGTCAAGGACGATGGGGCGGCCAAGCCTTTGCGAAGCCAAGGCAGCAGCCAGCGGAACGAGTTACGCCGCCGCTTGGCCACGTCGGCGCGTTCGGCTTCCGCCGCCGCCGCCAAGGCTGTTTTATGTCAGCCCCGCCCGGTACAGCAGCCGCGATAGCGTGGCCGGCGACGCCGCAACACCGTGCTCGCGCCGCAGCTGCGCGGCCAGTGCCGGCATGATCATGTCCGGCGTGGCGTGCACCCAACCGATCAGCGTTGGCCGGTGCGGGCCAAGCTTGCCACTGCTTAGCCGACGGCCACGACGGCCAAGTGCTGTCGAGCCGGTCCCCCGCATTGTGCGAGCAGCTTGACCGCGCAACTCGCGCTCATCCCGAACCGCACCGCCGCTGCCGCTGCGACCAGCCCGACCGCACCGCCACCACCAGCCGGTTGCGCAGATCCATCGAGATCACCTTCGCCATGACCGCACTCTCCAGTCACGGTCAACCAGAGTGCACGCCGCGTCGGCAAGCCCGATTCCTATTTGCTTGCCGCCGCTCAGATAAGCTACGTGCGGCCATTTGCCACGCAACGCTAATTTTTAGCGGCCCATTAGCCAATCCGTATTGCGCGCATACCAGCCGCTTACGTTGCCCCATGAGCAAATGCGTCCATGAGGAGACTTTTGGTCCAGCTAGATAGATCGGGGGCTGCAAGGGATCAGTCATGGGCACCAGGACGCGAAGCTGTGTTGAAGTTGTGAAATAGGCAAGCCTGTATGGCATGCGTAGCCATGGTCAGCAGCGCGATAAGCACGGTTGGATCAAGCTCGAGGTGGAACGGGTTCACAGTTAAAGACATGAATAGCCTCGCAATTGAGCAACAGTAAATGGAAGCCGGAAGGGAACATAATAAGAACATTTGTCAAAACTAGGCAACCGGGATTTGTGTAGGTTAGCAGGTGAGATTGCTAGCGCGCCTTATTGGTGAGCTGGCGCGAGCCATCCGTTCGGCCTGCCCATTGATTCATGGAGGCCTTGGCTTGGTAAGCCTGTGGCCGATGTCGGCCTTGGCGCACGCGTATTCAAAAGGGTGCGCCGGGAACATCTCGCCGTTCTGTGCGTTTACTCCGCCGATTCCTGCATCAGGGGTCGTTCCTGGCTCGGCTGCCCAGATCCATTGTCGCGTCCTGCTCAGAGCAACGAAAATGGTCCCGAGGCAATTTTATCTCCGCCACAGGCGATCTGTGTAAGGGCATCGCCATGACCAGCCATCCTCCCCGCTGCGGATCGCCATGCTCGGCTGTGGCTGGATCGGGAGCACCTTCGCATCCATAAGGCGCGCAGCGGACACGACGTGACCGTCCTCGCCCGGCCCGGCTCGGTCCGGCATGAAGAGCTGCGGCGCGACGGCGGCATCATCGATGCGAAGCACGAACGGGCGCAGGTGCAGGTCACCGGGCAGTTCGACGAGCAAGCGCATTACGACTTGGTCCTCGTCACCGTTCTCGCGCATCAAGTGACTTCCCTCCTACCCGCCCTGCAGCGCAGCGCGGCCAGGTGCATCCAGTTCATGTTCAACCCCTTCGAGCCGGAGCGCCTGCGAGACGCGCTTGGCACCGAGCGTGCGCCCTGGGCATGCCGTTCGTGCAGGCGAACCTGGACGGCGACGGGGCGCTCCAGGCGACGGTCGGGCGGCCAGCCAGAAGACGTTGCTGGACAGTCAGCGATGGGTGGACTTGTTCAACGCGTCCGGCCTACCCGCCGCGCTGGAACCCGACATGCCGTCCTGGCTGCGCTGCCACGCGCCACTATGCGTCGCGTTCGAGAGCGTGTCGATCGCGGCCGTGCGGCGCGGTGGCGGTGCCTCGTGGCGCGAGGCCCTGGTCTTGGGACGCGGCGTCCACACCAGCTTCCGGCTGATCGATGCCATGGGCCATCGCGTGCACCCAAGATCGAAGAGGCTTCTCGACCGCTGCCCGAGATCGGGTGTCGCGGCCATGCTTTAGTCCCTGTCGCGCGTCCGGTCCTTCCGCACCTTGCTGGCGACGGGGGAGATGGAATGCCGTGCCTTGGTGGACGCCATGATCACAGCCGCAGTGGGCGGAAGGTGGTCCGTGGCCGTGGACGACATCGGGCCATGGCGCCGTATCTGCCGCGCCCGGCCCCCGCGGGCGTCGTCCGGCCCGCGTCCAGCTGACACCACTCGTTATAGGCGGCGATGAAGCCGCGCAGAAACTGTTCGAGATTACCCAAGGCGTGGACGATGATTCCCAGCTCCTCCAAGCCGAGCAGGCTGTTGAGACGCTCCACCATGTCGTTCGTCTGAAGCGTGCGCGGCTTGTTGTGGCGAGACTGGATGCCGAGTTATGCGCTGGCGGAGGCAGGCAGAAAGCATTTTTCTTCTCGGCGTGGAGGGCAGGATTGGTGCGGTACGATATCCGGAGCCGGCACTCCTGCCTTTTCGGCAATGCCTACCGCCTTGCGAGTGATGAGGGGCACCTTCCCCATTCCGACGAAACGCCAGCCACCCAGGGTGGCGATCAAGGTCTCTTCGGCTATGGCGTTCACATTGCGCGGTAAAGGAGCCTGCGGTCTCGCCGGCACGGCGGGCGCTTGGTGAGGTGGCGGGTGCGAAGCGCCTGGGCCACGTAGTTGCGTCTCCTAGTCTAACTGCAACCGGAACGTCTCTGCGCAGAGCGAGTTTACTCACCCACTTCGGCGTCCTGTTCTTCGCTGAACTCGGTGTCCCGGTAGAGAAGGTCGACCGGGAGCTGGATGCCGATTTCCGGCAGGTCGAGGACGTCGCCCTTCCCGTAAGGCAAAGTCGTCCAGGGTTCGTCGCCCACGCGGGAGTGGACGGTCACCGCCACCCCGATCTGTTCGATGATGACGTAGCGCTTGATGGTCGGGACGGCGTGATACTCCCGCAGCTTGTCGATCTGATCGATCCGCCGGGTACTCTCGCTGATGACCTCGAACACGATGACCGGATTGGGAATCAGATGGTCTCGGCCGGGGATCTTGCTGCAGGTGACAGTCGCCTCTGGCGAGCGCACCTTGCCGCCTGTCGTTGTGACGCCGCCGCCCTGTGGCGACCTCGATCGGCACGGAGAACCGGCGAGTCTTTGGGCCAGCTCGAGGTTGAGGTTGTCGGCAATGGTGCCGTGATTGTTGGTGCAAGGCGCCATGGCGACGGGCTGGAAGCCGTCGAACTCGTAGCGGCCGTCCCGGCCCTCCACCCAGGTGAAGAAGTCCTCCGTGGTCATGGGCTTGCGGAGCGCGACGTTCATGGCGAGTAGTCTAGCACTGGCGGGCATGGGCGTCGTCCCTTTTGCGAAGCGTGAATACTTTCATCCGCCACCCCGGAGGGCCGCTTGGGAGCGCGGCTCTTGCCGCGCGCGGCCCGCAGGCCCGGAGGGCGCGCGTAGTGCGGGTTGTTTGGTTCCGTTCTCCCCTCTCCCGTCTTCTCTCATGGCGGAGGGGAAGCGGGAGCCTTTCGGCCCCCGCCCGTGGTGGTGTTAACCGAAGGCGCCCATCTCCTCGGCGGCCGACTTGCGGCTGGTGCTGCGGGAGGTGGCGGACATCGGGGCCTCGTAGGGCTTCCAGGTCTCGCCGGTGATGTGGGCGTAGGCGTGAACCGCACCCTCGGCCGCGGCCATCAGCGCGTAGGCCTGCAGGCCCATCCCTGCTGCGAACAGGCGGGCGTTCTCGGCCTTGCTCTCGAAGCCGGAGACCCCGTCGCGGTCCTCGTCGCGGCTGTCGTTCTGGGACGCCATGGTGAGGTCCTTCGCCGTGGTCACCTTGGACTGGTAGAAGGTGGCGGCTCCGAAGGCCGAGCTGACGAAGCTGCCGACGATGCGCTGCAGGTGGATTTCCATGGCCTTGTCGTTGAGGTCGTCGCGCAGGACGTTGGCGCTGCGGACGACGTTCTCCTCGGTGCCCTCGCGGATGGCGGCGTATTCAGGGCAGTCGAGCCCGAAGGTGCGCGAGAGGTTCTCGGCGAGGCCGCTGTGGGGTGCCCGGGCGATGACCGCCTCGAGGGTGATGGCCTGGCGGACCGGCTCCTTGCGGGTGGTGGTGGTCTGCGCGGTCTTCGGGGCGGACTTCTTGAAGGCCATGATCTCATCTCTCTTGCTGCCGAGGGGTTCCGCCGGCCCATGCCTGCGTCGTCCCCCTCGGGTGCGGTTTTCTGGGGGACGGGCAAGGAGGCCCCGGAAACCCCTGAGGAGGGCAGTGGTGCGGAAGCTGCGCTTGCAGCTTCACGGTGCCCTCCGAACCGCAGGCGCTTCGCCCGCCATGACAGGCGCCTTTGCGCCTGGGCGGCGAAGCGGGGGTTTCAGGGGGTGACGCCCGTCCGAAACCGCGCGCGACCGAGGGGGTGGCGCAGGCGTCCTGAGCCGGTGAACCCTGGACAGGGACAGAGAGATGCTGGCCGCCGCAAGCTCCGCCCCGCCTTGACCACGGACGCCGCCGCCCGCACCCAGCCGTGACGCTGCCCACCATGCCGGCGGTCGCCAGTTCCAGCACCCTGGCCGATGCCCCAGACACCCCGCATCACAGGGCCGTCCTCGAACCCGCCATCCGTTCCGGCACCGAGCACGTCGACTCCAGCGCCAACCTGCGCCGTCATCCAGACAGGGCCACCCCGATCTACCCCCACGCCGCCGGGCGCCACGCGTGCTCTGGACGGCGACGCCATCCCGACCTAGCCCAAGACCCGGCAAGGCATGCACCCTGTCCCCGAACCTTCCGCGACGAGTCAGACTGCCGGTCGACCGGCCAGAGCACGCCGGCGGCATCAGCGTCGCTGCCGGGCTGAGATGGGCTACCGGAGAAGATGGGCGTGCTGGGGGTGCTCACCCCTGCCCCGCCCAGCGAGACCAGCCCCAGGCAACAGATTGCACACCCGCACTTGGCGCAACTGGCGGGGAATGTCTCTGGAACACAGCGGGCGGTGCCGGAAGACGAGCCGTACTACGATCGCCAAGCCAAATTATTGTTCAGGGCTGGGAATAAACCTCCATTCACTGCCATGCATCTGCGATCAGTTCCTTGATGCGGCTTGCGAGCGCTTCCATCGCGAACGGCTTGGTCAGCACGTGCATGCCCGGCTCCAGATGCCCGTTGCCCACCACCGCGTTCTCGGCATAGCCCGTGATGAACAGCACCTTGAGGCTAGGGCGGCCGACCCGGGCGGCGTCCGCCATCTGCCGCCCATTCATGCCCCCGGGTAGGCCCACATCGGTCACCAGCAGGTCCACCGGCACGTCCGATTGCAGCACGCGCAAGCCCGAAGCGCCGTCCGCCGCCTCGACCGCGGCGTAACCCAGCGCCTCCAGCACCTCCGTGATGAGCATTCGCACTGTGGGTTCATCGTCGACCACCAGCACCGTCTCGCCCTGCCTAGCCCGCGGCGCGTCGGTCAGTTCGGGCAATGTCTCGGCCGCGGCCGCTTCGCCGAGGTGCCGGGGTAGGTAGAGCCACACCATGGTGCCCTGCCCGCGCTCGCTATAGATCCGCGCCTGTTCGCCTGACTGCCGCACGAAGCCATAGATCATAGAAAGGCTGAGACCGGTCTCCTGGCCCAATGGCTTGGTCGTGAAGAACGAGTCGACGCTTTGGCGATCACGTCCGGCGCAATGCCCGTGCCCGTGTCCGACACGCAGAGCGATACGTATTGTCCCGGCTCCAACTCCCGCTCACGCGCGCCGCGTCCGTCTATCCAGCGGTTTGCCGTCTCGACTGTGATCCTGCCATCGCCCGGCATGGCGTCGCGCGCATTGATACACAGCTTCAGAAGCGCGTTCTCCAGCTGCGACGGGTCCACCAGCGTCGGCCACAGCTCGGCGGCCCCCACCACCTCCACAGTGATCGCAGAGCCCACCGTGCGCCGGATCAGCTCCTCCATGCCCGCCACCAGCCGGTTCATGTCCGTAGGTTTGGGATCAAGCGTCTGGCGGCACGAGAAGGCCAGCAGCCGATGCGTGAGCGCCGCCGCCCGCTTGGCCGCGCCCTGAGCCACGCCCACGTAGCGGTCCAGGTCCTTAAGCCGACCTGCCCGATGCGGGTGCTCATCAGCTCCAGGCTGCCCGTGATGCCGGTGAGCAGGTTGTTAAAGTCGTGCGCGAGCCCGCCGGTGAGCTGGCCCTCCGCCTCCATCTTCTGCGACTGGCGCAGCTGCTCCTCGGCACGCATCAGCTCGGCCGTATACTCGGTGACCTGCTGCTCCAGCGTCTCGATCAGGCCACGCAGCGCCGCGATGGCCCGGTCGCGCTCCGCCTCCATGCGCGCCGCTCCTCCACGTCGATCAGCACGCCGGGGAAGGTCAGGGCCGTGCCGTCCGGGGCCAGGGTGACGTGGCCGTTCGCTTCCAGCCAGTAGTAAATCCCGTCCGCGCGCTGGGTGCGATACTGGTGGGCGTAGCTCCCGCCCCGCGCGACGGCCTCGTTGATGGCCGCCACCAAGCCAGCCTGATCGTCGGGGTGCACGGTCGCGACGATCTGGGCCAATGGGATACCCTCGCGGCCGAGCGATGGGTCAAGGCCGAGGCGCGCGCGAATGCCTCGTCCACGGTGACGCGGTCGGTGGGCAGGTCCCAGAACCAGGTGCCGATGATCGCCCCGGCGGCGAGGGCGAGTTGCATGCGTTCGATGTTCTCTCGCGCAACCGCCTCTCTGACGCGCAGGCGGTCCTTCGCGGTGCGCCTCGCGGTCACGTCGGTAAAGAAGATCGCGACCCGCTGTTCGGCCGGATCGCCACACGAGCCTTTCGCAGCAGGTTGGGAGGAATCACAGCGATCTCGGAGGGAGCGCCGCTGCGTCCTATTCGGCCCGTGTCAGGCGGTTAGTCTCAACGGTATCGGGGAGGCCATCCGCCTGACGAGGGCGGGCACCTCGCCGGCTGGGACCGGCGGCGAGTAGAAGAAGCCCTGGCCATAGCGGCATCCCATGGCGGCGACGTGGTTGGCCGCTGCCGCATTCTCCAGGCCTCCCGCGACCGTGTCGACGCCCAGGCGGGCTCCGAGGTCGATCACGGCGCGAAGGCACGCGTCAGCGCGTGGGTCCGCCGACGCTCCCGACGCGAATCTCTTGTCGACTTTGATCTTATCGAATTGGATGTCCCTCAGCCCGGATAGGTTGGATGCTCCGGTCCCGAACTCGTCGAGCACGACTCGCGTGCCGCGCTCCCGCCATGCCGCGAACCCGCGCCGTGCGGCATCCACGTCCTCGATGGCGCCGCACTCCGTGACCTCGATCTCCAGCCGGGCGGGATCGAGGGTCCATTTCGGCCAATGGAGGAGATCCCCCACGGATCCCGTCCCAACCGAATCTCCGAGCTGTTTGGGCGAGACGTTGAATGCGAAGAACAAGCGTGAGGGCCAGACGCGCGCGTCGAGGACGACACGGCGCATCAGGGCGTCGGTGATGCGCCCGCAGAGGCGCGCCTCGTCCGCCGCGGGCATAAAGGCATCCGGCGCCAGGAGACCATGGGTGGGGTGGCACCAGCGCGCCAGCACCTCCAGCCCGACGAGCGTGCCGCTGCGCAGATCCACGATGGGCTGGTAATACGGCAGTATCCCGCCCTCGCGGATAGCGTCGGGCAGTTCGCCGGCAAGGGCGTTGCGGATCAGCCGCGTCCCGTCCCTTCCCGGATCGAAGATGCGCAAGCGGTTCCCGCCCTCCATCCGGGCGCGCTCTAACGCCGCGTGCGCCGCCCGCAACCCGCCGTCGAGGTCCGCAGCGTCCCTCGGCAGCAAGGCCACGCCAAGGCTTGCCGTACCGGGCAGGCCCGGCTCCGGAAGCGGCGTCGACGGCTCCAACGAACGCATGACGGCGAGCGCAGCCGCCTCGGCCTGCTCCGGACCTTCTATGACGGCCAGCGCGAGGGCGAAGAGACTTCCGCCGACCCGCACCCATCCTCCCGACGGGGTCGCCGCGCATAACTTGCTTTCGAGGGCCGCCAGTAGGTCGTCCCCCGCGCAGGGTCCATGCGCTCTCATCATGCTGGAGAACCGGTCCAGTCCGGCCAAGAGTACGGCCGACGGCAGCCCCCGTCGTCCAGCGCCCTCGGTCGCGCTTCGCAGGATCCCGCGATCCCCCCCTGGAACGCCCCGATGCCGGGTGCAAGCGGAGAGGCCGTCCCGTAGGGCGCGGCCCTCGAGCTGCCTTATCCGCCGCAACAGGATGAGATACGCAATGACCGATGAAAGGAGGAGGAGCAGCGCGGCGGCCAACGAGCAGGCCATCACGGGTGAACACCGGAGGCATGCCAGGGCACCCTGTAGGATCGAAGCGTTCAGGTGGATGCGCGTGTCTGTCTCCCCTCGTCGCCAGTCCATCCCGCCACCCTGAGGCAGGAAGCGAGCGCTCCGGCGGCGGCGCGGCCGCAACCTGGGAGCGAACCAACCCTCGTGGAATTTCATTGCGGTTGCAAGTTGAATAATGGGTTCCGCGCGTGCGGGCCGACCTGCTACCGGAAGTGGCGAGTCCTGGCAGAGGTGGTTAAAGTTTTGGTTACGACACGAAATTCGTTGATCGCCGGTAGGCGTGTCGTTACAACCTCAGGTGGCGCCGGTCGCCTGGCCGTCTTCGAACGTGGACGCATCGATGAAACCAAGCTTCGATTCGAATTTCCCGATGCGCCCGGGCTCCAGGCGGGGCGCCCTGGACCCGCGTGCCCATCGTCGCATGGCTTTCGTCATCGTCGGCCTTGTCGCCCTGATGGCAGTTGGCGAGTCTGTCGGTTTCCTTTCGGTTACGGCGCACGAGGCGGAGCAGGACCGCATCAGGCTCGCCAACCGTGATCTCCGCCTGGCGAAGCAGGATTTGGTGGATGCCGAGACGGGCATGCGCGGGTTCCTGCTGACGGGTAGACCGGAGTTCCTGGAACCGTATCATTACGGCCTGAGGGGGTTGCGGGCCATGTCGCCGGAGTTGGTGACGCAGTTGGATCGTTCGGCGGCGGCGCGGGGCAGGGACGCGGCCGCGTTCACCCACTTGACCGGCGCGCTTTTGGATCTCTGGGCCGGAGAGTTGGGCGCGGTGAACGACCCGGCCCCGACTCGCGCCGACGCTTCGCTGTCACGGGGCAAGGCCCTGATGGACTCGTTGCGGACCATCATGGACGGCCTCTTGGCCTCGCGTGACGCGGAGGTCTCGCGACTCAGGGAGCGCGTCGGTGCTGAGCGCAACGCGAGCCTGGCGTTGATCCTCCTCGGCGGCGCGACGGCGATCGGGGCCCTGACCTACGCATTTGACCGGTCCATCCGGGACGTCGCGCGGCGCGGCCGGGCGGTCGCGGAGAGTGCCGGCGCGACGCGACGCACTTACCTGTTGTCCGCCATTGCGGAGATGCTGCAGAGCGCGGCGGATCGGGAGGATGCCGACGACATCCTGCGCGCCGGCGTCGCCAAGCTCCTACCCGGCTTGGGCGGGGCGCTGTATTGCTTCAATAATTCCCGCGACAGGCTGGACCTCTCGACGGCATGGCCCGGCGCGGGCGACGGGCCCCGCCCGGAGGCGCCGGACCACATCGCCTCAGGAATTTGTTGGGCGATCAAGCGGGGCAAGCCCCACCGCAACCTCGGGGAACCGGGTGCATTGCGGTGTCGCCATTGCCTCCCGGGAACTTCGAGCCTTGAGATCCCGATGGCGGCACGAGGCGAGTTGTACGGCTTGCTCGAGTTGACGGCGTCTGGAGATGACGCCGACCAGCGGCTGGGTGAGGCGAGGCAGATAGCCGGCGCATTGGCCGACGCCATGTCACTGGCGCTGTCAAGCATCGCCCTGCGCGAACAGTTGCGCAACCAGGCGCTGCGCGATCCATTGACCGGCTTATACAACCGGCGCTTCATGGAGGAGATGCTTGACCGATCGGTTCAGGACGCCGAGCGGCGCCGCGCGCCGCTGTCGGCGATGATGATCGATCTGGACCACTTCAAGATGCTCAACGACCAGTTCGGCCATGCCACGGGGGACGCGGTCCTGAGACAAGTGGCGACGACCGTGATGGCCGTGCTGCGCGGTTCGGACGTGGCCTGCCGTTACGGCGGCGAGGAACTCGCCGTGCTCATGCCTGATTGCGACATGGATTTGGCGCTAGCCAAGGCCGAGCAAATCCGGTCAGCGATCGCCGGGATCTCGAGGGACGGCCGGGTGCCCCCGATCACCGCCTCCCTCGGCGTCGCCTCGCGCCCGGAGACGGCCGCCCGAGCCGAGGATCTGCTGTCCCAGGCCGACACGGCGCTCTACGCGGCCAAGCAGCAAGGTCGCGATCGCGTCGTGGCGGCCGCACCACGGCCCGCCACGCCCGCCCTCGTGCTCGCCGGGGCGGGTTAGGCGATGGCGGTCGCGGGTACTGTGACGGCCGTGGACTGGCCCCGGCACGGTTCCCATCGGGAACGGCCATAACGACGTTCCGACGCCATCTCGACTCGCGCCTGCAGGACGGGGTGGAACGGCGGGACCGGGTGCAACCCGACGGGCCCTCCCTCGAGAGCTTGTGAGGTTGGCCGAGATCGCGATGCGGGCGAATGACCACCGGCGATCGAGGCGCTGATCGACATGGCATACGAGCGCATTCACGGGCTGACCGGGTCGGCCGAGGACCGTGCGTTGGCGACATCTTGTTCGGGTCGTTCCTTCGGATGATCCAGCGCGACCGCTCCCAGTGCATGGAATTGCCGGTCTGGCTTCCGTTCCCGCCACCACCCGGCTGGAAACGTTGTCGTGCATGCGCCGGGCGCCCTGTGCACATCGCGGGACCGTTCGGGTCGCCGCACGCCCGCTTGCGGCATCATTGCAGGCTCGCCGCCCCCCTCGTGCCCCGCGTTCCGGCGGGAAGCATGACGCCTAGGGTCTCGTGCATGCTCCTGGGCATGTCGCTGGGCAACGCGAAGCTAATCTTCCCGCCATTGGCCAGGGTCATAATGAGTACCATGATGCCGACCGCATTTTTCAGCCGAGGTCGTAACGCTTGGTCGCGACCAGGTCGTCGTCGGCCCCCCTCAGCCTCTTGCAATCAGTACGGGCCTGGATCTCCGCCGCTATGAGGGCGAGCAATTCGTCGTAAGGGGATGAGAGGACCACCTCGCCGCCATCCTGTGCAGTGGTGACGAGTTTTAGGACGTTGCCGTCTGGCGATGCTGACCCCCCTGCAACCGTCCTGATGACCAATGCCGCAGCCGACATCGCCGAACTCCTCGCGCGTGACGGACAACCGTTCACCCCAACGCGCAAGGGGCCGCTAGCGTTTCCGGGCGAAGTTGCAGGCGTGTCCTAAGCGTCAATTCAAGATTGCATTGATCGCGGAAAACAGACAAGGCGGTTCTTGGCGCCGCGCCGGACGAAGATGACGCGTGAGGGACGCGAGTCACCGTGGAGGACACGCCGGTCGATCAGGGGTCGCCTACCGTCTGCGGCGGACTGCGTTCCTGCGGAGCACGCTGGCCAGGGATCGCCTGTTCCCGACCAACCGCGTTCATCGGGGGCTCACGGTCGTTCGTCGACGCGCCATTTCGGTGATTTTCCCCGCGCGGCGGAAGGCGCAGCCCACCCGTGTCGACATCATCACCCTGACGGCGAGCATGCGGGTGCCGGAGACGAAGAACGGCGGCGTTGAGGAACGGGCCGCTTCATCAGCACGTAGCCGGACAGCTCGAGGTGCTGGACCAGGCGCTC
>CAXUGD010000056.1:0-13110 GCA_964250355.1 uncultured Acetobacteraceae bacterium | reverse complement strand
CCGTGCATTCCCGCCTGCGGCCTGGTTCTGGTGAACCCCGGTTGCGCGCTGGCCACCCAGGCCGTGTTCCGTGCCCGTGCGGGCGCATTCTCCACCGCACCGCCGCTCCCCTCCGCCTGGCCGGATGCGGCGTGCATGGCCCGGGACCTAGCCGGGATGGCCAACGACCTGGAGCGCCCCGCCATCGCCCTGTGCCCAGTGATCGCCGACGTTCTGGCCAGCCTGCGCGCCGTACCCGGCTGCCTGCTGGCCCGGATGAGCGGGTCCGGCGCCACCTGCTTCGCCCTGTTCGCCGACGCCACGGAGGCACGCGAAGTCGCAACCCTGCTCGCCCATCCAGGCCGGTGGTGTTGGGGCGGCAGCCTGTGGCACCCCCCACTTTACGCGGAGCCCGACCACACCTTATGACGACAACGCATTGGGGCGTCGCCAAGCGGTAAGGCAGCGGATTTTGATTCCGCCACGCGGAGGTTCGAATCCTCCCGCCCCAGCCACACAACCGCAAATTGTGGGCACTTAGTCCGTAGCGGCGGCTGATCGGCAGATTTGTTTGACTTGTCAGGGACGTAGCTGGCCAGCGTGCACGCATCGCGTGCAGGAGACGTTTTCTGGTGCGCAAATAGGGCAGAGGTCGGCCCGGCGTCTCTTTTGGCCTGTTCGGCACTCCGTGATGCCGTTCGATGCGGCTCTGCTGGTAGAGCTGTTCCGCCGCGACAAGCTGAGACTACCCGCCGCTCGGAGCAGATGATGGCGGCTGCCGGGTGCCGCTTAGAAACCCAGTGCCGCTCCTTGCTCGGACCAGAGCAGCTTCAGCCGCGTGTCGTCCAACAGCTTGGTGGCGGTCAGGCCGACCGGCTGACGGCCATGGGCGATGGCGGTCAGGATGGCGGGCGCCAGGAACCCCAGCCGCAGCACGCGTGTGTAGTGGGAGCCGGACACGCCCGCACTGGCGGCCAGCTCGGCAATACCCACGCCGTTGGCCGTCAGCAGCTGCTCGCGGAAGGCAAGGGCCTGACAGACCAGCTTGGCCAAGGTCGGATCGGCTTTGGCTGCTGACGTGCCACCCTCGACCACCAACCGCATCTCCTTGCCGGCCCGCTTGAGCAGCGCCGGGACGGCGATCGTGTAGCATGATGATGCGGTCTCGGCCTGTTTGACGAGCTCGGCTTGGCCGGCCCCGCCCAGCAGCAGCGCATGCAGCTCCTGCGTGTCCACCTCCACCCGCACCTCCTCGGCATGCACGGTGACGCGGGCTACGACCGCGCGAATGACCTCGTGCACCCTCCGCCAGTCAAATTGCTGCCACTCTTGCGCAAGCTGGCGGGCTGCCGCCAGCAGCGCATGCTGCTGCGCGGCACCGGTGACCGTTGGGCCGAGCGCATCAAGCAGGGCGTTTGGGGTGGCGATCAGGTCGCGCACGGCTTGGGCGACCAGCGCATCCAACCCGCCCGCCGGCAGCCGCAGCGCGCCAGCTGCCGTCGTGTTGTTCTTTGCTCCGGTCACCAGGCGGACGGACACGTAGTAGCGGTAGCGCTTGGCACCCTTGCTGGCGTGCGTCGGCGTCAGACGCCCGCCATCGGCGTCGAACACCAAGCCGGTCAGCAGCGCCGGCTGGTTGCCGCTGACGGCCACGCTCGGCCGCTCGACCGTTCGGCTGAGCAGCCCGGCCTGCACCCTGTCCCAGAGGTCCAGCCCGATGATGGCCGCGTGCTCGCCCGGATAGACCTGCCCCTTGTGGGCGACCTCGCCCCGATACAGCCGGTTCTGTAGCATCCCATACAGGTTGCCACGCTGCATCGGGTTGCCGCCGCTGGGCTGGCCGGCCGCACTCACCCGCCGCTTGGACAGGATGCCCTCGGCTGCCAGCCGCTCCTGTAGCAGCCACACCGAGCCCAGCTCGGCATAGAGGCCGAAGATGCGCTCGACCTGGGCCGCTTCGGCTGGGTTGACCACCAGCTTGCGGTCTCGGACGTCGTAGCCGAGCGGCGGGCAGCCGCCCATCCACATGCCCTTGCGCTTGGAGGCGGCGATCTTGTCGCGGATGCGCTCGCCGGTGACCTCGCGCTCGAACTGGGCGAAGGAGAGCAGCATGTTGAGCGTGAGCCGGCCCATGGACGTGGCCGTGTTGAACTGCTGGGTGACCGAGACGAACGAGACGGCGTGGGCGTCCAGCACGTCGATCAGCTTGGCGAAGTCGGCCAGCGAGCGGGTCAGCCGGTCCACCTTGTAGATGACGATCAGGTCGAGGCGCCGGGCACGTATGTCGTCGAGCAGGCGCTGCAGGGCCGGCCGCTCCATCGTGCCGCCGGAGATGCCGCCATCGTCGTAGAGGGCGGGCAGGGCGCGCCAGCCCTCGTGACGCTGGCTGCGGATGTAGGCTTCGCACGCCTCCCGCTGCGCATGGAGCGAGTTGAACGCCTGCTCCAGCCCTTCCTCGGACGACTTGCGGGTGTAGATGGCGCAGCGCACCTCCTTCGATGCAGCCGCACTACCGGACCCTGCGCCAGCCCGGCTACGCACCGTCCGTCTCGGTGGTCGCGCGCCGTCCCACGCCAGCGGCCCTGACTAGGCCGAAGAAGCGCGGGCCGGACCAGGCGGCACCGGTGACCTCGCGCGCGATCTTGGTCAGCGAGGCGTAGTGTCGTCCGCCATACTCGTATCCGTCCTCCACCACCCTGACCGTGTGCGTGCGGCCGTGCCACTCGCGCACGAGCGTGGTGCCCGCCTTCGGCGCGGCACCCGCCTGCTGGCCGGACGGGCCTGCGTGGGCGGCAGCCGCCAACCGGCGCAGCGTCGAGGGTGGGCAGCGGCCGAACGCCGTCTCCTGCAGCCGGTGTGCGATCCCGCGCCGTAGCAGGTCGGCGCTGAGCCGCAGCTGCGGGCTGGTCTTGACCACCCGCACCCACTCCCGCCGCAGCGCCAGGAGGTCCATGCCTTCGAGCGCGCCGACGCGGCGGTCCAGCGCCGCCGGATCAGCCGCGCTGTCCTTGCCTGATGTGGACCGCATGACGCTACTGAGCCGGTGCGCTGCTTGCCCCGGCGACGTAACGCTTCTGCCCCTCGCTGTGTGTGAGCTCGATCGGCACGCCGCCCTGTCGCAGCCGGGTCAGGCTTGCCCGGACGGTGTGGGGCAGCCAGCCGGTCAGGGCAACGAGGTCGCCGAGCGAGGCGCCCTCGCCGGTTTGCACGGCCGCCAGCACCTGGCCGAGCTTGCCGCCCGGCCCGCGCGGCGGTTCGGCTGCCTTGTCGTCGGCGGATGCGGGCACGAGCTTCGGCGGATTGGCAGCAGCTTGATCCGCTTCGACACCCGGGGCGGTGTCGACGGCTTGCCGGCCCGTCTCCGTGACGCGCAGCAGGAGGTGCTTGCCTTGCTCGTCCGAGCGCCAGGCGTTCCTGGCGCTGCTGGTCGGGTGTTCCTCGATCAGGCCGGCGGCCAGCATGGCCTTTAGCAGCTTGGCCGCTTTCGGCGCGGTCGCGTCGGCGCCCTCCGGCAAGGGCAGCACGTGGCCGTAGCGCCGGGCAGCAGACACGGTGAGGACGGCGTCTTGGGTCAGGGTGGTCGGCTTGGTCCTGGTCGGCATGGCATCGTCTCCGGTGCAGCAGCCGCACCATGCGGCCGCTTGCACCGAGACAAGCCCCGCTTGCCAAGCGAGGCGTGCACGCCGCCAGCCACCGTCCGCCGCGTGCCCACACAGCAATGCTCCGCGCGGCGCGGAAGTCGAGCGAGTTCTGGCGGACAAGGCTATATTTTTGGGAGTTGTCGGCGAACACACCGGAAAGTGCGGATTTCGTGCGACAAGCGCAAGTCCGCTTCGCGCTCATCCCGGACGTTCGGGCACGTCAACCCGTCTCCCAAGAGCGGACACTCGGAAGCGGGTCTAGAATGCCGGCCGCGTCGCGACAAACGGATCGGTCAGGACGCTTTTATTGGTTGCGGCGCAGCCTGGCGACATCGTCCAGCAGCGTAGTTATGCGCTCCGCGTCGGCTGGGGTGTGGTCCCACAGCGATCTCAGGCTCGCCTCCATCCGCGCCCATCCGGCATCCGACAGCCTGGGTGCGACGTGGACGCTCTCCACTCGCAGTCCCAGTGCCTTGCAAATTTGCACGACGTTGGCGCTGATCGTCGCAAACGATCCGGAGCAGATCCGACTGACTTGGCTGGCATCGACATCGGCCAGCGAGGCCAGCGAAGCGTTGCTTAGACCTTGCTGCTCCTTCGCGGCGACGATCCTTCTCTTAAGGTCGCCAAGCTCGTCCAGGGTTGCTTTCATGCAAGTATGCATGTATCAGAAGATGATGATTTGCAAGGACCTGGCATGGACGAGATCCGGTTCTATCGGGCGAGCGAGCGCCCCTACGGCGGGTTCAGCAACCTCTATCGTCGCGAGGTGACCTTTGAGGGCGAGGTTTTTGCCACCAGCGAGCACGCCTACCAAGCGGGCAAAGCACGCAAACCCGAGGTCCGTCGATGGCTGATGGACGCGCCGTCGCCGGCCCTCCTGGCCATGGCGGCGCACGGGCTCTACTACTGGGACGTGGCTCCCGGCTGGTCGACGGGCAAGTTCGACCGCATGCGCGCGGTGCTCGCGGCGAAGTTCTCGCAGCACGCGGACCTACGCGCGCTTCTCCTCTCGACCGGAGCGTCCCGGCTGGTCGAGACCGCCACGGTCGATAACGAGGTCAACCGCCTGTGGGGCGAGGTCGACGGGGTCGGCCGGAATATGCTTGGCGTCATGCTGATGGAACTAAGGGAGGCGATCAGGGCCGCCGCCGAACTTCCTGCCCTGGCGGCGGCTTGATCCTTCGATCCTTGTCAGCGCTTTGATTGACGGAGCGGGCTGCCTCTCCGGCTTAGTACGCCGTGCCGGCCAGGACGCGCCTTGCGCCCTCAGGCCCCTCATGGATGAAGACGCCGCGCGCCCCGACGTAGGCGCAGTTGGCTGCCGCAAGCCGCTGGCCTGCCAGCACCCCGTCCATGAGGTCGTCAATGGCGGCTTCGCCGTCGACGCGTCGATCCAGCATCCAGTCGATGAGGCCGATGCTCACCATGTCTCCGGACCCGCAGGTATCTGCGACGTGCGCGGCGCTGACGGCGTCCGACCAAGTGGAGGATCCTCGGCGTCTGATCTCGAGTCCAGATACCCCGTGGGTAACGATCGCGACCACCGCGCTGCTCGACACCTTCTCGTCCAGCCCGGGTCCAAGCCGGTCGGCGGAGTATTTGAGTATCGTCGTCAGCTCTAGCGCCGCGTCGAACAAATCGACGTCGTCGACGTCGGACGGCTCGAAGTACACTACAGCTCCCGCCATTCGGGCGGCCATCATTGCCTCCAGGATTCCGGCGGACAGGCGGTCGGCATAAAACAGTGCGCAGGACGTGAGGGCGGTGGCCGCCGCCGCGACCTGCGCGGGCTCGATCGGCCAGTAGCGCGGCAGTTCTGTCGACGTGTCGACGCAAGTAAAGCTGAAGGTGTGCTTGGACGACGCCGTATCCACCTCTTGCGCGATCACGGGCGAGTGGCGGCCCGTCTCGCGCCGGATGAGGCTGACATCGGCACCGACGGCGGCAAACTTATCGACGAGCCTGCCTCCGATCTCGTCCATGCCGAGGGAGATCAGGGGCGCAACGTCGTGTCGAAGCATGGCGAGTGACAGCAGCACGTTGCCGCAAGACCCGCCAAGCTCCTCCGAGACGAAGACGCCGTCGGTGTAGATTCGGTCCATGACCGTGAGGCCCGTGCCGACGACCCGCTGCCTTTGAGTCATGTTTTTTATATGTGCCTTTCAGAGCTTCTTGTCGAGCATCACGGCGAGCCGGAGCCGCATGATGCCATCCTCGTCCGATTGAATTGCGCCCAGGATGCGTAGGAGGGCAGCAGGGCCGCTTGGCGACGTGCCCGATGGTGCCCAGACACCGTCCGGACTTCCGCAAACTCGGCCCACGCTCATTCCGTGCGGCCTGCGCAGTAACTCATGGTCGTTGCCGCCGGCCTCGCCACTGTCGCCCAGGGTCAGGACGATCAGGCCCCCCGCTATCTCGTCGCGGACCCGCTTGACAACGGCGAGCTTCGACGTGGCCGCGGGGACGACATCTACGCTGTGCCCCGACCGGACCGCGCGCAGGCGTCCAGACGTCATCTCCTTCCGGCGACCCAGATCGGCGATGAACCCGTCCGGGTCGACCAGCGCCGCGACGCGGACGCTCGCCTGCACACCGCTGTCGCGAATCCCGTTAGGATTCGAAAGATGGTCACCGCCCCGGATCCACGCCACCACCGACGCCACGTCGCCGTCAGCGGCGGGCGGGTTCTCGGTGATGTCGACGTCCAGGCCTCGAATATGGCCGCCGTTATAGTAGCCCACCATCACGCGGGCGTGCATGGCTTCGGGGAGTACCGAGCGTAGTATCTCGGCGACGGATCCGCCCCGCCCAGTGGCGATTGCGATACGGACGCCGCAGGCGTTAAGCCGCGCCAACTCGTCTAAGATCGATTGGTCGGGAGACTCCTCCCGCCGGTCTGACACGACGACCGTGCCGTCGTAGTCGAGAACGATCGCGCCAATCGCCGCCCCGTCGAGCAGCGCTAGCCGCTCGCCTTCCACACGCCGCAGACAGTCCTCGGTCCGGTCGGGATCGTCCCATTCGAACACGGCGGACCGCTTCTGCACGATACTCCCCCCTATCGCGGCGACGAACTCGGGCAGGCCCTCGTCGTCGTAAAGCTCGCGGCCGAAGTCCGCGATGCCGGGCTTGCCGGGATCGATGCCTACACCGCGGCCGATTGCCTCAATGAGGGCCAAGCCAGTCATGGCACCGACCGCGTTGCGGAAGCGGCCGCAGTCGCCATGGTCGACGGCGACGTTGCGCACGCCCGGCGGCAATCGGATGGCGATGTCCTGCCACAGCTGGCGCGTCTCGAGCCCCGTCAGTGCGAGCACCACTGTGTCGCTACCTCGGTGATGGAGCCAGCTGTGCCGGCCGTGCGCGAAGTTGCGCATGTCCGTCGTCTGCACGGGGCAGAGCGAAGCCTCCCAGGCGAACGTATCGATGAGGGTAGCGACTGTCGCCAGCTGCGGATCCGCCACGAGAACGAGTGTGTCGCCCCGACGCATCGACGCCAGGACCCTGGCGGGATCCGGGCCTTCGAACGTTTGTCTCCCGGTCTGCACCCGCTTGACGAGGCGGTCCAGAAGCCTGCCGCCGGCCGGATTGGACGAAGCGGCGTCGCATCCGAGCAGGAGCGCCCCGAGCGAGCCGGCCAGCGAGTGCGTCGCGAGGAACCCGTCTTTCCGGTCAGCGACCGGGAAGGTGTGGACGCGCCCCTGTTCCAGGTCCGAGACCATGAGAGCAGCGCGACTGCTTCCATCGCGTGTGACGAGGTGGATGCCCGCCGCCCCCCTCGTCCGCGCGGCGGCGACCGCCGCGCGGATGTCGCCGTTGTCGCCGCTAGCGCTGAACAGCCACACGTCGGTGTTTGAGAGGCCGAGGTTGGCGACGGACAGCCTGAGGGGCGTGTAGACGGCCGTGGTTCGGCCGAACAGCGTCTCGCGGCAGCGCGCGAAAAACGTGGCGACCACGGCCGAGCCGCCCGAGCCGACCGCGATCGCGTTCCGGTCCCGTCCGGCCGCGACTGCGGCCGTCATCGATCGAGGATCCCAGACGCGGAGGAGGTCGAGCGTGCCCGGCAGGCCATCGATCTTCGATGCGAACCGCGACCTGGCCGGGTCGACGATCGGGTCAGACATCGGCGGATCCCGACGTCGGCGGGCCGTCCGCCACGACGCCCGCGTCCTGGGTCGGCGCTTCGCTGACCGGATCCTCGTAGTCGTCGTACGCCGGGCCGGACAGCAGCAGGTGCACCAAGAGCTCCTCGCCGATTGCCACGCCGGCGCTCGGCAGGTCGTAGCGTACCGTCTCAAGGTACTGGACGCTCAGGTCGTGTTCGATGGCCGCCATTAGCGCACCCGCGGCCATGACCTTGCTTCCGATAGGCGACAGGACGACCTGTGGATCGTACACGCCCGACACGGCGTCGACGTAGCGCGCCTGCAGCGTCGAGATAGTCCGATAGCTGTCGAGCGGGTTGCGTTCTGACACGTAGATGAAGTCCCGTGGATCCACTTGCCACTCGTCGACCAGCCGCGAGAGGTGTTCCGACAGCAAAGTGTCTGCTCGGCGCGGGTCGCCGGAGGGGAACGGCAGGATTGGGCAGATCTTGCAGCAATCGCCAAGGTGCCCGCCGATGACGTCCAGTGTCGCGCCTCGACCGCGGGCCAGTTGCGGCATCCAAATCTTCGCGGCATCCAGCGTTCCGTCCGCCGTCGCGCCCGAGAAGCCGTGGACAGACATTGGTCGGTCGCCGGGTTCGCTGATTATGCGCTCGTCGAGGGTCGGATCGGCCGAGATCATGAGGTGGAACGCTGCCTTCGACGAGGACTCGCATCGGTTCAACAGCAGACGTGCCGCGGGAAAAGCCACGCCGATCGAGAGGGCGGTCATGTCGAGCACCACGTCGGTGCATTCCCGGGGCAGCGTGGTCCCGGCTAGAAGCGTCGTGGCGCGCCGGCCGCCAACCGGTGCTCCGTCGTCGCCAAAGACCTGGATCCGCGCCACAACAGCCCCCGCGACCAGTGAACGCATAGCCTCCTCGTTCGCGTCGGCCGCGGCGACAAGATTGGCGTCCGGCCGGCCCCGTTCCTCCCTGATGAGGAGGATCGTCAGCCTGTCGCCCAGGGTAGCGGCCAGGAGCTTGCTGACGGTCTGCGAACGCGGATCGAAGCCCGCGGCCGCGACGAGCAGGCATCGGCGCTCCGCGTCGCCGAAGTATTCGGAGATGAACGTCCTGACGGCATCATCCGTGTGGGAGGTGGCGTTGCTCCAGTGGGGCCTCATACGGCGGTGCCAATCTGCTCCAGGTCGGCGACGCGTCGTTCCAGGAAGCCTCCACGCTTGAAGGTCAGCCCGTGGGCTAGGCATGCTACGCCGCTCAGCTCGATCAGACACCATAGCCTGCTGCCCTGGCCGTAGTTGCGCTGGAACGCGAACGCTCCATGGGCGACCGCCTGCTTCAACACAAGGATGAACTCGCCATCGCTTGTCAGGAGGGCCTGCATCTCCTCTTCGGGGACCCCGACAGCGTTCGCGCCCGCACCGAGGCGGGCGTTGGCGGTCAGCGACACCTCGCGGCACTGCGCACCGATGGCGTCGACCATCGCGCGGACACGGCGTGCGAAGGGGAACGCCCAACCGTCCATGATCTCCCGCGCCTTCTCTGCCAGCGTCGCCTGCTGGATAGCGGGCGTGAGCGCCGGAGGTCGGCCGCGAATCGCCAGCGTCTCCATCCTCGCGACGAGCGCTCCCGCCAGCTGCAAGAAAAGCTCGGCGTTCTCGTTGCTGGCGTCGCAAATGTCGTCGACGCCATAGTGGAAAGGTCGTCCGTACTCGTCGTTGAGCTGCTGGCGTGCGGCTTCGGCTATGGCCGCGTCCGCCTTGAGCGGCTTCTTAGGTTCGGGGTCGAATTTCTCGAACAGCGAGGGCGTCAAATGGGCGATCCGGTTGACGTATCGCTGCATGAGGATGCGGCTCATCGCCAGCGCCACCTCCGGCTCGCGGTCGCCCGACTGCGTACCCGTCATGTACGACGTAACCAGGGCGTCGATATCGGCTCGTCGCGACGGTCCGATCTCGAGCCGCCGCTGCTCGCGCTCTACGGTTCCGGTCAAGTCCCTGATCTTAGCCTCGGTGAGCCGCGGCGGCTCGTCTGGCACCAGTCGGCGGAAGTGGGTGGCGTTCCTGTTCTTCAGAGCCTGGACGAGCGGCAGGTAGCGGTCCGCCATGTCGACGGCCATGCCGCGGAACTGCTTGCGCTCGGTGTTCCGATCGGAGTGGCCCTGCATAAAGACGTTGATGAAGTCGCGGTCCGGCTTGAGATTGTGGGTCTCGAGGCTGTCGGCTGATCGGAAGACGGCGCCGGGGCTGAGAGCGTCGAGCCGCATCATCATCCAGCGGCCGAAGCGGATTTCACGACGGGCGAGTTCCGCGAACATCTGTTCGAACTGTGCCGGGTGGAGCGCGTGCACGTCGTCCAGTATGACCAGCGGCTTCAGCACGAGGGGCTGCTCGAACCAGTCGATCTCGATCTCCCGGATTGCCGCGAACGGCTGGTACGGCTCCGTCGCGGCCGGCGGTAAGGCGTCGAGGTCCGGCGCCACCAGCCCTGAACCGATGGCGTAGATGGCCCGTTGCACCTCGGTGGCCCGCGCCTTGACGGCGGCGGCCGACAATCCGCCGACCTGTTCGAGCCGCGGCTCGGAGTCGCCGCGTCCAATAAAGCGGATCGCCTCAATCGGCCTTGAGCCATCCGCCGTCAGGTTACGCAGCAGCCCGAGCATCGCGCGGGCCTGGATGAGGCGCAGCGCAAGGCGGGTCTTCACGGTGTCTGGGTAAGGAAGTTCCCAGAAGTCGCGATACTCGGACTCCATGGGCACGCGGACGGCTGCGACGGCTGGACGCCCGTCGTCGAGAAAGCCGGCCTGCTGCAGGGCGGAGGCGAGGTCCTTGTTGGTTTGGTTAGTCTGGTCACGCAGCACGGCTTCGACGAGCCGGAACTCGGCTAGCGAGGCGAGCATCGTCTTGCCGCTGCCGGGAGCGCCGACAATGCGCACTGGCAGATCGAACAGGTCGGCCCGGCGCGGATGTTTGGCCAGGAAGGTCGTTAGGGGGGCGGGGCTGACGATGCCGAGGAAAGAGGCGTCATCGCGGATGTATTCCGTTGCCCGGCGGAGGAATGGGTTCGCCATGGTTCAGCCGTGCCTGTCGCGTCTGTGAAAGAGCGGCCGCATCGCGGGCCCGTGTTTCCCCGTCGTCTCGGCCCACAGCAGCGGTATGCTGTTGTTGGGCGTGTTGTGTTCAAGCACCAGTGGCAATGCGCAATCGGCGTAGCCTAGCTTCATGTCGGTCTGGCCCGCCTGCTCGCAATGCTTGCGCAGTCGCTCGAACAGCTCGTGATCGTAGTAGCGGTCGCACAAAGCCAGCATCGCGGCATCCCGCTCGCCGTTCAGCGGCAGGTCCGGCGGCAGCCTGACACCCTCCGTTATCGCGATCGATCCGTGCGACTTTTCGGACCACTCCAGTTCGGCTGCAGCCACCATGGTGTCCAGCGTTCTGCGCGCGCGGTCGGTCGACACGTAGTGGTGGATATGGAGGGCGTATCCGTCGGCGATCGGGAACCTCAAGCCCATGTCACGACGGGCGTTGATGATCTGATCGTTAAACTTCTTCAGCTTGCCTTTCCACTCGCTGCCTACCTTCCGGATGAAGGTGGTGCCGGAAGCGGTGAAGTCCTCGAGCAAATAGATGTGGTCGTAGCGCGCTTCGTCTCCCTCGTCGCCGCGCAGCTCCTCGGCAAGATCCTCCCACTTCTCCCGGCCGACGTTCATCATAGGCATGACCTGCTCGGTGCTGATCCGGCCCGCGTTGGCGCGGCGCAGGATGTCGATCCTGCTGCCGTCGCTCTGCCCGACGAAAAGCGAACGGCGCAGAAGGCTCTGGAATGCGGCGGCGCCCTTCCTGCTGCCCCAAATCTCGTGTGGGGAAATGCCGACCTCCAGCGCCGCTAGGCGACGAAGGTGCGGGGTGACGGTCTCCGGCACAAACGCCTCGATCACGCGCCGCATTTCGGCGGCGGAGATATAGACGAGCCGCTCCCTAATAAAGGAATAGGCGGTCGGCCGATCCGCCGGATCGAACTGCTTCAGCCAGATCGCCAGGTTCTCGATGAACCGCGAGCCGGCGCGGAAGTCGGCGTAGCCGTCGTATTTGACGGCGGCCATCATCCTCAGCCAGGCATACTCCCGCGTGTCCGTCCCGTCCTGCGGCCATCCCATGATGTCGGCCATCATCCTGAGTCCGAGCGTGTTCATAGTCCAGTTGTAGGGCTGTGTGTCTTGTTGACCAACTCGTTTCCCTTCGGATCCGCATGGCCAGCGGTGATCGCCATGCCGTTGCCGACCGGCGCTCAAGTCCTGCGCGGAAGCGTGGTTCTGGCCGGCGCATCCTAGCACAATGCTTCGTGTATGCTCGATCGTGTCACCCCGCCGGAAACACCCGACGCAGCCGCCGAGGCCGGGCCGTTCAGGCTCACGGTGCTCGAGCCGCGAGCGTTCAGCACCGCGGACCGCAACGGCAAACCGATTTGATCCGGCCCGGGCCTTGTTACGCCATCGGAAGATAATCAGGCCGTTCGCATTATCACGCCAGCTTCCTCGAAGCGGAAAGTCCGGTAACGGACCACATCCTTCGCCGGCACGGACTGGGGTTTGGCCGTTCAATCTCGCTTGGGCAGGTGCAACGAGACAATCATTCCCGAACGGCACCCAACTGCCCAGTTACGTCTCTACGGATTAAATCCCCAGCGTAAACGATGATGCCAGAGATTAGCCCAATGTGCTGGGTGAAGACCAAGCAGCTGTTGCACCTTTTCAAGCGCAAGCGCTCCTTTTGCAGGCGATGACAAACTAGGCGCTGTCAGAACCGTGCCGTCGTTCGCAAAGCTCACCAGGCCTGTGTCAAATGCCGCGTCCCACAAAGCCGACAGCAGCAGCCCGTTATGAACGTCCAGGCGTTGTGCGTCATCGTGGCAGGCGACCCAGGGGACGATGTGGGAGGCGCGGAGCAGGGCGGCGTCGGTGATGCCGGTCAGGGGGCAGCGGTGGCCCCAGTAGTCCAGCAGAGCGCGGCGGAAGATGTCCTGGCCAATGCGCTGAACCGCCAGGCGTTGGATTTCCGTGGCGCGGGGAAGGCCTGCGGCTTGTTGATGGAATTCGGTCAGCGGCAGGGTGGGGAGGCTGCGGGCTAGGTGCCAGGCGCGGTCCAGCGCCCCGTATAAGCCAAGCAGGGGGGGGAAGGCGAAGCGGGCGGCGCCGGGGCCCGACCGTGCCGCACTCCAGCGCTCTTACGCAGCTCTCGGCCTACGCAAGAGGATTGGGCGCCTTTTTCCGCGCAGTCGGCGCCCGAACCGCCCTGACGAGTTCATGCTCTCGCCTGGCAAGATGGATCGGTGCGGGTGTTCGGCGATCTGGTCTTTGGTGATGTAGGGATAGCGCACGAC
>CAXUGD010000055.1:0-13178 GCA_964250355.1 uncultured Acetobacteraceae bacterium | reverse complement strand
TCAGGTCGGTGACGCCGCGCACGCCCATGTAGAGGACGTGGTCGGCCATCTTGAATGCCTCCTTCCACCCGGTCTTCTCGTTAGCCAGACGGAACAGGTTCTGGTTGGGAATCACGATCAGCGTATCGACGAACTGCTGCAGCTCGGCAATGCCGGTATCGGCCGCGCGCGCGCGCCGCGCACCCTCGAAGGTGAAGGGTTTCGTCACCACGCCCACGGTCAGGATGCCGCGCTCGCGCGCCCTGCGCGCGATGACGGGGGCCGCACCCGTTCCGGTGCCGCCACCCATGCCCGCGGTGATGAACACCATGTGCGAGCCGTCCAGGTGGCGGGCCAGCTCGTCGCCGGCTTCTTCGGCGGCGGCGCGGCCGATCTCCGGCTTGGCGCCGGCGCCCAGGCCCTGCGTCAGATGCGGCCCCAGCTGCACGCGGCGATCCGACCGGCTGTGCATCAGCTGCTGCGCATCGGTGTTGGCCACCACGAAGTCCACGCCCTGCAGGTTGAGCTGGATCATGTTGTCCACCGCGTTGGTGCCGCCGCCGCCCACGCCGATGACGGTGATCCGCGGGGTGAAATCCGTGTGCATCGTTTGCGGAATGGTAATGTTCAGGACCATGGTGCTATCCCCTCGTATGAGTTCGCGGCTGTAAGGATGCCTGCGCGCCGGTTCAGATCCGGTCGCGCAGAAACTCGACAATCCGGCGCAGCAGGCCGCCCGGCCTGTCTGAATCCGGATCGATGGTGTGAAGCGAGCGGCCCTCTCCGGCCGCCCAGGAAAGCAGGCCGATGGCGGTGGCGAAGGCCGGACCGGAGGCTGCTTCCGGCAGGCTGCGCATGCCGGCGGGGCGGCCCAGGCGCACCTGCCGGTTCAGCACGCGCGGCGCCAGGTCGCGCACGCCCACCAGCTGGCTGGCACCGCCGGCCAGCACGACGCGGTTGCCGGCCGCGCGGCCCAGCCCGGCACCATCGAGACGGTCGCGCACCATCTCGAACGTTTCTTCCAGGCGCGGCTTGATGATGCCGACCACCATGCTGCGCGGGATCTTGGCGAACTGGTGGTCTTCCTCGCCGATCAGCTGCACCGCCAGTATTTCCCGCTCGTCGTCCGGGCTGGAATGCGCGTTGCCGTATAGCGTCTTCAGGCGCTCGGCATTGTCGATCGGCGTGGAGAGCACGCCGGCGATGTCGCGGGTGACGTGCTGGCCGCCCACGGGCACCTGTGCGGTGTGCAGCAACTGGCCTTCGCCGAACACGGCCACGCTTGTGGTGCCGCCGCCCATATCGACCAGGGTCGCGCCCAGGTCACGCTCGTCATCGACCAGGCAGGACAGGCCGGACGCGAAAGGTGCAGACACCACCTCGCTGATCTCAAGGTCGCACCGGCCGACCGCGGCGCCCAGATTGCGCAGCGCCATGGACAGTGCATCGACCACGTGCAGCCGTGCGGAGAGCTGGTCGCAGTGGTGGCCGCGCGGGTCGATCACCCCCTGCGTTTCATCGACGGAGAAGTTCACGGGAAGCGAATGGATCGTCTCGCGGCCCTCCGTCACCGCACGGCTGCGCCCCTCGCTGATCACGCGCCTGACATCCGCCTCGGTCACCTGGCGGCCGTTGACCGGCCATTGCACGTTGAACAGCCGGCTTTCCGGATGGCCGCAGGACAGGTTCACCGTGACGGTGCGCAGCCGGTAGTCCGCCATCTCCTCGGCCAGCGCCACGGCCGAGCGTATGGCCCGCTCGGCCTCCTCCAGGTCGGTGATGCCGCCGCCGCGCACGCCGCGCGACCGGGTGAAGCCGCTGCCGAGCGCACGCAGCGTGCCGTCGGACTCGGTGCGGCCGATCAGGCAGGCGATCTTGGTGCTGCCGATGTCCAGCACGCCGAAGGGGCCCGCGCGCCCATTGCGAGGGCGCGGCGGCGGCTCGGACGGTGGCGCGGGTGGCAGGGAGAACTGGCCGCGGCGGGACATGTCGTTCACGTCGCTCTCCGGTTCGCTGTGTCGTGCGGTGATGGGGGCGCCGGCTCGCCGGGCTTGGCCTCGGGCGGCGCGGCGGGCGGCGGCGCCGGCGGCCTTGGGCGCACCGCCAGGCGGTCGGCCAGCCGCATGTCGATGAACACCAGCGGGCGGTCCAGCAGCTGCTGGCGGGCCTGCAAATCGGCCAGGCGGGTGAGCGCTGCCGCTTCGTGCCCTTCGGGCAACATGACGGTTACGGTGTTTCTCAACTGGAGGTTCCAGCGGCGTTCGCCCACGCGGATGATCGCCGCGACGCGGCTGTGGATGTCCGGCACCGCGGCCAGCGCGTTCAGCATGTCGGACGCGTAAGCCGGGGCGCCCTGGCCCACCACGAGCGGCAGGTCGGTGAAGTTCGTCACGTCCTCGTCGGTCACCACCTCTCCGGCGCGATCGATCAGCTGGAACTTTCCCTGGTACTGCCAGATCGCGAAGGGGCGGCGCTCGCTCAGATCGACGAAGATCGTATCGGGCAGCCGGCGCTCGACGGCGACATGCTCCACCCAGGAGAGCTTCTCGATCCGTTCGCGTGCCGCCTCGACCGAGAAGCCCAGGATCGGATCGCCCTTGGCCACCCCGAGCGCCTTGCGAAGCAGCGGCTCGGGCGTGTTGCTGCGGCCGTCTATGCGGATGTCGCGGACACGCAGGTCGATGGCGCGCGCAAAGCGCTGCTGCAGGATGGCAACGGCACCGCCGGTCTGTGCGGAATGCGCCACGCTGACGCCCACCAGCACCAGCACGAAGCCGGACACGGCAAAGGCGGCCAGCCGCAGGTTGCGCCGCTGGCGCCGCGCCAGCAGCTTCCACCGGTTCGGGCGAACGATGTCACGCCTCACACGCGGCATGCTGCCTGCTCCACCATCCAGCTGCACAAGGCGGGAAACGCAATGCCGCAGAACGCGGCCTGCTCGGGCAACAGCGAGGTGGGCGTCAGGCCAGGCTGCGTGTTGACCTCCAGCAGCACCAGCCGGCCCGGCTCGCCTTCCGTGTCGTCGTAGCGAAAATCCGCCCGGGTCGCGCCACGGCAGCCAAGGGCCCGATGCGCCGCTAAGGCCAGGTCCAGCGCCTGCCGGTGCGCCTGCGGGTGCAGCGAAGCGGGCAGCACGTGGCGCGACCCGCCATCGGCGTATTTGCTTTCGTAGTCGTAGAAGGCGTGCGCGGCCGAAATTTCCGTCACCGCCAGCGCGCGGTCGCCCAGCACGCCCACGGTCAGCTCGCGCCCCGGGATGAACTCCTCCACCAGTGCCTGGGAACCGAACGCCCAGTCTGCGGCGATCTGGTGACGGTTGTTGTCTCCGCCGCGCACGATGTGGACGCCGACGGACGACCCCTCGTTCAGCGGCTTGATCACGTAGGGCCGCGGCAGCGGGTCGCTTCCCTCCAGCTCGGCCACCGCGATTACGCGGCCGGCGGCCACCGGCAGGCCGGCGGCCCCGAACACCGCACGGCTGGCAGCCTTGTCCATCGCCAGTGCCGAGGCGCGCACGCCGGAATGGGTGTAGGGGATGCCCAGCCAGTCCAGCACGCCCTGGATCACGCCGTCCTCGCCGAAACGCCCGTGCAGGGCGTTGAACACCGCATCGGGCCGGGGATCGAGCGCGGCCAGCACGGCACCGAGGTCGGTGCCGACCTCGACCGGAACCACGTCGAAGCCGGCCTCGCGCAGCGCGTCCAGCACTTTGCGTCCGCTGGACAGGCTGACGGCCCGCTCGGCCGAGATGCCGCCGTACAGCACGGCCACCCGCGTCACGCGACCACCTCCGGCCGGCTTGCCGGCAGGCCGATGCGCTTGATTTCCCACGCGAGCGAGACACCGCTGGCGGCGTGCACGCGGCGGCGCACCTCTTCACCCAGGCCTTCCAGCTCGGCGGCGGTCGCCCCACCGGTGTTGAGCAGGAAGTTGCAGTGCTTCTCCGAAACCTGTGCGCCGCCGCGGGTCAGCCCCCGGCAGCCGGCCGCGTCGATCAGCTCCCAAGCCTTGCCGCCCTCGGGGTTGCGGAAGGTGGAGCCGCCGGTGCGGGCGCGCACGGGCTGCGTCGCCTCGCGGCTGCTGCGGATCTCCGCCATGCGCGCCGCGATCAGCGCGTGTTCGCCGGGCCGGGCGTGGAAGCGCGCGCGCGTGACGACACATTCGGGCGGCAGGCCGGAATGGCGGTAGGCAAAGCCGATCTGCCCCGCCGACAGCCGCATGAACGCGCCTTGCCGCGTCATGATCTCGGCCCAGTCGAGCGTGTTCGCGACGTCACTGCCATACGCGCCGGCGTTCATGGCCACCGCACCGCCGATGGTGCCCGGGATGCCGGACAGGAACTCCACGCCCGTCAGGCCGGCCGCCGCCGCATGTTCCGCCACCGTTGCGTCCAGCGCCGCCGCACCGGCAATCAAGCCGTCCCCCTGCACCTCGATCGCGTTGAAGCCGCGGCCGAGACGTACGACCACGCCCGCAATGCCGCCATCGCGTATGATCACGTTGGAGGCAGCACCCAGCACGGTCACCGGCAGATGCATCGGCACGCCGCGCAGCAGGGTGGCCAGGCTTTCCGGGTAGCCCGGCCGCGCCAGTATCTCCGCACAGCCGCCCACGCGGAACCAGCTCGTGGCGGCCAGCGGCGCCTCCGCCTGCACACGGCCCTGTATGGCCGGCAGCGTGGCGATCAGCGACGCCGTTTTTTGCGCGGCCATCATGCGGCGCCCGCGTGCTTGCGGGGCCCTTGCAGCTCCGTCAACTGGGCCGGCAGGGCATGCGCCCAGGCGGTGATGTTGCCGGCGCCCAGGCACACGACGAAATCGCCGGAGCGGGCGATGGCGTGCACCATCTCGGCCAGGTGGTCCGGCGTGGCCAGCGGCACCACGCTGCGATGGCCGCTGGCCCGCAGGCCGTCCACCAGCGCGTCCCTGCTGATGCCCGCGATCGGTGGTTCGCCGGCGGCATACACGTCGGCCACGATCACCGTGCCCGCATCGTTCATGCAGGTGCAGAACTCGGTGAACAGCGAGGCGAGCCGCGAGTAGCGGTGCGGCTGCACCACGGCCACCACGTCGCGCGCGCCGGCCTGGCGTGCCGCCTTCAGCACGGCCGCGATCTCCACCGGATGGTGGCCGTAATCGTCGATCACGGTGATGCCGCCGACCTCGCCCGTCTTGGTAAAACGGCGCTTCACACCGCGGAACCCGGCAAAGGCACTGCGCAGAACCTGGTCGCCGATCTCCATCTCGAAACCCACGGCCACCGCGGCCAGCGCGTTCTGCACGTTGTGCTGGCCCAGCATGCCCAGCCGGAACGGGCCCATGCGGCGCCCGCGGCCGCGGAAACGGTCGGTGACGGCAACGTCGAAGGTGGCGCCCAGCTTGTCGGCACGCAGGTTTTCCGCGCGGATGTCGGCCTGCGGCGAGAAGCCGTAGGTGACCACGCGGCGGTCGATGCGCGGGATCATCGCCTGCACGGCCGGATGGTCGATGCAGAGCACCGCAAACCCGTAGAACGGGATGTTGCCCACGAACTGGTCGTAGCCGGCGGTCATCGCCTCGGCACTGCCCCAGTGGTCCAGGTGCTCGGCATCCATGTTGGTGACGACGGCGATCGTGGCCGGCAGCCGCAGGAAGCTGCCGTCGGATTCGTCGGCTTCCACCACCATCCAATCGCCCGCGCCCAGCCGCGTGTTGCTGCCGTACGCCTCGATGATGCCGCCGTTGATCACGGTGGGATCGAGCTTGGCCGCTTCCAGCACGGCGGCGACCAGGCTGGTGGTGGTGGTCTTTCCATGCGTGCCGCCCACGGCGATGGCCCAGCGCAGGCGCATCAACTCCGCCAGCATCTCCGCCCGGCGCACCACGGGGATCAGGTGCTGGCGCGCGCTGACGACCTCCGGGTTGTCGGGCCGCACGGCGGTGGAAACCACCACCACCTGCGCGTCGCCGAGGTTGGCGGCCTGGTGGCCGATGGCGACGTGCATGCCCTGCGCGCGCAGCCGGCGCACGTTGGCGCTGTCGGCGATGTCGCTGCCTTGCACGGCATAGCCCAGCGTGTGCAGCACCTCGGCGATGCCGGACATGCCGATGCCGCCGATGCCCACGAAATGTATCTTGCCGATGCTGAGCGGAAGCGCCCTCATCGCACGGCCTCCGCCTGCGCCGCCGTACGTTCCACCAGGTCGGCCAGGCTGTCGGCGGCGTCGGGGCGCGCGGTGGCGGCTACGGCCTCGGCCGCGCCGGCCAGACGTGCCGGATCGGCCAGGTAGCCGGACAGGTCGGAGGCAAGCCGGTCCGGGGTGAAATCCCGCTCCGCCACCACCAGCGCACCGGCCACGGCGCGGGCATTGGCGGCCTGATGGTCGTCGATCGCACCCGGCAGCGGCACCAGGATGGCAGGCTTGCCGGCCACCGCGATCTCGGCACAGCTGGAAGCGCCGGCGCGCGAGACGACCAGGTGGGCGGAGGCCAGCTTGCCGGCGATGTCGGCGAAGAACGGCGCCAATTCGGCCTCGATGCCGGCGGAGTCGTAGGCCGCGCGAACACGGACGAGGTCTTCCGCGCGGCACTGCTGGGTGACGTGCAGGCCGGCGCGCAGGGCGGGCGCAAGCAGGGCCAACGCCTGCGGCACCACGTCACTGAAGATCCGCGCGCCCAGCGAGCCGCCAAGCACAAGCAGGTTCACCCGGCCGTCCGGAACCCGGTATCGCGCGCCGGACAGGGCACGCAGCGCGGGCCGCACGGGGTTGCCGGTCACAACCGCGCGCATGTTGGCGGGCACGCCCGCAGTCTCCGCAAAACCCAGCGCGACAGCGTCGGCGAAGCGCGCGCAAAACCTGTTGGCCCGGCCGAGCACGGCGTTCTGCTCGTGCAGCACGATCGCCGGACGCCGCCGGAGCACGCGTGCGGCCAGGACCGGCGGGATCGACGGGTAGCCGCCGAATCCCACCACGCAGGCTGCATCCAGCCGGGCCAGATGGCGGCGTGCCTGCACTGCACCGGCCGCCAGCGAGGCCACGGCAAACGCCGCCTTGGCTGCACCGCGCCCGGCCAGGCCCGCGCCGCTCAGCACGTAATGTTCGTGTGCGGAAAACACGGGACCGAGCCGCGCGCCGGTGCGGCGATCGGTCATCAGCGCGATGCGGTGCCCGCGCGCGATCAGGGCGGAGGCGAGCGCCTCGGCAGGAAAGAAATGCCCGCCCGTTCCACCCGCGGCAATCACGATCGGGCGCACCGCCGGGCCCCTCACGACGGGTCGCCATGGGTGCGGCGCCGCGTCAGCGCCAGCAACATGCCCATGCCGAGCGCCACCGACAGGGCCGAGCTGCCGCCATACGAGATGAACGGCAGCGTCATGCCCTTGGTCGGGATCAAATGCAGGGCAGACGCCATGTTGACGAAAGCCTGCAGGCCGAAACCGGTCACCAGCCCGGAGGCGGCCAATATGACGAACTCGTCGTTTTCCTGCACCAGGCGCAGCAGGCCGCGCAGCACCACGAACGCGAACACGCCAAGGATGGTCAGGCAGATCAGCAGGCCGAACTCCTCGCCGGCAACCGCGAACACGAAATCGGCGTGCGCATCGGGAAGAAGATCTTTCACGCGCCCCTCGCCAGGGCCGCGGCCGAGCAACCCGCCATTTCCGAAAGCCTGCAAAGCGGTATCGACCTGGTAATGGTCACCCGACTCCGGATGCACAAATCGCATAACACGGCTTCGTACATGGGGGAAGAACACAAACGCGCCTGCTGCCGCCGCCATCATGGCAAGCGCACCCACGCCGACCAGCGCCATGTTCAGGCCGGCAACAAAAAGCTGTGCGAAGAAAACAGCCGTGATCACCGACAACATGCCGATGTCGGGCTGGGATTTCAGCAGCATGAGGATCGCGCCGAATACGGCGAAAGACAGGATCGTGCCGGGAAATCCCGGCGTGCGGCGCGACTCCGTCAGCAGCCAGGCCGTCACCACGGCGAAGCAGGGTTTCAGGAATTCGCTCGGCTGGATCGACATGCCCGGGATCGCGATCCAGCGGCGCGCGCCTTTGATCTCGACGCCGTGCACCAGGGTCAACGCCGTGAGCAGGATGGCGACGATGCAGCCGCCCAGCGCCAGGCGCCGGACGCTGCGTGGCGACATCAGCGAGACAGCCACGATGGTGACGCCGGCGAGCGCCAGGAACACCACCTGCTTGGCGATGAACACGTCGCGCGACTGGTGGATGCGCTCGGCCACCGCCGGGCTGGCAGCCAGCACAAGCACGTAGCCGAAGCCGATGAGTGTGATGATGGAGAACAGCGTCCAGCGATCGACCGTCCACCACCAGCGGCCGAGAACCGATTGATCGGCGCGCGACAGCGTCGCCATCACACGCTCCCGTCGGGCAGCGCGCGGACGAGCTGCGCAAACCGGGCGCCGCGTTCCTCGAAGCCGGAAAACTGGTCGAAGCTCGCGCAGGCCGGCGAGAACAGCACCACGCCCGCACCCAGCGCCTTTGCCAGACCGAAGGATTCGGGCACCGCACGGTCCAGCGTGCCGGCCACGCGATGCGCCACACCGTGATCTTCGAGCGTGCGGGCAAACAGCGGGGCGTCGCGCCCGATCAGCACAGCCTCGGCCACGCCGGCGAAATAGGGGGCGAGCGGCTCGATCCCGCCGGCCTTGGCGATGCCGCCGGCGATCCAGACGACACGCCCGTAGCAGCTCATCGCGCGGGCGGCGGCGTCCGCGTTGGTGGCCTTGCTGTCGTTCACGAAGCGTATGCCGTCGATGGTGGCCACCGCCTCCTGGCGGTGCGCTAGGCCGGGAAACGTCTCGATGCCCGCAGCGATGTCCTCGCGCGCGATGCCCAGCGCCAGCGCCAGCGCTGCGGCCGCCGCCGCGTTCTGCGCGTTGTGCACGCCCGGCAGCGCGTGGGCCGCCGCCAGCTCGGCGATCGGGCCCGCCTTGTCGCGCAGGACGCCGTCCTGGCACCAGACATCGGCCGGCGAGTGCCCCGACACGCGCGTGACCCGCGACAGCGTGCGCGCCAGTGCGGCACTCTGTTCGTCGTCGATGCCGACGATCGCGGCGTCGCCGGCCTGCTGGCGATCGAAGATGTGGCGCTTGGCGGCGAGATAGCCGGCCATGTCGCCGTGGCGGTCCAGGTGGTCGGGGCTGATGTTCAGCATGCAGGCTGCATCGAAGCGTAACGTTACGAGTCGCTCCAACATGTAAGATGACATTTCGAGGACGTAGGTGCCGCGATCGTCCAGCAGCGGCAGGCTGAGCGCGGCGGGCCCCAGGTTTGCACCGGCCGCGTGCGGCGTGCCGGCGGTGGCGAGGATGTGCGCCAGCAGCGCCGTGGTGGTGGATTTGCCATTGGTGCCGGTGATGCCGGCGAATCGGGCGCGGCTGCCGCTGGCACGAACCGCCTGGAACAGCAACTCCGCATCCGTCAGTATCGGCCGGTTCGCGCGGCGCGCTGCGGCCGCGATGCGGTGCGGGATCGGCAGCAGATGCGGGATGCCGGGCGAGAGGATGACCGCATCGAAGTCGCCGATCTCGGCCGTGGGGTCCAGGGTGACGTAACCCTCGCGCTGCGCCGTCTCGCGCGCAAAAGGTGCGTCGTCCCATCCGACCACGGTGGCGCCCAGCCCCGTCAGCGCACGCATCGCGGCCAGCCCGGCGCGGCCAAGGCCCACCACGGCGTAACGGCGATTGGCGAAGGGGGTGCCGGGCGCGCTCATCGTATCTTCAACGTGGCCAGGCTGACCAAAGCGAGGATCATGGAGACGATCCAGAAGCGGATCACGATCGTGGGCTCGGCCCAGCCCTTCTTCTCGAAATGGTGGTGCAACGGCGCCATCAGGAACACGCGCCGCCCCGTGCGCTTGAACCAGAAGACCTGAACGATGACGCTGACCGTTTCCACCACGAACAGTCCGCCGGCGATCACCAGCACGATCTCATGCTTGGTGGCCACCGCCACGGTGCCTAGCGCGCCGCCCAGCGCCAGGCTTCCCGTGTCGCCCATGAACACGGCGGCCGGCGGCGCGTTGAACCAGAGGAATCCCATGCCGGCGCCCACGATGGCCGAGCAAAACACGGCCAGCTCGCCCACGTTCGGTATGTGGTTCAGCTGGAGGTAGTCGGCGAACACGCGGTTGCCGACCAGGTAGGCGATCAGGGCGAACACGGTTGCCACAATGATGGTGGGCACGGTGGCCAGGCCGTCCAGACCGTCGGTGAGGTTCACCGCGTTGCTGCTGCCGACGAGCACGAACATGCCAAACACGGGGAACAGCAGCCCCAGTTGCAGCAACACGCCCTTGAACACCGGCACGGCCAGCGCCGTGCCCAGCGTGCCGCTGGTCAGGTGGGCGATCCAGCCCGCGGTGACGAGGCCGATGGTGAGTTGCACCAGGAGCTTCCCACGGGCCGATACGCCGCGCGTGTTGCGGCGCGAGAGCTTCAGGTAGTCGTCGGCGAAGCCCACCGCGCCGTAGCCCAGCGTGCAGAACAGCGCGGCCCAGATGTAACCGCTGCGCAGGTCCGCCCATAGCAGCGTGGACGTGGTCAGCGCCGCCAGGATCAGCACGCCACCCATGGTCGGCGTGCCCTTCTTTTCCAGAATGTGCCGCTCCGGCCCGTCGCTGCGGATCGGCTGGCCGCCACGCTGCACCGATTTCAGCCAGCGTATCACCCGCGGCCCCAGCCAGAAGCAGATGACCAAGGAGGTGAGGCAGGCGGCGCCCGACCGGAATGTCTGGTAGCGGAACAGGTTAAGGGCGGAAAAACGTTCCGCGAAGATGTGCAGCGTGTACAGCATCAGGCAACAGCCGAGGCGCGGGCCAGCGCGTCCACCACCACGCGCATGCGGCTGCCCAGGCTGCCCTTGACCAGCACGGCGTCGCCATCCTGCACCAGGGCCGGTGCCGCCGCTGCCAGCGCCACGCTGTCGGGCGCGTGCATCCCCCGCCGTGCGGCGGGCAGGGCGTCGTGCAGGAACTTCATGGCGGGGCCGCAGGTGTGCACGATGTCGGCCGCCTCGTCCGCCGCGGCGGCCAGGGATTCATGCTCGCGCTGGCCATGCTCGCCCAGCTCCAGCATGTCGCCCAGGATCGCCACCCGGCGGCGGGCCGGGGTCAGGGCCAGAACGGAAAGGGCGGCACGGACGGAGGCGGCGGATGCGTTGTAGCTTTCGTCCAGCAAGGTCGCGCGGCCGTCCAGGATCGGACGCCGGCTGCCCCGCCCGCTCACCGGGGCGAACTCGGCAAGGCTGGCGGCGCCCGCTTCCACGTCGGCGCCGAGCGCATGGGCGGCCACCAGGCAGGCGAGCGCGTTCATCACCATGTGCCGGCCGGGCGCGCCCACGCGGAATCGGAGATCCGTGCCGGCAATGCGGGCGGTTACCTCCGTTCCGCGCGCGTCCTCGACCGATGCGAGCAGGTCGGCCGAGCCGAAGCTTTCGGCCCGCGCGCTGCCGACATGGTCCTTCAACCGCCCGAAAAGCGGCGAGTCGGCGGGCAACACGATCGTGCCGCCCTGCAGCAGGCCCCGGGCAATGCTGGCCTTTTCGTCGGCGATCGCCTCCAGGCTGCCCAGGTGGCCGATATGTGCGGCTTCGACGTTGGTGATCACGGCTACATCCGGGCCGGCGAGGATGGCCAGCGGTGCGATCTCGCCCGGGTGGTTCATGCCGATCTCGACGATTGCGTAATCGTCGTCGGGCCGCATGCGCGCCAGCGTCAGCGGTACGCCCCAATGGTTGTTGTAGCTGGCCGCGGCCGCGTGCGTCCGTCCGCTAGCCGACAGGACGGCGCGCAGCATCTCCTTGGTCGTGGTCTTGCCGACGCTGCCGGTGACCGCAACAACGGAGCCGGTGAACCGCTCGCGCGCATAGGCGCCCAAGGCGGTCAGCCCGGCCAGCGTGTCGCCCACCACAACCAGCGGCGCGTCGTCGGGCATGTCGTGCTGGCGATGCACCAGCGCGCCGGCGGCGCCATGCGCCAGCGCGGCCGCCACGTGTTCGTGCCCGTCACCGTGCCCGGTCTGCAACGCTACGAAGAGATCGCCGGGCTGCAACGTGCGCGTGTCGATGGAAACGCCCGTCGCGTGGAACGGGCGCGTCATCGTGCCGCCCAGCGCGTGGGACAGCGCGTCCGAGGAGAACAGCGCGGTCACGCGGCCGTGGCCAGCCGGCGGATCGTGGCGGCATCGTCGAACGGCACGGTCGTGTCGCCGATCGTCTGGCCCTGCTCGTGGCCCTTGCCGGCCACCACCAGCACGTCGCCGGGGCGCAGCGCATGGAGCCCCGCCGCAATCGCCGCCTCGCGGTCGCCGATCTCGATGGCGTTGGGGCAGGCACGCAGGATGGCCGCGCGTATGGCGGCGGGGTCCTCGCGGCGCGGGTTGTCGTCCGTCACGATCGGCAGGTCGGCCAGTTCGGACACTTCCCGGCCCATCAACGCGCGCTTGCCCGGATCCCGGTCGCCGCCCGCGCCGAAGACGCATACCAGGCGGCGGCCCTGCGCGTGCGGCCGCAGCGAGGTGAGCACGCGTTGCAGCGCATCGGGCGTGTGGGCGTAATCGACATAGGCGGCCGCGGCGTTGGGCAGCGTGGCTGCCAGCTCCATCCGGCCGCGCACGCCATGCAGCTGCGGCAGGTGGCGCAGCGCGCCGCTCACGCCGGTCGCCTCCGCAAGGGCCGCGGCCATCAGCACGTTGTCGGCCTGGAAACGGCCCGGAAGTGCCACGGCGAGCTGGTGCCGGCTACCCTCGGCCTCGATCAGCAGTTCCTGGCCGTGCGGCAGCGGCGTTGCCCGCAGCAGGCGCAAGGCAGTGCCGTTCTCCCCAACCTCGCGCAGGCGCAGCTTGCGGCTGGCAGCCAGGCTGCGCAGCCCGTCGCGCGTGGCGGCATCCATGTCGGCGTTGACCACCGCCGTGCCGTGCGCTGGCAGCAACTCGGCAAACAGCCGCAGCTTGGCGCTGCGGTAGCGTTCGATGCTCCCGTGGTAGTCCAGGTGGTCGCGCGTCAGGTTGCTGAACCCTGCGGCCGCCAGGCGCAACCCGTCCAGCCGATGCTGGTCCAGCCCGTGCGACGACGCCTCGACCGCCACGTGCTGCACGCCCCGGTCTGCCAGGCCGGCGAGGGTGGCGGCCAGGGCTACCGGGTCCGGCGTCGTCAACCCGCCGCCGCCGGCCTGGCCGGGTGCGACC
>CAXUGD010000054.1:0-13213 GCA_964250355.1 uncultured Acetobacteraceae bacterium | reverse complement strand
AGGGTGTCATGTTCATCACGGTCGAGGACGAGACGGGGGTGGCCAACCTGGTGCTCTGGGCCGACCGGTTCGAGAAGCAGCGGCGGCTGGTGCTGCAGGCGGGGATGATCGCGTGCCACGGGCGTGTGCAGCGCGAGGGCGAGGTGATCCACGTCGTCACCGACCACCTGGAGGACCTGTCCGATATGCTGCGCAGCGTGGGCGAACGCGACGAGCCGTTCCCGATCGTGCACGGGCGCGGAGACGGCGCCACGCATCCCGCCGGGCGGGACCCAAGAACCGGGCCGGGAGCCGTGCTCGACGGGGCGCCTACGCGAGACATCTACATCCCAGACCTGCGGCTCGGGTCGGGGATCAAGGTGCCGACGCGGGATTTTAGGTGAGAGAGCTATCCTCCGCTTTGCGCCAATCATGTTGAAAAGGTGTTTGTTGGTCGGAGGGCTTGTCGCCTCCTATGAGCATTCTGCCTGTTCTTCGCTCAGCTAGGCACCAACTGCGCTGTGATCGGGATCAGTTTGGTGAGCTTGCGGAGGTTCTGGGCGCTTGCGGCGAGGAGGAACTCGTACGCGCCTGGGTCTTCGGAGACGGAGGGCTTTTTTAGCAAAGTTGGTTGAAACCTGCCGGGTCGGCGACTGCAGCAAACGTCCGCTCATCGCTCCCGCCCGCTCCAAAGCAGCCAGTCCGCTTGCAGCCAGACAGGCCGGCGATACTTTTGTAAGGAGGTTGAAGTTGCCTGGCCGCTTCAAGCCAAAGGCGCAAAAGCAGACGTCATCGTATAGACCGGGTCTGTCTGAAAGCAGATCACCGCATTTCTAAGCGCATGGCGGCTGGTCACTCCCTCCACCTTCCACCCTCTGCACCGACGATCTACGTCAGGCTGATGTTCTTGGTTCTGAAATCCTACCCCTCAGGTGTTGAGCAGGCCAGGCACAAAGACTTCTTCGATCGTAAGACGGCGTTCCGTTAGACCCTGCTCGTGGTGGTAGCGCAGGACCGCGTCGATGGCCGCGCGGTTGGCCGCGATACCGTAGGGCCACCAATCGTCGCCCAACAGATCGCGGTCATCGCCGATCAGCTTGCTTAACCACGGCAGCATTACCGTCATGTTGTTGAAGGTCATACCCTTTACGTATTGCTCAGCCATTTGGTCCTTGGCGGCGCAGAAGCCTCGGTAGACGGCCTTCACCAGCTCGGGCTGCGTGTTGGCGAGTTCGCGCGTGACGACGACGGTGTGCATGATCGGGAAGATGCTTGTGCGTCTGTAGTAGTCGCGTTCGACCGTCTCGTAATCCTCGAACAGCCGTCCGACCTCCCGCAACTGTGCCAGCACGCATTTCGGCACGTCGGCCGAGATCAGCGCGTCGATCTCGCCCACCTCGAGCATTGTGCCGAGATCGACATTCCTGCCGGCCCACTCCACCTCCACGCCGTGGGGCACCGGGTGCGGCACGAAGTCAACCGGGCCGATCGGGAAGTCGATCCCGCCTACGATCCAGCGGCTCTGCTCGGGCTTGACGCCGAAATCGTCGGAGAGGATGCCCTTGGGCATCACGCCGGCGTCATGGCCGTAGAGTGCGAGTTCCCCGATCCGCTTGCCAACGAGATCTTCCGGCCGCGCGATGCCGCTTGCCTTGTTGACGTAGATCGCGCTGTGGCGGAACGAACGCACCGGGAAGACGGGTATCGCCAGGAACGGCGACTCCGCAGTCTGGAACGTGCGCAGGAAGTAGGTCATCCCCAGTTCCGAGACGTCGTAGGCGCGCCGGCGGATCATCGCCTCGAAGATCTCGGGCACGATGCGGGCGCTGTGGAAAGCGGCGTCGACCCCGTCGATCCTGACGGTGCCGTCGGCCAGCAACCGGGTGCGATCGTAGTTCCAGAAGGCGATATCCAGCTTGCGGTCGGCCATGAGTATCTCCACACCCAACTGTGTAAATGCATTTATACGCGGCCGGTTCCGATATCAACCCTCTCGAACGCCGCCGCTAGCCGCGCTAGAGGACTGCGATGAACCCGGATGCCCACGCGATCAAGGAGCTCTTCGCGACCATCTCGCTCGGTGCACCACAGAACGCGGTCGGCTTCGTCATGTGGCGGGTCGTGCATCGCTACCAGCGGGAGGTCGAGCAGGCGCTGCGCCCGATGGACCTGACGCATCTCCAGTTCGTCACGCTGACACTGGTCGCCTGGATGGCGCGGGACCGCGAGGTAGCGACCCAGTCCGAGTTGGCCAGGTTCGGGGATATCCACCCCATGCAGGTGTCGAACGTGGTGAAGGCGCTTGAGCAAAAGCGAATGGTTCGACGGACACCGTCGCCTGGGAACGCCATCGCCAAGCAGGTCGCCATAACATCGACCGGCATGACGGCACTGCGCGAAGCGTTACCGATGGTGATCGAGGTTCAGGGCAGGCTTTTTGGCGATCAAGGCCGACCAGGAGGAGACCTTTTAAACACCCTGGTCCGCATTGACAGCGCGACTTGACCGCGTCGAGCCTCGGTTGCCTTCCAAAGATCGAATGGCCGCCGAGGCATGAACGAATCCGCTTTCGTATACCCTTCCCTCTGCCGACCCGTCATCGCGTCCGATACAGCGTCGGTCAGTCGCTAGGTTCCGTCCCGCCGCACTGGTCCTGATGGCTCAACGCCTTTATCTGGAGCGCGCCGTCGCTCCAGACCCAAGTCTCGCTCGAGCCGCAATCGACGAGACCACGGTTGGACGCGGTCGTCAACGTGCTTCTCAACGGATCGAACGGCGCCACCCGACCAATCAATAGTTGCTGAACGAACCGAACTATCGAGACCGACTGTTAGGCTCGAAGCCGTGAAGGTCAGCCAATGCGAACAAGTGTGTTGTCCGGTCCGTTCAGCGCGAACTCGTACATCCCCCACGGCTTGTCGCTCGGCCCTTCGCTCTCGATTATCTCGTCTGCAAACTCGGCCGCTAGTGCGTCGACGTTCTCGCGATGCCGATAGAGGCCGAACGGATTACGCTCCGGCAACAGCCAGCCTTCGACCGCTGCCGCCAGGTGGACTGCGCCACCAAGCCCGTCCGAGACCATGCGATAATCGTCTGGACTTGCCTGACGCAAGAAGCCGAGCCGCTCGAAAAAAGCCTGCGACTGGTCAAGGTGGTTACAGGGCAGGATTGCCGTCAGACGCTGTTCCAACAGCCGCTCCATCGAAAACACGGATTAAGTCGTCAGATGAAAAGCCTAACTCCTGGCTTTGGACAACAGGATTTAATTAAGCCTGAGGCGGGACGGTCGAAAAGACACGACCGCCTACCCAATCGCATTACCACCTTCGGCGTTTCGCGAGCGAGCCAGAGACTGCTCGGCACGTTGAAAAACATGCAAGTCAGCAGCGTCCAAATCATAAGACAAAGCGAAGTCACCACGGGCATGTTCTATTGGACCAATCTGAACACGGTGAAAGTCTTAAACAGGCGCGTAGAATCGGCCGTTAGCGAAAAGCAGCGTCACGAACGGGTTGCTGTGATCATAAGAAACTCGGCCGCTTGGACGGCAAGCTCGAGCAGGATGCGTTCGCGTATGATGAAACATGCCTTTCAGCGGCAGCCATGTCGATGAATGCACGCAAGGGCACGGGAACCTGCCGCTTGCCGGGATAGTAGAGGAAGAAGCCTGGCAGCGCGGGACACCAGTCCTCGAGCACACGGATCAGATCGCCGCGCAGTACGTGATCCAGCACAAACGTCTCATGGATGTGGGCCAGACCAAGACCCGCAAGTGCCGCCTCAACGATCAACGACCGGTCGTCCACGACAAGCCGGCCACGAATGGCCAAATCCGCCGTCTCGCCATCGCGGGCGAAAGCCCAGGTGTAAAAGCCGCCATTCTGATATCGGCGTGCCACGCAGACATGTGTGCGAAGATCGTCGGGTACGAGGGGCACTTTGCGTCCGGCGAAGTAGGCGGGGGAGCCTACAACCGCGAAGCGGTGGGCTGGGCCGAGCGGGACCGAGATCATGTCCTGGCCAAGATCCTGCCCCGCGCGGACGCCCGCATCAAACCCTTCAGGGACGATGTCTACGAAGCTGTCCTGCGTGATGACCTCGAGCCGGATTTCCGGATAGGTTGAGATGAAGCGGCCCAGCATTGGCTTGATGACCAACTCGGCCGCGTTGCGGGGCACGTTCAAGCGCAGCGTCCCCGCAGGCCGGTCCCGGAACGCGTCCACCTGCTGAATGGCGGCGCTTAGTTCCGCAAGAGCCGGACTAACTCGCGCGAGCAAGTGCGCTCCGGCGTCGGTGATACGAATGCTGCGGTTGGTGCGGTGGAACAGACGTATGTCGAGGTTCTGTTCCAACCCGCGTATCACGTGGCTCAACGCCGACGTGCTGACTCCGCGTTCGGCAGCCGCCTTGCGGAAACTTCCATGCCTGGCAACGGCAACGAATACCTCGAGTGCGGGCAGGCCTGGCGTCATGGATGAGGTTGTCCTCAACACAGCACTGAGGACCCTAGCCGCGTGTTGCTCGGCCCGCAATCACCCAACTGCAGGGGCACGACCGCCGGCCAAGGTGAGCGCAAGGAAGGACTAGACGGCCGTTCATGTAACCGTAACCACAGAGGAGACAGCAAAGTGACGACGATACGCGTGGGAGTAATCGGCGCCAGCGCCGAAGGCGGCTGGGCGCGTGAGGGGCACGTGCCGGCCGTGCGGGGCCTGCCTGGTCTGGAGCTTGTCGCAATTGCGACAAATAGCCGGCGGACGGCCGATGCCGCTGCCAAGGCTTTCGGTGTCTCCGTCGGGCACGCCAGCGGTATGGAGCTTATACGGGCGGGCGGCATTGACCTGGTCACGGTGGCGACCCGCGTGCCGGACCACCGCGACTTGGTGCTGGCAGCGATCGAGGCCGGACTGCACGTCTACAGCGAGTGGCCGCTCGGGCGCAGCGTGGCGGAAGCGGAGGAGATGGCTGCGGCAGCGCAAGCGACCGGCATCCACGCCGCGATTGGCCTGCAGCTTCGCGGCAGCCCCGTGGTTCGGCGGACGCGTGAGCTGATTGCATCGGGTGCAATTGGCCGGTTGCTGAGCGTAAGCACTTATTCGGCCACCGCCGGGTTCGGGCCGGAAGTGCCGGCCCCCTATGTCTACCTTGAGGATCCGGCGAACTTCGCTAATCTCGTTACGATCCAGGGGGCGCACACCGTCGACCTCGCGGTTGCCGTAGCGGGTCCGCTCGCAGTTGCAAACGCGCTGGTGACGACGCAGTATCCCGAGATCACCGCCAACGGCGAGCGGCGACGGCGCACCACCTTCGACCACCTGCTTGTGCAGGGCAGCCTTGCGGCAGGCGGCACGTTGGCGGCCGAAGTGGCCGGCGGGCGTCCGCCGCAGATCCCGTTTCATCTCGAGATTGTGGGCGAGAAGGCGACGTTGCGCCTGGACGGCGGCGCGGCGCGCGGTTTCCAGTCAGGGCGTCTGACGCTGTCGCTGGATGGCAATCCGCAGCAGGTGGACGAAGACGAGCTGGCGGACATGCCGGACGCGGCGGCCAACGTCGCCGGCGTTTACGCGGCGTTGCGAGACGATATTGCGCGTGGAACGCACACGGCTACGGGTTTCGACCACGCGGTCAGGTTGACGAGATTAGTGAGCGATCTGCTAGCATCTTCAGACACTGGCGCCCGAGTGGAAGCGACGGACTGGCCCAAGCAGTAATTCCGCCGACCCACGGTTTTTTACGCATGCCGGACGTTGAGGATTGACCACTCACCTCGGCGGTCAAGTTCGATCGATGCCGGCGACCGCCAGGACTGTCCGGCTTGAGGCTGGACCCGATCTCGGCAAGGTATGACGCCACCATCAGGAGCTGCGATGGAACTACGTCACATCCGATACTTCGTCGCCGTCGCCGAGGAGCTGAACTTCACCCGGGCCGCTGCCCGGCTCGGCATTGGCCAGCCGCCTCTGAGCCAACAGATCAAGAATCTGGAGGCCGAACTCGGAACGGCCCTGCTGCGCCGGGTGCCGCACGGGGCGGAGCTGATCGAGGCCGGGCGGGTGTTCCTGGAGGAGGGCCGGCGCACGCTCGCCGCTGCCGACGGGGCAGCCGATGCGGTCAAGCGTGCTGCACGGGGTGAGTTCGGGCACTTGAGCCTGGGCTTTACTAGTTCAGCCCATTTCAATGCGTTCGTCCCGGCGGCAATCGGCGCGTTCACCCGCCGCTACCCGCACGTTGCGCTCAGGCTCGAGGAAGCCAACACCCACCGGCTGCTGGATGCCATCGGCCGCGGCACGCTGGACGTCGTGTTCACGCATTCGGGGCTGGAGCTGAGCGCCGGTCTAAGCAGCGAGGTCGTCAAGCAGGAGCCTCTAATCGCGGCGCTGCCCATCAATCATCCGGCTGCGGACGGCTCTGCGGTGCGGCTTGCCGAGCTTGCGGGCGACCCCTTCATCCTAAAGCCGTTCGACATCGGCCCGGAACTGCACAGGCAGGTCGTCGAGGCCTGCCGGAAGGCCGGGTTCGAAGCGAGATTGGGGCGAGAGGCGCCGCAGATCGCCACCATCGTCAGCTTCGTGGCCGCGGAGCTTGGCGTAGCTCTCGTGCCGGACAGCATGCAGCAGATGCAGGCGCCCGGCGTGCGCTACCTGCCACTGTCCGACGTGCAGGCCTCCATCACCCTGTGCATGGTGTGGCGCCGCGGCGATCCGTCCAAGGTGGTCCAGAACCTCGTTGCCCTCGTGCGGTCGACGGGCCGGGCCGGCAAGGGCGCCCCGTGAAATAGTTGGGCGGTATCTGCCAAACCAATTGCGTTCGCCACCGCCGCATATTGGACTATGCGGCCGCAACCCCCGATGTCCGGTTTATCGAAACGGCCACCGTGGGGACCCGGCGATGAGCGAAGATTACAACAACGGCCTGAAGGCTCGGCGGGATGTGCTGGGCGACGCCTACGTGGACCGCGCGACAGGCGATGTATCCGACTTTATGCGGCCGTTGCAGGCCTACGTGACGGAAACCTGCTGGGGCCGTATCTGGACGCGCCCCGGCTTGGCCTGGCGCGAGCGCAGCGTCGCCAACCTCGCTATGCTGACGGCGCTGAACCGGACCGACGAGCTTCGGCTGCACATCCGCGGCTCGGTGAACAACGGGCTGACGCGCGACGAGATCGGCGAAGTGCTGTTGCAGGCCGCAAGCTACTGCGGCGTGCCCGCGGCGATCGAAAGCTTCATGGCCGCCGAACACGTGTTTGCGGAGCTCGAGGCGGAGCGCGCCTGAATCGCCGTCATCGTCGACCGACAGCAAGGATGCCCGCCATGACGAAACTCAACATTGCAATCCTCGACGACTACCAGGGCGTGGCCTTGTCAATGGCGGACTGGTCCGGCGTGCAAGCCAAGGCATCCGTTCAGGTATTTTCCGACACGCTCGCCGACGCCGACGCGCTGGTCGCCCGGCTAGAACCGTTCGACGGGCTGTGCGTGATGCGGGAGCGCACCCCGCTGCCCCGGGCGATCCTCGAACGCCTGCCGCGGCTTAAGCTGATCGTGTCAACCGGGCCGAAAAATATCTCGATCGACTACGACGCGGCGAAAGAGCGCGGCATCGTGATCAAGGATACGAGGGGTAGCCTGACGGCGCCGATTGAGCTGACCTGGGCGCTGATCCAGGCCAGCGCCCGCAATATTACGGCCGAAGCCGCCAACCTGCGCGCCGGCGGCTGGCAACGCACGGTGGGCTATGAGCTCGCGGGCAAGACTATCGGCATCCTGGGCCTGGGCCATATTGGCGGAAAGGTGGCGCAGATCGCGCAGGCCTTCGATATGCGGGTGATCACCTGGAGCGAGCGCACAGCCGGCGAGGAGGCGGAGAAGGTCGGGGCGACCCTCGTCAGCAAGGACGAGCTGTTCGCGCAGGCCGACATCCTCACCATTCACTTGGTCCTGGTGGGTGCGACCCGTAACCTGGTCGCCGCTGCCGAGCTGGCGCGCATGAAGCCGGATGCGTGGCTGGTCAATACCGCCCGCGGGCCGATCGTGGACGAGGACGCCCTGGTAGCGGCGTTGCAGGCCGGCCGGCTCGGCGGTGCCGCCCTGGACGTGTTCGGGACCGAGCCGCTGCCCGACGGGCACCCGTTCCGCACGCTGCCGAACGTCGTGGCCACCCCGCATCTTGGCTACGTCTCGCGGCAGCAATACAAAGTTTGGTATGGCGACACGGCCCAGTATGTCGCCGCCTGGCTCGACGCTCAAGCGGCGCAGGCCTGAGGCCCGCCATGAGGGTCTTGCTGCTGGCCATAGCGGTGTTCGCCGGTGTGCTGAACCCGTTCCTGGGCGGCATGAATACAACGCTAAGCCGCTCGCTAGGCAGACCGGTATGGGCGGTGGCCGCCACGTTTGCGGCCGCGATGTTAGCGATCCTAGCCGCGGCGCTGGTAACGGGGCAGCGATTTCCCGACCCGGCGAGCATCGCGAAGGCGCCGTGGTGGAGCTGGCTCGGCGGGCTGTTCGCTGCCGGTTTCGTCCTGTCGCTCACGCTCGTGGCCGACAAGCTCGGTGCCTCAGTCTTCACCGGCGTCACGGTCACGGTAGCGATGATCGTCTCCGTCCTCCTCGACCAATACGGGCTCGTCGGCTTTCCCATGCACCGGGCCAGCGCGATGCGCATCGTGGGCGGGATCGTCATGACGGGCGGGCTCGGACTGATCCTGCGCAGCTAGACGTACCGTCGTCCCGAAACGGACCGGCGGTCGGTTCATGACTTTGGAGTAGCAGACTATGCCCGACGCACACCCTTCGCCGGCCGCCGAGGCCGTCTCCCGCAACCCCGCCACCGCAGCATTCATCGAGCGCTTCCCGTTTCAGACAAAAACAGAGATCGAGGCGCTGCTGTGCGGTGCGCATACCGCCTACGAGACATGGCGGGAGGTGCCGACCCACGAGCGGGCTATACTCTACAGCCGGTTTAGCGAGGTCCTGCTGGCGCGCAAGGACCGCATCGCGCCGGTCATCACCGCCGAAATGGGGAAAATCCTCAAGGACGCGGTCGGCGAGGTCGAGAAATGCGCTGCCACCGCCCAGTGGTTCGCCGAGCACGGGCCTGCGCTGTTAGCCGACGAGCCGGTGGAAGTGGAGGGCGACGACCCCGTCCATGTCTCCTATCTGCCGATCGGCACGATCCTCGGCATCATGCCCTGGAACTTCCCTTTGTGGCAGGCAATCCGCGCCTCCGTGCCGATAATGCTGTCCGGCAACGGCTTCATCTTCAAGCCGGCGCCGAGCACCATGCGCTGCGCCTACTTGCTGCAGGAGGCCTGGGACGCGGCCGGGCTGCCCCGCGGGCTATTCGCCATCCTCAACACCGACAACGACGGAATCCAGGCCGTGCTGGCGGACCGCCGCGTTGCGGGCGTGAGCCTGACGGGCAGCATGCGCGCGGGGTCCGCAGTCGCCGCCCAGGCAGGCAAGCTGATCAAGAAGTCGCTGCTGGAGTTGGGCGGCGCCGACCCGTTCATCGTGCTGGCCGATGCCGACATCGACAAGGCGGTGGCTGCGGGCATCCTGGCCCGGTTTAGCAACACGGGCCAGATTTGCCTAAATGCCAAGCGCTTCATTCTTGAAAAGCCGATCGCGCAAGCCTTCACGGAGAAGTTCGTCGAGGCGGCACGCTGTCTCAAGGTCGGCGACCCGATGGACGCCGGCACCACCCAGGGCCCCATCGCGCGGGCCGACCTCCGCGATGGCATCCACGACCAGGTGACGCGGTCCCTGGCGGAGGGCGCCACCCTTCTACTGGGCGGCCGCAAAGTGGTCGGACCTGGCTACTTCTACGAGCCCACCGTGCTGTCCGGCGTCGAGCCCGGCATGGCCGCGTTCGACGAGGAGATTCTCGGCCCGGTCGCGGCGCTGACGGAGGCGCGCGACGTCGAGCACACTATCGAGCTGGCCAACTGCAGCGAGTACGGCCTCAGCGGCAACCTATGGACGGCCGACCTCGACCGGGCTCAGGCGATTGCCCGCCGACTGGAGACGGGCGGCGTGTTCATCAACGGCTTCACCGCCTCCAACCTGCGCATCCCAGTCGGCGGCGTCAAGAACAGCGGCTACGGGCGCGAGCTGTCGCACTTCGGTGTGCGCGAATTCACCAACGCCCAAGCTGTCTGGGTCAAGCACTCCTAACCGCGCTCCGACCCGCTTGGCCGCGTGCCGTCCAACCCTGAAGCAAGAGGATTTTATCATGGATCGTCTCGAATCTGCTCCGAACCTAGCCCGCCGCAATCTGGTCGTCCGGGGTGCGTCGGCCGCCGCCGCGCTGCCGATTATCCTGGTCGCCGGGGCTGCGTCGACTGCGGCTGCCCAGCCCGCACCGCAACCCATCGGCTCGCCCCCGACGCAGCCCGCCTTCAACCCGAAATACTATCCAATCGTTCCGCCGAAGCGGTTCGAGGACCTAAATGTTGGCGACGTGTTCCGCGCACCTGGGCGCACGCTGACAGAGGCGCTCACCTCGGCCTTCCAAGCCGTGTCGCTCGACAACAACCCGCGACACTACAACGACGTGTACGCGAAGGGGATCGGCCTGCAGGCGGCGCTGATCCAGCCCATCCAGGTCCTGTCCTTCTGCGTGCCGGGCGCCACGCTGTTTTCCGACTACGTGGAGGACGTGCTCGAAGCCTTCACCGGCCTGACCTGCACGTTCCTGGTCGACTCGTTCGTGGGCGACACGCTGTATCCTGAACTGAAGATTGCCGAGTTAACGCCCAAAAGCGGAAAGGGGTACCTGGTCATGGCGATAACTGTCACGAACCAGCGCGGGCAGGTCGTGCTAACCGGGCGCGAGAACTACACCTTGAGGCTGTCGCCAGGCAGCCGGTAATCGTGGGCGGCGCAGGTCGGTTCGGCGAACGCGCGAGCCAGACTGCGCCGCGACCTCCCGTCCAATGCTTATGCTTCAAATTCCCGGTGCATGCTCGCGTGATGCGCCCAGCGGACCGCAATGTCGAAAGTCTGAGTACCGACCATTGCGGCGGGATGCAGGTGCGGGTTTGCGTGTCAGTTCTCGACCGTGATCAAGCTAATACGAGTTAGGGTGACCCTCGGACTCATGCCTGGAGCATGGGTCAGGTGCCACGCCACGTACTGTTCAGCGTAAGGGTTGGTCGAAGACATCCCGTCCACCGGAACGACCACGTTGATTCCATGCAGCGCGGCGTCGATAGCGGTGTCCAAGACGGCACCTTCCGCCCCGGTGCCCGTGATTATGACGGTTTTGACGTGTCGGGCTTCCAGGACGGACCCAAGATTTGTGCCAATGAACTTGTCTGGACCCGATGTCACGACCGGATCACTTGGGTACGGGCTTATCGCAGTCGCGATGTCCGCTGGCGTGCCGCCGCTCGTGACGCTATATACAATCAGCATGCCCTTTTCACGTGCCGCCGCGAGTAATTTTGTGACGCGGGGAATCGAAGCTAGGCAGCACGGCTTAATGATCCGATTGCAGGGTCCCTTGGCGGAGTCTTGTGCGCCGCTAAAATCAAGGACGAGAAGCGCGGTGTCCTTGGCCTCTACAGTGACAGTCTTGAGAGCAGGTGCTGCAGGTGGGACGACCTTCACCCACTCGTCTACAACGCTTTGCGCGGGAATGGCTGCTGGCAGTGCCAGCAAGGCGCTGATCGCAAACACCAATTTCGGCTTCAAACGGAGCATTCTAGTTGGCCAAACTCGCAATGGATCATCGACCCGGGTACGCGCAACAGTAGCATGACGCTTCAACGGGAAGGTCGAGAGGTTAGCGGAAAAGGCGTCGAAGTTCTACCCAACCCGGTCACTCTCTTGACGGCGAGGTCTTGTGGCCAATCACCCCAAGCAGATCCTGCCGCCCAGGTTGTAAGAAACTAGCCCAGAAAGGCCTATTCATTCAGGCGTATGGACGCCTTGCGTTTGGCTTCACCCTTTCAACAGAGCAATAGCTTCTCACGCGCATCGCGCAGTCCCGACCGCCCGGGACTTGCCCTGGTAGCAGCGCCAGCGGTCGGGCGCTTGGCTAGGAGCGCACCCATGACCCTCTCCGACACGCAAACCTCCATCCTGCGAGAAGCGGTCCAGCACCAGACGGACTGGTCATACCGCCGCCAAAGCTGCCGCCCGGACCTCGCGCTTCGATTGCGCGGGTTGTGCTTAATGCCGCTTGGTCGCGCGTGCCGAAGCATCGGACACCAGCGCCAACTGGAAGCTTGACGGGAGGTCACCGGGCTTCGCGTCACTGATGTCGGCCGCCAAGCCGTTGGTGAACTCAACAAGGACCTTGCCCCCAACTGCGGCGTAGAACCGGCTACCACGAGCCAGGCAAGCACCTTGGCCAACACCATCGCCAACCACGCCGGGCGCTCGTAACGCCCTCCAGCCCGCAACACCGGCCCAAGTTGCGGGGCGCGGCCGACGCGCTGCTCGCCTGCTGGGACGCCCCCGCCGAACGTGAGCTGCTGGCCGACGCAGTGGCCGTTCTCCGGGCCGCGCTAGGAGCAACACCTGGGCAAGCTCCCCCGACACGCACTCCAAGGCAGGGCACCAAGCAGGAAGCCGTGCTCGCCCTCCCTGCGCCGCCCCGAGGGCGCTACCATCGCGAACGTGGTCGAGGCCACGGGCTGGGCTCAGCATACCGTCCGCGGCTTCTTCGCCGGCCTGAAAAAGAAGGGGCACACGGTCGACGTGCTCGACCGCGTTCGCCAGAACGGACCAGGCAACGCCGGTGCCAAGGGCAGCTACAGCATCTACCGCTTGGCCGAGGCAGGCTGATGGCAGCTCGACAGCACCCGGCACGCTATGCGGTGGCGCTCTACCGTGTATCGACCGCCGAACAGGGACATAGCGGGCTGGGGATGAAGGCGCAGCAGGCCCCGTCCGAGCCTTCGTAGCCGCCCAGGGCTGGACGCTGATCGAGGAGTTCTCCGACATCGCCAGTGGTAAGGACGATAGCCGTCCGGGTTTTCAGGCTGCACTGGCCCGATGCCGACAGCTTGGTGCGACGCTGGTTGCAGCCCGGCTGGACCGGATCACGCGTCGGGGGCACACGCTGTCGCAGCTACTCGACGACGGCTTCTTGATCCGGGCGGCGGACATGCCGGGTGCAGACGACCTAATGATGCGCATCTACGCTGCGATGGCGCAGAAGGAGCGGGAGCTGATCAGCGAGCGGACCCGGGGGGCACTGGCGGCCGCTTAGGCGCGTGGGGCGGTGC
>CAXUGD010000053.1:13073-13282 GCA_964250355.1 uncultured Acetobacteraceae bacterium | reverse complement strand
GGCGGCGGCGAAACGCCCAGCTGGCATCGGCCGCACTGCCCAGCGTGCGGAAGTTCTGCTCCAGAACGATGTAGCTCTCCACCGCGGCCTCCCACGCGCCGGCCACCTCCTCGCCCACGGCACCGCCCAGCTGGTGGGCGCGCATGCGGGTGCGCTCCAGCCAGGCACCGGCGAAGCAGACGTGGCGCAGGTCGCAGCTGGTCAGCGAC
>CAXUGD010000053.1:0-13040 GCA_964250355.1 uncultured Acetobacteraceae bacterium | reverse complement strand
ATCGGCACCGGACAGGTTGGCGCCGTCCAGCACCGCGTCGCGCAGGCTGGCGCCGCGGAACCGCACACCCGACAAATCCGCCCGGCGCAGCGTGGCGCCGCTGAAATCGGCCGCCGTCAGGTCGGCGCCCGTCATCACCGCCTCGTCCAGCCGCGCACCGCGGAAGACGGCCCGCTCCGCCTCGACCTGCCCCAACCTGGCGCCCCACAGGTCGGCGGCGGACAGGTCCGCGCCGTCCATCACCGCCCCGGTGAACTGGGCGAAGCGCAGACGCGCGCCACTCAGCCGCGCGTCCTCCAGCAGGGCCTGCGAGAAATCCGCCTCGCCCGCATCCACCTCGGTCAGGTCCCCGCCGATCAGGTCGGCCTCACGCAAGACCGCCTCCTCCAGACGGGCGCCGGCCAGCACGATGCTGCTGCAACTGGCGTTCGACATCTGGGCGCCGGTCAGGTCGGCACGCGCCAGGTTGGCCGCCCGCAGGCTGGCGCCATCCAAGCGGCAGCCCCCCAGTCGCAGGCCGCCTAGCCGCGCGTCCCACCAGGGCGCACCCTCGGCGCGCGCAGCCCGGGCGGCTGCTGAGACGTCGGCCCGGTCGAACGCCAGCGCGCCCGCGCCGGGCGGGCCCGCAGCCAGGGCGATCAGGGCATCGGTGGCGGCATCGTCCGGCCTGCGCGCCCGCGCGCCATGCTTGGTTGCCGGCAGGTCCGGCGAGGCTTCAGGCACGTGCCTGGGCCGGCGCCAGCGCTTCGATCTGGGTCAGCAGGCGGGCAAACTCGATCGGCTTGGGGTGGTAGTCGTCGCAGCCGGCCGCCAGCGCCTTTTCGCGGTCGCCGGACATGGCGTGCGCGGTCAGTGCGATCACCGGGATCGCCGCGGTCGCAGGCTCGCCCTTCAGCGTGCGCGCCACCGTCCAGCCGTCCAGCACCGGCAGGTTCATGTCCAGCAGCACGATATCCGGGAGGTCGGCCCGCGCACGGTCCAGCCCCGCCTGGCCGTCGGTCGCCACACTCACCTCGTAGCCGCGGCGCGTCAGCCGGCGCGACAGGAAGTCCCAGATTTCCTCATGGTCTTCGACGAGCAACAGGCGCATGCAAACTCCCCCGGTCAAGCCTGTCCGCCGGTCGGTGCGGCCTGCGGCGGTGTCAGCGCGCGCAACTCGCCGGCGAGCTGCTTCAGGTTGGTCTGCCCTTTGCTGAGCACGCGGTTGACGCCCTCCAGCCGCTTGCGTTCCCCGGCATCGAGGTCGCGGGCGGTCAACACCACGATAGGGATGTGCTCGCTGCCCGGCCGCTGCCGCAATTCGTGCAGGAAGGCGAACCCGTCCATCAGCGGCATCGTGAGGTCCAGCAGGATCAGCTGCGGCGGGGCGTGGGCCACGCGGTCCAGTGCTTCCTGCCCGTTGCCGGCCTCGTCCACGCTCCAGCCGTTGCGCTCCAGCACGGAGCGCAGGCGGTGGCGCGCATCCGGATCGTCATCGACCACCAGGATATCGCCCGCGTCGCCGTGGAAGCGGTCCATCACCTGTTTCAGCCGGTCCCACTCGACCGGTTTCAGCACGGTGTCGGCCGCCCCCAGCGAGGCGCCCAGCCCCGGCTCGTTGACAAAGGTGACCATTACCACCGGGATTTTAGCCAAGCCGGGATCGGACTTCAGCGTGCCCAGCACGGACCAGCCGTCCAGCTGCGGCATCATCACGTCCAGCAGGATGGCGCGCGGCTGCAGCGTTCGGGCCAGCTCGATGCCGGCGCGGCCGTCCGGCGCGGTGCGCACGGCAAAGCCCTCGCGCTCCAGGAAACGCGTCAGCAGGTCGCGCTGCGCCGCGTCGTCATCGACCACCAGCACCACGTGTTTGGACGGCTGAGCCTCGCCCGGCGCCTCCGGCTCGCCCGCCGGCTGTTCCGGCAGTTCGGCCGGCACGCGTATGGTGAAGGTGGAGCCCCGGCCCTCCGTGCTGGTCACGGTGACGTCGCCGCCCAGCAGGCGGCAGAATGCGCGCGTGATGGCCAGCCCCAGCCCGGTGCCGCCGAAGCGCCGCGTGGTGGAAGCATCGGCCTGGCTGAACCGTTCGAACAGCCGGTCCACCTGCTCCTGCGTCATGCCGATGCCGCTGTCGGTGACGGCCAGGACCACGTCGGCGCCGAGGCGGGCGGCGTGCAAGACGATCCGGCCGCCCTCGGTGAACTTGGCCGCGTTGCTGACCAGGTTGAACAGGCATTGGCGCAGCTTCACCTGGTCGCTGTGCATGGTGCCCAGCGGCCCCTGCACCTCCACCACCAGCGTGTTGTTCTTCTGCACCACCAGGGATTCGACGGTCGATCCCACGTCGCGCACCAGCGCCTCGAGGTCGAAATCCTCGGCGAAGGTCGTCATCCGGTCCGCCTCGATCTTGCTGAGGTCGAGTACGTCGTTGATCAGGCTCAGCAGGTGCCGTGCGTTGGACTGGATCTTCTTCACGTCGCCCAGCAGGTGCTGCTCGCCGGTCTCCTCCATCTCCTCCTGGATCATCTCGCTGTAGCCGATGACGGCGGAGAGCGGCGTGCGCAGCTCGTGGCTCATGTTGGCCAGGAACTGGCTCTTCGCCCGGTTGGCCGCCTCTGCCGCTTCCTTGGCCGCCAGCAGCTCCTCGCGCGAACGGTGCGCTTCCGTCACGTCGGTATGGGTGCCGACCCACTCGCGCACCTCGTCCTCGTCCAGGATCGGCACGCCGCGCACCGACATCATGCGGTACTCGCCATCGGCACGCCGCAGCCGATAGCTGGGCGCGAACAAGGCGCCGCTGGCGGTGGCCTCCCCCCATGCGGCGCGCGCACCCTCCAGGTCGTCCGGGTGGATAGCCGCCATCCAGCCGGTCCCCTCCAGCTCCTGAGGGGCCTGGCCGGTGAACGCTGTCCAGCTCGGTTGCGGGCTCTGCATCGTGCCCTCCGGCGTGGCCGTCCAGAAGACGCTGGCACTGGCCTGGATCAGCGTGCGGTAGCGCTCCTCGCTTTCGCTCAGGCGCCGCTCGAACCGCTTTCGCACGGTGACGTCGGTGACGATCAGCCCGGCGCCACCCCGCTCGCCGTCGTCCTGGTCGTCGGCGAGCGGGAAGAAGCCGAATTCGTAGTCGTGCAACCGCTTGCGGCCGGCCTTCTCGCGCCCGGAGAAGTCGATGCCGGACATGGTCCGGCCATGCGCCAGCGCCGCCGAGAGGCGGGGTTCCAGGCTCTCGCGCAGGTCGGGCAGCACGTCCCACAGGCTGCGGCCGATCTCGGCGCCCAGCACCTGCTCGCTCATGGTTGCCAGCGCCTGGTTCACGGTGCGTATGCGCCATTGGCGATCCAGGAAGCCGAAGCCGACCGGCGCGTGGCTGAGCACGCTGCCCAGCAGCGCGGCGCTGGCCCGCTCCGCCCGACGCCGGCGCCAGGCCAGCGTCGCCAGGGCCGCAAAGGCGGTCAGCGTGCCGATCGCGGCGACGGCGTCCAGCAGCGGCCCGAACCGGCGCTCCAAGCCCTCCGCGTTCCTGATGCGCGCGGTGCTGGCGGCATCCAGCCGGGCCACTGTTACACGCACCCGGTCCATCGACGCCTTGTCCTGTCCGGTGCGCACCATGGCCAGGGCCGCCTCCGGCCCCTGCTGGCGTCGGGCGTCGATGACGCGCCTAGCGAAGTCCTGCTTGGCTGCGACCTGCCGCTGCAGCTCCTGGGCGTCGCCGCCTGTTGTCCCCACCCCCGCCATCATCGCCGGCAGCGCGGCCATGCCCCAGCGGTAGGGCTCCAGGTACTCGTCGGCACCGGTCAAAGCGAAGCCGCGCTCGCCGGTCTCCACATCTTTCAGCTGCGACAACAGCTGCTTGGCGGAGTCCGACATGTGGCTCTGCTTCGACACCACCGCATGCGTGTGCGACGTCAGCACCAGCGAGCCCGCGCCCGCAGCCAGGCCCACGGCCAGCAGGCCTCCAGCCAGCCAGTTCAGCCAGCCGAGCCCGTGTAAAGGCTGCGCACGGTCGCCACCGTCCATCATGAGGTACCTTGAGTTTACCCGCGCCTAAGCGGCGCGGCGAGGTTACCCACACCTACGCGGCTCGGCACGGCCCGTTCCGGATTCCCTCAACCGTCCGCCTCCTCGCGCTTCAGCAGCGCGTCGTCGATCTGCACCAGCAGGGCCGGCAAATCGACCGGCTTGGAATGGTAGTCGTCGCAGCCGGCCTCGATCGCGCGGGCGCGGTCGCCGGCCATGGCGTGCGCGGTCAAAGCGATGATGGCCACGCCGGCGCCGGGTGCGGGGCCCGCGCGCAGGGTGCGCGCCACCGTCCAGCCGTCCATCACCGGCAGGTCCATGTCGAGCAGCACGATGTCGGGCGCTTCGGCCGTCACCTGGTCCAGCGCCTGCTGGCCGTCATGGGCCAGCACCACCTCGAAGCCGCGGCGGCGCAGGCGGCGCGAGAGGAAGTCCCACAGCTCCTCGTGATCCTCGACCAGCAGTATCTTCGTCACGATGCCTGTCCCCGTCCTGCGCCATGGTGTAACGCGCAAGCCGGGCCGCGGGCGAGGCGTTCCGTGCAACTTCGCACAGGCCGCCCGGCTTGGGGGTTGGGCAGCACGGAAAGCACCACGATGAGCGAAACCTTGCCGGCCCGGCTGCCCGAAGAGGCGGCGGCACTGTCCTACATCGCGGAGCAGCCATCCGTGCCCGACCGGCGTGCGGGCATCTCGGCGCTGGCGGCCGGTGCAATCGTGGTGGCGGCGCTCTATCTCGGGCGCGAGCTGCTGGTGCCGCTGGTGCTGGCGGTGCTGCTCGCCTTCGTGCTGGCGCCGGCGGTATCCCTGCTGCAGCGGGCGCGGCTGGGCAAGACGCTGTCCGTGCTGATCGCGGTGGTGCTGGCCTTTACGGTGATCGGCGGCATCGGCGTGGTGGTGGGCGGCCAGATCAGCACACTGGCCGGCAGCCTGCCCAGCTACCGGGCGACCATCCAGCACAAGGTGGACGGCCTGCCGCTGGGCCGCGACCTGTCCGGCCAGGTGGACGACGCGCTGAACACGGTGCTGGGCGGGGGGGCCAAGGCGGGCGTCGAGCACGCTGCCGCGGACGCCGCCACCGGCAGCAGCGTGCACACCAGCGTCACGGTGGTGCCGGGAGCCGGCACCGGCGCCGGGGTGGACACGTCGGCACTGGTCGTGGTGCGCACGGTGGTGACGCCCCTGCTGGGACCGCTCGCGACCCTGGGCGTGGTGCTGATCTTCGTCATCTTCGTGCTGCTGTTCCGCGAGGACCTGCGCGACCGGCTGGTGCGGCTGGTGGGGCGGCAGGACCTGCACCGCACCATCCTGGCGATGAACGACGCGGCACACCGCCTGTCGCGCTTCTTCCTGATCCAGGTGGCGCTGAACACCGGGTTCGGCGCCTTCATCGCGGCCGGGCTGGCGATGGCCGGCCTGCCCAACCCGGTGCTGTGGGGGATCCTCGCGGCCCTGATGCGCTTCGTGCCGTTCATCGGCACCTACATCGCGCTGGCGCCGCCGCTGCTCCTGGCGCTGGCCGTGGTGCCCGGCTGGTCGCTGGCGCTGATCGTGCTGGTGCTGTTCGTGGTCAGCGAGCTGATCATGGGCCAGATCGTGGAGCCGCTGCTGTACGGCCACAGCACCGGCCTGTCGCCAATCGCGGTGATCCTGTCGGCCACGTTCTGGGCGTTCCTGTGGGGGCCGGTGGGCCTGCTGCTGGCGACCCCGCTGACGGTGTGCCTGGTGGTGATCGGCCGCCACGTGGAGGCGCTGGCCTTCCTGGACGTGATGCTGGGTGACAGCCCGCCGCTGGCGCCGGCCGAGACGTTCTACCAGCGCGCGCTGGAGGGCAACGCGCGCGAGCTGGCCGCCCAGGCCCGGGCCGCGATCGCCAAGACTTCGCTGCCCGAGTACTACGACCGGGTGGCGATGGAGGGGCTGGCCCTGGCGCAGGCCGACCTGTCGCGCGATGCGCTGGCCTTCGAACGGCTGGAGGCGATCCACCAGCACATCGAAACCCTGCTGACGCAGTTGGGGCGCGACGGACGGCACCTGCCCGCCGAGCAGGCCGAGCCGCCTGCCAACTGGCGCGACGCCGGCTCCATCATCTGCATCCCCGCCCGCGGCCAGCTCGACGACCTGGCCGCCACGATGGCGATGCAGGTGCTGCAGGGCGCGGGCTTCGGCGCCTCCTGCCGCTCCAACCTGGTGCTGGGCACGCGCGACCCCGAGGAGGACGGGCTGGCCCAGGCGCAGCTGTGCTGCCTGTCCGTGCTGGAACAGGGCAGCAGCCCGTCCGCCGTGCGCTACCTGCTGCGCCGCATCGCCAAGCAGATGCCCAACGCTGCGGTCGTTGTCTGCCTGTGGCACGCCGCCGGCACCAGCCCCATGCTGGCCGCCCTGCGCTCGGAGGGCAGCGAGGAAACGATCGTGCTGTCGCTGGGCGAGCTGGTGGCGCTGACCCGCGCAATCTGCGCGCGCCGGCCGGTGGCGCAGGCGTTGGCGTGACGACAGGAGCGGCGCGGGAGGAGAAGGATGCCTGGACCGAAGATTTTCTCGTGATAAAGCTGGCCGACCAGGCTGCTGCCACGCCGCAACCGGCAAAGCCATGAGTTTCCGCCTGGCGCTCCTCGTCGGCAGCATGTGCAGCGCCGCACATGCGGCCAGTTTCGACTGCACCAAGGCACAGACTCGGGCAGAACAGCTGATTTGCGCCGAATCTTCGCTGTCGCGCCAAGATGAACAACTCGCCGCTTCATACAAACTGAGCCGGCAGCAGTTCGACCAGGGAGCGGACGGTGCGGCGGCAACGCTGGCCGACTTGGCTGCCGCACAGCAAGCCTGGCTGGCGCAGCGCGACGCGTGCCCGAATGCCGCGTGCCTGGCAGCCTCTTATGCACAACAGAGTGCCGTGCTGGGTTTCCAGACGCGCCCGGGCCGCGCGGCGGCCGCCGACCGCTGGGCCGGGCGCTACGACCACAAGAATTTTGTCACCCTGCTGGTCCAGGTGCGCGACGACGAGATAGTTCGCATCTCAATCACCGGTGCAGAGCCGGGCGGCGCGCACTGGGTTTGCGCCTATGCGGGCCTGGCAAAAGTCGATTCCATCAGCTTGCACTCGACCAAGCCCGCCGGGCTCACGGCGCAGCTGAGCGCAGTCTCTGTCACCCTGCCCGCCGTGCCAGCCAACCAGGCGATAAGCGACGCGAGTTGCGGCCTGAACGACTCGATCCTTTGGCGTTATAGTTGATCGGCTGCCGGAAAGCCCTGAGCCCAGCCTTGTCTTTGATGAGTTTTGATGACGATTGAGATGTGCCGGACGGCTGGCCGTGGTCTTTCCTGGGCGCCCGACGGACCTGTCCCGTGGGCGTCACCACGGGATCTTCCAGATCATGGCCAACATCGTCTTGCTGTTCTTCTGCCTCACCGCCGGGGGCCGGAGGACCGCCACCGCGAGCGGACACCGCCGCCGGCCTCTGGCGGGGCGCTGCTCGCAGGATGCGGGACGATGCGCATCTCGCACTCAACGCCTTTGTTATCAACCTGGCGCTGCCGGCGTTAGTGCTCGGCCAGATACACGGCCTTCGGCTGACGACGAGCCTGGTCTGGCCTGTGCTGATGCCGTGGCTCATGTTCCTTCTGAGTACGGTATCGTTCGTCGGCCTGGCGCATGCGCTCAGCTTGCCCAGGGCCACCACGGGGGCGCTGATCATGACGGCCGGGCTGGCCAACACGTCGTTCATCGGCCTGCCGATGATCGAGACGTTCTACGGCCCGCAGCATTTGGCGACGGGCATCCTGATCGACCAGTTCGGCTCCTACCTCGTGCTCAGCACGGCGGGGATCACGGTCGCCTGCCTGTGTTCAAACGGGGTGCTACAGTGGCGTCCGTTCGCCCGCCGGACGCTATGCTTTCCGCCGCTTGTCGCCCTGCTGCTGTCGCTTGCTCTCGGGCCGTTGACGTTTCCACCGTGGCTGGTCGCGCTTCTGCATCGCCTGGGCGACACCGTGGCACCCTTGGCGCTGGTCTCGGTGGGCCTGCAACTGAAGATTGCGGCCGTCGCAAGCCACCGCACGCCTTTGGCATTCGGCCTGGTGTTCAAGCTGGTGGCGGCTCCGCTGATGATTGCGGCCTTCTATGTCGGCGCACTGCACCGCACCGACGACACCATGCGGGTTACGATTTTCGAAGCCGCCATGGGGCCGCAGATAGCCGGCGGCATCGTTGCCGTCCAATACGGCCTCGATTCACCTCTGGTGACGCTGATGGTCGGCGTCGGCATCGTGTTGTCCTTCGTGACGCTGCCGTTCTGGTGGTGGGGGTTAGCGCGCGTGTAGGCGAGCTACCGGCCGACGTCAGTCATTCAGCCGGCCGAGCCAGGATCGCGGCGAACCTCGCGTCACCCCTGACCGGGTCCAGCATCGGATCGACCGCGGCTTCGGCCATGCCGGGGTCGCCCAGCCGCGCCGCCGTCGCCAGCCAGTCCAGAGCCTCGGCCTTGCGCCCCCATTGGGCGTAGATCTCGGCATAGCTGAAAGCGCCGGCGTCGCCCTGGTCCGCCCGTAAGCGGGCGAGGTCCGCCTCGGCCTCGGCGGGGCTCCCCAGCGCGTGGCCGGCAATAGCCAAAACCTCCTTTTCCTCCAAGGTCGCCGCCGGCTGGCACAGGGACCTGGCAGCCTCTGCACGGCCCTGCATCAGCAGCACCCCGCCCAGCAGGCCGGCATATAACGGGCTCAGGCCGTTGCCCACGGCGGCGGCGTGATGCAACACCTCCGCCGCCTCGTCGTATCGGCGCGCCATGAACAGGATGCGGCCGAACTGACCCCAGGCGTTGATCGACAGCGGATCGATCTGCGTGCCGCGCCGGCCGGCTTCCACCGCGCGGTCGAGGTGGCCCACGGCCAGTTCGATGTTGGCGTCGTTACCCTGGATGGCGGCGCTGCCTGGTGTCAGCGCCTGCGCCTGCGCTATCTCCCGCTCCGCGGCCACGTGGTCCAGCAAGCCGTAATTCAGCACCCAGGCGCGTGAGGAATGGGCCTGGCCCCAGCGTGGCGCCAATGCCACGGCGCGGTCTGCCGCTGCCAGCGCATCCTTGAAAAGGCTGTGCTGCGCCGCCGAACTGCTCACCGCCCCCAGCATTGCGATGTTGGCGAGCGCCCTGGACCGGCCGTTATGGGCGCGCGCAAAATTGGGATCGAGCGCCAGGGCGCGGTCGAAATCGGCAAGCGCCGCGCGGTGGTCGGCCTCGCCGCGTGCGGTATGCTCCAGCCCCGTGCCGCGCAGGTAGGCATCGTAGGCGGCCGGATCGGCGGTGCCCCCCAGCGTCAGCCTCGCCGGCACGTCGCCCAGCAGCCTGACCTGCAGCGACGCCACCACCGCCTGCGCGATCTCGGTCTGCACGCCGACGATGTCGCCCCCGTCGCGATCGTAGGTCCTGGACCAGAGGTTGAAGCCGCTCACCGTATCGGTGAGCTGAGCGGTCACGACGACCCGTTTGCCGGCGCGCCTGACGCTGCCCGCCAGCACGGTGCCGACGTTGAGCGCGCGGCCGATCTGGCTCACGGTCGCGTGGCTGCCGCGAAAGGAGAAGGAGGACGTGCGGCCGGCGACCTCCACCGCATCGATCCCGGTGAGTGCGTCGATCAGCTGCTCGGACACCCCGTCCGAGACATAGGTCTGGGTCGGGTCGCCGCTCATGTTGTCGAAGGCGAGTACCGCGACCGAGTGCGCCGGCGGCGCGAATAGCGCTCCAGCCGCCTGTGCGGCGCGGGGCGGCGACGGCCGGCCAGCCCAGAAAGCCGGGCTGACCCCGGCGGCCAGGAGCGCCAGCAGTGCCACCCCGAGGGGAAGGTGGTTGCGCCAGCGTGGCGCAGGCTGGCGCGGCGCCCATCCGAGTGGCGGCGGTGCCGGATCGGTCGCCGCCCGGTCAGGTGACGGCGCCTCCAGCGTCACCGGCTCGGCAAAGCGGAAGCCGCGGCCCGGCACGGTTACGATGCAAGGCTCTGAACTCCCGCCGGCCCTGAGCGCCCGGCGCAGCTCGAAGATGGCCTGGCCGACGTTGTTGTCCTCCACGGTCCGACCAGCCCAGACCGTCTGCAGCAGTTCGTCGCGGTCCACCACCCGGCCGTGATTGACCACCAGGTGCAGCAGGACGTCGAACAGGCGCTCGGCCAGCCTGACGCGCGTCCCGTTGTGGGACAGGGAGCGTCGTGCGGGGTCGAGGGTGAACCCTCCCCAACGGAAACAACCCTGCTCCCGGGGAAAGACGTCCATGTGAGAGCCACTCCATCCCAACGCGGGCCGCCCGGCACCTCATTAACACGACCGCCCTCCGGCCCGCCAATGGCGATTGCGGGGCAGGCCGGGCACGGGGCGTAGCGCGACGCGCACTGACCTGCTGGCTGGTGAGCATTGAAAGCAAACGTTTATTTCGTTTGAAATCTCTTTATTTGCCGGACCGCCGGCCTGCTGCGCCCCCTGCGGCGTCACCGACCGGGAGCCGGCGCATGCAAGTAACGGAACAGTCCACGAGAGCCTTGCGGCCGCCCTACGGGTGGGTCGGCGCCGTCGGGCGATCCACCACAGCCCGGCGCTTGGTGCTGCTGGCACTCCTGGGCCTCCTGGCCGGCGCCCAGCTTGCGGTGGGCGCCACCTCTGCCGGGTTCCCCGGCGCGATGGAGGATTTTCCATGCGGTCCGTAAGGTGCGGCGGGTTGATCTTCGCGACGGTCCTGATGTCGGCGGGCGAGGTGCGGGCTGCCACCGTCAAGGTGCTGCACCGCTTCACCGACACCGGCCAGGGCACGCCCAGCCACTACGCGCTCGGCAGCACGCCGTACGCCGAGCTGGTCCAGGCGTCGGACGGCAATTTCTACGGCACCACGGTGTATGGCGGCAGCGGTTTGTGCCCCAACACCGGACAGGGCGGATACACCGGCTGTGGAACGGTGTTTCGCATGACGCCGCAGGGCAAGGTGACGGCGCTGTACTCCTTCCCCTATGACCCCGCTACCAGCACGGCGGCCAACGGCGCCTTTCCCACTGCCGGGTTGATCCAGGGAAAGGACGGCTTCCTGTATGGCGTCGCCCAGGATGGCGGGCTGCGCGGCTGCAACGGTGCGCTCGGCTGCGGCACGCTGTTCCGCATCTCGCTGGCCGGCGACTTCAAGCGGCTGCACCAGTTCTGCAACGGCGACGGATGCACCAACCCGACCGAGGGCGGGCGGGCGATGGGACACCTGGTGCAGCGTGCCGACGGTTCGCTATGCGGTACGACGGCGGAAGGCGGCATGGGATACGGCACGCTGTTCTGTGCCTCGACCGGGGGCGCCGTCGAGACCCGGTTCGTTTTCGACCATACAGAGTATGGCGACGACCCGGTGGCGGCTCTCCTGCTGGATCCCGACGGCACAACCCTGTACGGCACGACGGCCTTCGGCGGCGCGAATAACGGCGGTACGGTGTTCGCCTACAAGGGCGGCACGATGAGCGTCCTGCACGCCTTCGACGACGGCGGAAGTTCTTCCGCCGGAACCTGCTACCAGTCGGAAAGCGCCCTGATCTTCGGCGCGGACGGCAAGCTCTACGGCACCACCTATAGCGGCGGCACTGGCGGCTGCATCGTCTCCCTGGCGACCAACGGCACCGGTTTCAGCGAGCAGACCGTCTTCAACCCCCAAACCGCAGGCCGGGGCTTCGAGGCAACGTCCGGGCTGCTGCTGGCCGGCAACGGGCTGATGTACGGCACGACGATGGCCGGGGGCACCGGTGGCGATGACGGGTCGGCCTACAGCTACGATCCCGTCAAGCACGCTTACAAGACGGTCGCCAGCTTCGACACCGACACCGGCGCCGCACCACGGGCCGCGCTGGTCCAGGGCGCCGACGGCTACCTCTACGGCACCGCCTCGCTCTACGGCGGCAGCAACGCACGCGGCGGCGACGGCGGCTCGGTGGTGCGCCTGGCGCCTGCACCCAAGCAGTAACCTCGACAGGGTTCTGGCGCGAGAGTCTGCCGAACTGGCCTGCCCAAAGGCGTCGTCAGACGTCGAGGTTGGCTACCTTGAGCGCGTTGCCGACGATGAAGTCGCGGCGGGGTTCCACGACGTCGCCCATGAGGGTGGAGAAGACCTGGCCGGCGTCTTCGCCGTCGCCGATGCGGACTTGCAGCAGGGTGCGGGCGGCGGGGTCGAGGGTGGTTTTCCACAGCTGGTCGGCGTTCATTTCGCCCAGGCCCTTGAAGCGTTGCAGGGCCAGGCCGCGGCGGCCTTGCAGCAGCATGCGCTCAAAGGCGGTGGCGGGGCCGGCAACCGGGATCTCCTGGCTGTCGAGCTTCAGCGTGGCAGGGGTGGCGAAGGACCGGGCCAGATGTGGGGCGGCATCGGCCAGCACGCGCGCTTCGGCGCTGCGCAGGGCGGCGGCATCGAAGCCGTAGCGTTCGGCGACACCGCGCACCATGCGGGCAACCTGCAGGCCGGCGCCGTCGGCCGAAACCTTCCAGCCGCGCTCGCGTGGCAGCGACACGGCATCGAGCCGGGCGGCCAGCGCCTGAGCGCCCGCCTGCGCGCGGTCGGAGTCGGGCGTCAGCACGCCGGCGATGGCGGCCTGTTCCAGCAGGGCGAGCGGCATGTGGCTTTCTGACAGGCCCTTCAGTTGCGCGTGGATGTGGCGCAGCCAGCGTGCCTCGGCGGCCAGCTCGGGGCCTGCCAGCTGCTCGCCATCGGCCAGCACGAGCGAGGCCGAGGCCAGCGCCTTGTCGAGGAGGTACTCGTCCAGCGCGTCGTCGTTCTTCAGGTAGCGCTCGTCGTTGCCGCGTTTCGCGCGGTAGAGCGGCGGCTGCGCAATGTAGAGGTGCCCGCGCTCGATCAGCTGCGGCATCTGCCGATAGAAGAACGTCAGCAGCAGCGTGCGGATGTGGCTGCCGTCCACGTCGGCATCGGTCATGATAACGATTCGGTGGTAGCGCAGCTTGGCGATGTCGAAGCCGCCCTGCTCGGGCTCGCCGCGGCCGATGCCGGTGCCGAGTGCCGTGATCAGCGTGCCGATCTCGGCGCTGCCCAGCAT
>CAXUGD010000052.1:0-13302 GCA_964250355.1 uncultured Acetobacteraceae bacterium | reverse complement strand
GCCCAGCGGCGCCGGCGCGCGAGCGCAGGCGCACCGGCGAGCACAGCCAGGCTGAACGCCAGCGCCGCGCCGGCCAGAATCGTCTCCCGCGCCACGTCCGGGTCTTCGCGCGCGGCGTCCAGGCTCGGGACGAAGGCGAACGGCCAGATTGCCTGACTGTGCATGGCCGGTTGCAGCTCGGTCAGCACGCCGGCCGCAGCCAGCACGGCCAACCCCAGCGCCAGTTCCAGCAGGATGGCACGGCGTAGCAGCCCGGCCGTCGCCGGCAAACTCGGCGTCAACCGCACCTTGTTGCGCGCCGCCAGCGCGATGAGGCCGGCGAACAACACGATCTTGGCGCACACCATCCAGCCATAGGCGGTGCCGACCAGGCCGGGAATGCTGGCGACCAGGCGCAGGTATTGCATCAGCGCCGTTGCCAGCAGGGCGCCCACACAGCCCAACCCAGCCACCGAGAAGCGCCGTGCGGCCTCCAGCGCCAGCCGGGGCGGGCCGGCCAGGGTCAGCCACAGCGCCGGCAACCCGCCCAGCCAGATGCCGGCGGCCAGCAGATGCACTACGGAGGCGGCCAGCAGCCAGGGCGAGCCGCCCATGGCCAGCGCGTGGCTGTGCCCGGCCTGCGCCACCAGCGCCAGGCAGCCGAGCGCTGCGGCGGCAACGCCCATCCGCCGCCACAGCGCCAGCCCGGCCAGCAGCAGCAGCCCGAACCGGGCCGCCACCAAGTGGCCGAACAGGGTGCCGCCCAGCACGTCCCCCAGCGCCGAGGGCCGGACGGCGCCCGCCATGTCCTCCGTCTGTGCCATCAGCCACACGAGCGCGCCCGCCAAGGCCAGTCCCACGGCAGCCGCACAGAGACGGCGCAGCCGCCCGGCCAGCGCGGCCGGCACCCCCCCCCCCCCCCCACCCCCCCCCCCCCCGCCGCCCCACCCCGCCGCCGCCCCCGCCCGCCCCGCGCGGCCGCCACCCCCGCCGCCCCCAGGACCGCGGCATAGGCGAGGCTGCCCGCCGCCCCTACCAGCCCGACGACCGAGGCGAACCGCGCGGCGGCCACGGGCAGGCCGCCTTCGACCGCAAAGGCCGGTGTCACGGCGCCACGGTGAAGCGGTACGTCCCCCGGGTCTTGTGCGTATCGACCGAGACCACGTGCCAGGTGACAGTGTAGGTGCCGGGTGCGAGCCGGCCCACCGGCACCAGCACGTGGGACGCCTGGCCCGGTGCCGTGTGCACCGCGCCTGCGGTGTGGGCCGCCCCCCCGGCCGGGGCCCGCCCCCGCGCGGGGGGCCCCCCCCCCCCCGCCGCCCCCCAACGACCACAAAGGTGGAGAAGCGCGGTTCCACCCCCTCGCTGAAATCCAGCTCCAGCTCGGCGGGCGCGGCATGGACGGTGCTCCCCACCGGCGGCACCGCTTCTTCCAGCATGGCGTGCGCCTGCGCCAAGCCAGGGGTCATTACCGCCAGGGCAAACATGGCCTTCTGCATGGTCGTCACTCCTACCAATCGGCGACCGGCCTGCCGAGCGACTTCGGCAGCAGGTCGTCGAGGAACAGGTGGAACTGGGCGACCACGCCCACGGTGGTGCCGCTCGCCCTGTTGGCGGGGATCAGCGTCTCCAGCCCGAACTGATAGCTGCGGTTGATCCAGATGAAGCCCGGGGCAACCACGATCTGGGTCCCCTGGCTGCTCGGCGAGGTGGTGGGCGAGGACCAGGTGAGCTCCACCAGCGGCACGAGGTGCTTGACGAACTGCGGCGCCGCGATGTCGTGCACCTGGGAGACGAGGTAGGGCAGGCTGTACTGCAGCGACAGCCCGGCTGCGGCACTGTCGCTGTTGCCGTTGTTGAACTGCGCCTCCGCCATGCCAATGCCCGGCGTAGAACCCTTCAGGCCGGTGGCGGGCGGCGCACCCACCTGCTTCAGCGCCCGGTCGGCGATCGTGTAGCTGGCCTCGCCGGTCAGCGCGAACGGCCGCAGCCCGTCCACGGCCACGTCGCCCAGCCCCTTGCCGAAATAGACGATCGGCGTGGTGGCGCCGTACTGGTCGGCCCCGGTATGCGCCGTGCCGGTGCGGCCGAACTCCCGGCTTACGCCCACGGTCGCAATGAACTCGTGCGTGGCGTCGGTGTACACCTGATACTTGCCGGTGACCTGGATGTTCTCGCCGCCGGTCCGCGTCTTGTCGTGCTCGGTATCCTGGATGACGGCGCCGTCGTTGACGGCAAAGCCCAGATCGGTGGTGATCCGCTTGTCGTACTCAAAATCGACCTCGACCTGCTGCACCGGGCCAGGCCCGCCATCGGCGCCGGACCGTTGGTAGGTGACCTGCGGCAGGGTGGCCTCGTCGGCCACGCCGGGGTCGTCGAGTGTCAGGGTGACCGGGAAGACACGCGCGCCGGCAATGGCGTGGGCGCCGGCGCCGCAGGGCACGGCAAGCAGGGCCGCGCACGAGGCGGCTGTGCGCCAAAAGGGTGTTGGCATGTGGTTATGTCCTGAGAGAGGGCGGGATGGCCGGCTCAGCTCAGGACAGGCGGGCCCCTCGGGGGTGCGGCGTCGATGCGCGGCGGGGCGAGCGAGGCATAGGCGCGGTCACGCACCACCCTGCCGCGCTGCGGCGGCTTGGGCGGGGGCGGCGCCGGCGATGGCGGTACAGCTCCGGCGGCAGCCAGCCCCGCACAGAGCGGACACTGGCCGTAGTCCATCGCGGGGTGGTGGCCGTGCCGCTCGGGCGAACCTGTGCCCATTGCGGCACAGATGTGCACCGCCGGGGCATGGCCCTGCCCCACGCCCGCCTGGGCCGGCTGGCCCAGGACGAGCTGGCACAGCACCGCGAGAGCGGCGGCAAGCAGGGCAAACGGTGTTGGCCGACGCGGTGGCACGCCGCATCAGTAGCACCGAACCCGCCGCTGCCAAGCCGAGGCGGTCAGTAAACGACGCAGCGGCCGGGGTGGACGCCGCCGTAAGGGCCGATATAGCCAGGCCGGCACGCACAGGCGCTGACGGAGGAGGCGAGGCCGAACAGAATCAGCATGGTCACGAGGCGCATGGGTGGCTTCCTTGGTTGTACCCCGCCCAGATAGGGTGCCCCCATGTCGGAATTGGGTCGGTCGCGTGTCGTAGGGTAACGCCGGGGCAGGACCCGATTGGACGCGCCGCCTGCCGATGGGCTACAGCCGCCACGCCTGACCGGGAGCATCGAGTGACGATACACGTGTCGGCCTGGACCGTTATGGCGCTGCTGGCGTGGGCGCCCGCCGGTGCCCACGCCATTATCGTCGATAGCGTGCCTGCGCCGTTGGGCCACGTGCCGGCCGGCCATCTCGGCATCGCGCTGCGCTACAACAGCCGGATCGACGCCGGACGCTCCAAGCTGGTGCTGCGGCAGGGCGCGGACGAGCGGCGGCTGCCGGCCGACACGTCCGCCCCGCCCGACCTGCTGTCCGCCAGCGTGGCGCTGGCGCCGGGTGAGTACGAGATCGTGTGGCAGGTGCTGGCCACCGACGGCCACATCACCCGCGGCCGGGTACCGTTCACCGTGGACCGCGCCCCCGCGGCCGCCCCGGGGGCGAGCGCGTCGCGGTGAGCCGGCTCGTCGATCTGATCGGCTATCTCGGCATCCTGCTGCACGGCCTGGCCATCGTCAGCCAGTCGATGGCACTGGGCGGCACGCTGTTTCTAGTCTGCCTGGCCCGCCCCTTCGCCGGCGCCGTGGGTCCCCTGGTGCTGCGCCGTACCGCCGGCATCGCCGCCTGGAGCGCGCTGGCCCTGGTGGGGGTCGAGGCGATAAACGTGGCGCTGCAGACGGCCGTGCTGGTCAGCACGGTCGATCTGCCGGTGGGCAACGTGCTGCAGGCCAACTTCGCCGTCGCCGGCATCGTGAAGACCGCGGCCGCCGGCGTGCTGGCACTGCTGCTGTGGCGCGGCGCTGCGGCACCCGCGTTGCTGGCCGTCTGTGCCGTCGAACTGCTGGCCGCCACGCTCACCACGCACGCCGCCGCCCGCATGGGCGACCGGGGGCTGCTGCTGGCCGTCGAAGCCTTGCACCAGCTGGGCGCGGCCATCTGGATCGGCGGCATCCCGTGCTTCGTCATGGCGCTGGCCCACATCCGGGACGGCGGCGCGCTGCGCCTGGTGGGCGGGCGGTTCTCACGCCTGTCGATGGGCGGCGTGGGCTGCATCCTTCTGTCCGGCGCCACCATGAGCCTGTTCTACATCGGCAGCTGGCCGGCCTTCTACGGCACCGCCTATGGCGTGATGGTGGGCGCCAAGATCTCGCTCTTCGCCATGCTGCTGGCGCTGGGCGCTGGCAACTTCCTGGTCACCGAGCGGCTGCGGCGCGACCCGGCCACGCCGGTGGTGCGCATGCGCCGGTTCGCCGAGGTGGAGATCGGCATCGGCTTCACGCTGTTCTTCGCCGCCGCCTCGCTCACCTCCGTGCCGCCCGGCGCCGACCTTACGCAGGACCGTGCCACCTGGCACGAGATCGTGCAGCGCGACCTCTCGCCCCGCCTGCCCAACCTCACGTCCCCCGACCATGCCGGCCTGGCCATCCCGGCCCTGCAGGCACAGCTGGACCGCGAGGCGCAGGCGCGCGCGGGGCAGCCACGCGCGGCTTTCGTCGAGGGGTCAGGCGAGATACCGCCGCGCAACGCGGCCGACATCGCCTGGTCCGAGTACAACCACCACTGGGCCGGGCTGTTCGTGCTGGCCATCGGCGTGCTCGCCTTGGTCAGCCAGGCCGGCCTGCGCCCCGCGCGCCACTGGCCGCTGGTGTTCTTCGGCCTGTCGGCCTTCCTGTTCCTGCGCTCCGACCCTGAAGTCTGGCCGCTGGGCGACATCGGGCTGATCGAGTCGCTGCGCGACCCGGAGGTGGTGCAGCATCGCGTTTTCGCGACCCTGCCGCTGCTGCTGGGCCTGTTCGAATGGTGCGTGCGCACCGGCCGCCTGCGCAGCCGCGCCGTCGCCGAAGTCTTTCCGCTGCTCTGTGCCGTGGGCGGCGCGCTGCTGCTGACGCACAACCACACGATCGCCAACGTGAAGGACGCGCTGCTGATCGAGTGGACCCACACGCCGCTGGCGCTTACCTCCATCGCCGCCGGCTGGTCGCGCTGGCTGGAGATACGCCTGCCGCCGGGCCGCCTAGCGCGCGCAGCCGGCTGGCTGTGGCCGACCTGCTTCGTGCTGATCGGCTTGATGCTGGTGTTCTACCGGGAGGCTTGACGGCTTTTCCGAAGGCGGGATCCAAATCGACTTGATGTCGTAATGGTCTGGCTTTGGGCCGTTCACGGCGCTCCTGCCGCGGACGCACGGAAGGAGAAATCGATGCAGTTCAGCGTCGAGGTCGAGTTCCGGGTGTGAAAGTGGCGGCTCAGAGTCAAGCTGAGCCGCCGGTAAGCGTCCAAGCCAGGAAGGCGGGTCGCTGGAAGGCGGCCCGCCAGCCTGGAAGGTAGGGGCACCGTGGGCACAACGCAACTCGTTTCACACACGGCATTCCGGCATCGCCGGCACGCCCGGCCGCACCCGTTGCCCAAACTGCGGAGCGCCTTTACCCAGGCTGTGCAGCGGCCTCTGCTCAGGCGACAACGGAGTCTTGGTGTGAAATTCAAAGCCCCTCTTGCGGCCATGTTGATGGGCCTCACCGTCACCGCGAGCGCGCAAACGCTCACCAACGAAACACCCGACCACTTCGTGCCCGTCACCAAGAGCTTCGACTACGAACGCCGCGACGTGATGATCCCCATGCGCGACGGCGTACACCTGCACACCGTCATCCTGCTGCCGCGCGGCGCCGCCCGCGCGCCCATGCTGATGACGCGCACCCCCTACAAGGCGACCGAGCTGACCAGCTACAACAACAGCGGCCACCTGATCTCGGCCATGGACGGCTACGACAACGCCGACGACATCATCGTGCAGGCCGGCTACATCCGCGTGGTGCAGGACGTGCGCGGCAAATACGGCTCCGAAGGCGAGTTCGTGATGAACCGCCCCCTCATCGGCCCGCTGAACGACACAAAGGTGGACGAGGCGACCGACACCTACGACACGATCGAGTGGCTGGTACACCACGTGCCCGAAAGCAACGGCCGCGTCGGCACCATCGGCATCTCCTACGACGGCTACGAGGCGCTGATCAGCCTTATCCACCCGCACCCGGCACTGAAGGTCGCGGTGCCGATGAACCCCATGGTGGATGGCTGGATGGGCGACGACTGGTTCCATCGCGGCGCCTTCCGCCAGCTCGGCTCGATCAACTACATCTATGAGCAGGAGGCGACCCGGTCCAACGACGAGAAATGGTGGACCGACCACTACGACGACTACGACGCCTTCATGGAACTCGGCTCGGCCGGCGCCATGGCCGACAGCCACGGCGAGAACCAGGTCGGCTTCTGGCGCGCGCTGACGAAGCACCCGAGCTACGATTCCTGGTGGCAGCAGCAGGCCATGGACAAGATATTGGCAGCCCAGCCGCTCACCGTCCCCACCATGCTGGTGCACAGCCTGTGGGACCAGGAAGACATCTACGGCGCGCCCGCGGTGTGGCGCGCGCTGCACCCCAAGGTCTCGGACGGCAAGCTGTTCCTGGTGATGGGCCCCTGGCACCACGGCCAGTCGATCGACCCGCCGGACGGGCTGGGCGAGATCCAGTTCGGCAGCGACACCGGCAAGTATTTCCGCCAGACCATGCTGCTGCCGTTCCTGGACCACTACCTGAAGGACAGCGCGCCGGCGATGGACGTGGCCATCGTAAACGCCTTCGAAAGCGGCACCAACCGCTGGCTGCGCCTGACGGACTGGCCGCAAGGCTGCGAGCGCGGCTGCCGCATAGCGCCAAACGCCCTGCACCTTCTGCCCGGCGGCGTGCTGGACGCGGCGTCCGGCCCGCCCGATGCCGCCTCCACCTACGTGTCGGATCCCGCCAAGCCCGTGCCCTTCGTCCAGCGCCCGATTCACCTGATGGCCGACGGCGAGGGCACCCAGTGGACCAGCTGGCTCGGCAGCGACCAGCGCGAGGCTTCCACCCGGCCGGACGTGCTGACCTTCACCACGCCGCGCCTGACCGCGCCGGTGAAGATCGCGGGCGAGCCGGTCGCCCACCTGGTCGCCAGCACCAGCGGCACGGACGGGGATTTCGTGGTCAAGGTGATCGACACCTACCCGGACGAAGTGCCGCAAACGCCGCGTCTCGGCGGCTACCAGCTCATGGTCTCGGCCGATATCATACGCGGCCGCTACCGCCAGGCCTATGACAGGCCCGAGCCGATACCGGCGAACCAGAAGCAGCACTACGATTTCAGCCTGCCGAACGCCGACCACGTCTTTCTGCCCGGCCACCGCATCACCGTGCAGGTGCAATCCACCTGGTTCCCGCTCTACGACCGCAACCCGCAGACCTACGTGGACAACATCTTCTTCGCCAAGCCGTCCGACTACCAGGCCGTCACGGTCAAGGTGTTCGGCGAAAGTGCCGTGGAGTTGCCGGTGGTCGCCCCCTAAACCTTAGGGAGCGCCGGGCCGTGTCGCACGCGGCTTTGCTGGAGGCGATACGCGGCGGGCAAGGCGAGGTGGCGCTGCGCATGCTGGCGCAGGACGAGCGTCTCTGCGTCGCGGCGGACGACCCGAGCGCGCTGGTGATGGCGTACTACCGCGGGCTTACCGACGTCGTGCTGGCCATCACGGCCCGCCGCCCGTCGCTGACGGTGTTCGAGGCCGCTTGCGCCGGCAACCTGCCCCAGTTGGCGCGCGCCCTGGCCAGCGACGCGGCGGCCGCGCGCGTGTTTGCCGGCGACGGTTTCACCGCCCTGCACCTGGCCAGCTTCTTCGGCCACGAGGGCGCGGTGGCCATGCTGCTGCAAGCCGGCGCCCCGCCCAACGCCCAAGCCGGGAATGCCACCCTGGTCCGCCCGCTGCACAGCGCGGCCACGCACGGCAAGCTGGAAGTCACCCGAGCACTCCTGCAGGCCGGCGCCGACCCCAACCTGCCGCAGCAGGGCGGTTACGTGCCCCTGCACGCCGCGGCCCTGCACGGCAACGTGCCGCTGGTGCAGCTTCTGCTGGCCTACGGCGCCAACAGGCACGTCGCCGCCGACGACGGCTGGACGCCGGCCGCCATGGCCCACCACAACGGATGGCTGGAGACCGCGATCCTGCTGCGGCAGTGACCTGCCCGGATCACCTTGCGGTGAGAGGCACGACGTCCGCCGGCACTGCGCGTTCTTTGCCACAGGCCGTCCCGATACCGGACGGTGATGGAGAGACGAATGGTCACGATTTCGGCGCTACGTTTGCTTGCGGCCTCCCTCGTGCTGTGCACCGGCAGCGCTGCTGCCCTCGCGCAGGGCACGCCGTCGAACGCACCGTCTCCTGCGGTGGGGCAGCCCCCGGTTACGCAGCCCGCGCCGCAGGCCCGCCAGGAATCCTTCAACGGCGTCACCCCGTTCGAGGCGTTCGGAACCCGGTTGACAGTCGATGCGGCCGCGCCCGTGTCTTATATCGGTTCGGCCTACCGGAACGACCTGAGCGGCCAGTCGGAAAGCAACTCCGACCCGGCTCTCGACGAGAGCATCCAGGGCGGGACGCCGAGCAGAATCGACGCCTGGTGAGCTGATCCTGGCTTGCTGGAAGCGCGTGTGAGAGTCGGTCGATAGGCAGACGGCTCAGGACGAGGCGCAGAAGCCAGAATGGAACACTAAGAATAGTAAGTGAGAAAGAAGAGCACGAAGAGGCCTCGTGAAAAGGCTTCTCGTAGGCCGACCAACTGCACCTGTGGCGTCGTCGTAACGCTCCGATACTGCTCTCTTTCCTAGTGCTTATCTTGCCCGCGATCGCATTCATCTCTTGCCCGCGATCGCATTCATCGTTGTTGGACGGGCTTGACCGAAGACGTGGGTGAGCCCGCAATTGCGTGCTGCCCCTACCGCCTCGGCTCCGCTCCAAACTGACGGGCAAAGGCCGCGGTCAAAACGCTCTCGCCAGAGATTGCAGGCAGTGCTTTGCCGCACACAGGCAATGCAAATGCGCGTTGCTCACAATTTCGTCAACACGCCACGGTTTGGTTTCATGCCAGACAGCCGGTCACGATTGCGAACCGTGTTTCGCCATACCCCAACACACCCGCTCACCCATCAGGATCAGCAATGCCCGTCCCCGCCCTTGCCGCGCTGTTTACGCTAGGCCTCTACGCCGGCGGCCCCAACGCCAGCGATACGAATGCCGAGCAGGCATTCGAGCAGAACTATGCGAGCTTTGTCTCCACCATGGGCGTGGCGCCGACATACATCTCGTCCTCCGTGGACTTCACCCAGCCTCTGGCCTCCTGGGCAGGCAACGAGCAGTGGCAGGCGTGGTCCACCTCGCGGTCGCCGGTCGCCCAGACGCTGACCCCGGTCATCTCGCTGCAACTGTGTTCCACCGATCCCAGCGACGGCACGTCGGAAGAACAGTTCCGCAACTTCGCCAACGGCACGAACGACTACGTCATGAACCAGACCATCGACGTCTGGAACTACTTCGGCTTCACCAAGATGGTCGTCCGGCTGGGCGCCGAGATGAACGTGCGCACACCCGGCTACGCCGGTGACACCGCCCAAAGCCAGGCGATGTGGGTGCGCGCCTTCCGGCACGTTGCCGGCGTGCTGCGCCGCCGGGCCGGCGCTTACAACATGAAGCTCCAAATCATGTGGAACCCGGATACGACGAGCTACACCGGGCCGCAGGCGACCGCCGACCTGTACCCCGGCGACCAGTATGTCGATCTCATCGGCGCCGACATGTATGCCGACATGTATCCCTTCAACGACTCGTTCAACCCGACGACGTGGCACGACTGGGACACGGGCCAGGAAGACTACTCCTTCGACCAGTGGGTGGCCGATCCGGTCAACCGCGCGCATTACTGGAGCTACCCGGCGGGCATGTACATCAACGGCGTCACCCCCTGCCTGGATTGCAGCGGCGGGCACAGCCAGTCGCTCGACAGCCTCATTGCCTTCGCCCTGCAGCACAACAAGCCGTTTGCCCTGCCCGAGATCGGCGCCGGCCATACCGGCGTCGATGTGACCGACGACGGCAACTTCCCGATGTGGATCGCCCAGGAGCTGACCACCGCCCAGGCCGCCGGCCTGAAGGTCGCGTTCGTCACGATCTGGGATAGCAACGGCGGCGGCGACTACGAATTCTCCTACCCGTCCGACGGCAAACCGGAAGAGGCGGCATCCTGGGCAAAATACCTAGGCGCGCAGCCCGCCGTGGTCTCGCACGACAGCGTTCCGCCCATCACGGCCGGCACCGGCCTCGACAAGCTGGAGCTGTGGGTGGCCGAGGATGCGTGGCAGGGCGATGCGCAATACACCGTGTCGGTCGATGGCCAGCAGGTTGGCGACACCCTGACCGCTGCCGCCTCCTACGCCGCCGGCCAGCGCCAGGTGGTGATGCTGCGGGGCAACTGGGGTGCGGGCCCGCACACCGTATCCGTCAACTTCCTCAACGACGCCAACGGCGGAACCTCGGAAACCGACCGCAACCTGTATGTCGATCACATCCGCTACGACGGTAAGCGGCCGCCTAGGCACGCGCTCTACCTGCTCGCGGGTGGCGCCCAGTCCCTGATCGTGGGCGCTAGCCCCATACCCTAACCCTTGTCCGGCACGGCCCACCGCGGGGCGGCAAGCCGGTGCACGCGCACCGGCATGTCGCCCAAGGGTGCCGGACGATCGGGCAGGCTCGCCGGCTCCGCAAAACACTCGGCCACACCCAGCGTGCGCGTGCAGAACGGCATCGCGTAGGCCGGGGTAGAGACGGCCAAAGGCCCTTCCCGCCCGCACGCTCCCAACGCCGCCAGGAAAACCAGACACATCGCCCGCATGGCCCATCATAGTGCGCAAGAGGTGGATGCCCGGTTACCTGACGGCTGAAAGCTGAGTCCTGGCACCTGACGGAGGGGTTCCCCCCTGCCACCCGCGCCGCTATGGTCCGGCGCCAATCGCCTTTAGGACCCACCAGCGTTGCCCGACATTTTCGACGAGGTGGAGGAAGATCTCCGCGCCGACCGCGCCCGTGCGCTGGGGCGGCGCTACTGGGGCGCAGTCGCTGCGGCCATGGTGCTGGTCCTGGTCGGCACCGGCGCCTACGTGTTCTGGCAGCAGCGCATGGCACTCGCCGCCGACGCGGTCGCCAACCGCTTCATCGAGGCCGCGCGCTTGGCCGACCGTGCCAGCGCCAGCCCGCTCGCCGGCAAGCTCGATGCCGACACCGCACAGGCGGCACAGGTCCTGGGCGACATCGGCAGCACCGGGCCGGCCGGCTACCGCGTGCTGGCCCGGCTACGCCTGGCGGCACTCCAATGGCAGACCGGCCAGCACAAGGAGGCGGTGGCCACCTGGCAATCCGTATCGGACGACAGCGCGGCGCCCGCGCTGCTGCGCGACCTGGCCACCCTGACCAGCGCACAGCACCAGGCCGATAGCGGGGACCCCGTGCTGCTCAAGCAGCGGCTCCAGACGCTGACCGCGCCCGGCAACCGCTGGGCGCCGATGGCCGAGCAGGAAATCGCGCTCATCGACCTGCGCACCGGCCGCGTGCGCGAAGCATCCGCCATCATGCAGCGCCTGGCCACCGGGCCGCTCGTGCCGGAAGGCATCCGCGGCATGGCCGCCGACCTGCTGACCACCTTGCCGGCAGCCCCGCCTGTGCAGGCGGCCCCTGCCACACCCCATGGATGATCGACGGTTGAATTTGCCAGGCACGCCCACCCCGTCAAGCCGCGGCGTCTTGCGGCGCTCTACCCCGCCAGCCCGCGGCGTCTCACGGCGCTCCGCCCTGTTGCTGCCGCTGCTGCTGCCGGCGCTGTCCGGCTGCAGCTGGTTCGACTGGCTGACCGACGAGGAGAAGAAGTCGGTCCCCGGCAACCGCGAGCCCGTGCTGGCCAGCCTGCGCGGCCTGCAGGTCGACTCGGTCGATCCCGTCGTCCTGCCCCCCGTCGCCACCAACGCGGACTGGCTGCAGTATGGCGGCACCGTCAGCCATGTCGGCGGCAACCTGGCCGGCGGGCTGAACCGGGCCTGGGTCACCACAATCGGCGAGGGTGGCGCCTATCGCGCCCGCATCACCGCCCAGCCGCTCGTCTCCGGCAGCCGCGCCTACACCATGGACACCGACGGCGTGGTCGCCTGCTTCGACCTGGCCAATGGCAGCCACGGCTGGCGCACGCCCACCAAGCCCAGGAAGGCGCATAACAGCAATTTGGGCGGCGGCATCGCCATCGAGGGCGACCGACTTTACGCCGTCACCGGCCGGGCCGAGGCCTTGTGCCTCGGGTTGGCCGACGGGCGGGTGATCTGGCGCGTGGCCCTCACCTCGCCGGCGCGCAGCGCGCCCACCATCGCCGAAGGCACGCTGTTCGTCGCCACCATGGACGAGCAGTTGCAGGCGCTGTCGCTGGCCGACGGGCGCTTCGTCTGGGCGCACCAGGCGACGGCCGCCAACACCGGCACGATCGGCCAGGCCGGGCCGGCCTATGCCAACGGCGTGGTGGTGGCGGGTTTCGAGTCGGGCGACCTCGCCGCGCTGCGGGCCGATAGCGGCACGCTGGTCTGGACCGACAACATGGGCGGCATCAAGGGTCAGGCCTCGCTGTCGGATTTCGGCTCGGTACGCGCCGCACCCGTCATCGACAACGACTTGGTCTATGCCATCGGCCTGGGCGGTCTGATGGCCGCGCTGGACATACGCTCCGGCCGCCGCGTCTGGCAGCGCGACGTGGCGGGCAGCAGCACGCCCTGGCTCGCCGGCGACATCATGTATGTGGTCAGCAGCGAGCAGAAGCTGGCCGCGGTGGGCCGCGACGACGGCAGCGTGCACTGGGCGACCGACCTGCCGCGCTTCCAGAACCCCAAGCGCAGCAAGGGGCTGATCACCTGGACCGGCCCCGTGCTGGTGGGTGGCAAGCTGGTCCTGGTCAGCGACCATGCCAAGATGGCGGTGGTGGACCCGATCTCCGGCACGCTCGCCGCCAGCCTCAACCTGAGCGACACCGCCTCCACACCCCCGACCGTAGCGCAGGACACCGTGCTGGTGCTGACGGACGACGGCAAGCTGACGGCCTACAAGTAAGGCCAAGGGGCTTTGCCTGCCCCCAGACCCCACAGGACCCCCCAGGGGGGCGGCCGGCGCCCCCCCCCCCCCTGGCCGCGCGGGGGGGGGGGCCCGGGGGGGGGGGGGGGGGGGGGCCCCCCCCCCCCCGGCGGGGCTCATGCCCCGGAGGCGATGGGCATCCGCGCCTGGTCCACGGAGACGCCATCGCCATGCCC
>CAXUGD010000051.1:0-13322 GCA_964250355.1 uncultured Acetobacteraceae bacterium | reverse complement strand
GGTGCGGCGGCAGGTTGGGGCACCCCAGGCACCTGCGGTCTCGGTGCCGCCCCGTTGAGGGGCGGCAAGGCGTTGCTCTCCGCCAGGCGCAGGATCTGCAGACGGGGCGCATCACCCTGGCTGTTGGGCGCCTGATAGATGGTGACCAGGATCTGCGCCGGCCCGCGGGTGACACGCACCAGCGCCGCGCCGTTCCAGCCACCCAGCCACCCATCATCGCGGAAGCTGGTGATCGTTACCGCATCGGGCCGGAACACCGGACCGGGCGGCAACGACACGCGAACGCCCGGCAGGCCGGTACCGGCATCGGGCAGGGCGCTGCCGGGCGCGTTAAAGATGCAGAACAAGCCTGCATCCAACGTCATCAGGTTGCCCGACACCTTCAGTTCGGTCACCATCTTCGAGCTTCCGGCCTGGCTTTGCGCGCCGGCCGCGGCCGGACCCCTCTGATCGCTCACGGCAAATCTTTCAACACATCAGGTTCAACGACACACGATCGCGTTATCGTGCCCCGTGTGCACGCGCGGAGCAAGCCTGTGCAACCTGCAATAGCGCCATCCTCCCTAGCTGCTCCGTCCTTGGCTGGCCAGATTCAACAGCACGTCGTTGACGCGGGACGGCGGCAAGCCCAGCGGCAACACCCAGCCCCCGCCATGCTGCCTTATCCGGTCCGCCGGCGTGCCGATGTCGAACACCGCCGCCGACAGGCCGGCCGACCACACGTCGCTCAGGGCGTAGCACCAGGTTTCCGGCCAGACCGACGGCAGGAAGGCCAGGTTTGGCTGGTGCGACCTGATCAGCACGCCCGCCTCGCTGCGCGCGAACTCGCCGGTGATGAACACGCGGCCCGTGTCGAGCAGGGCAGCGTCGTCGGCTGTGTAGCCAACCACCACGAACTCCAGCGGCAGGTCGCGCGTTGCCGCGTCCGCCGCGCAGGCCAGCAGCGTCGCCAACCCCTTTTCCCCCCCGACCGCCCCGCCTACCGCCCCCCTGCACCGGCCGCGGAGCTTGATGGCCGCGGGCGGGCGGAACGGGGGCGCCTCCTCCCAGGCCACGATCTCGGGCGACTGGCCCGGCACGTGCCGGGCCACCCGCCGGGCGACATCGGCCGACGGCACCACGACGCGCCGCGCGCGCCGCAGGTCGGCGGCACTGCGCAGGCGCAGCGTGGCCGCAGGAACGGGATCCTCGATACCCCGCCCCCAGCGCGCCACGCAGGCGTCGCACACCGTCGCCTGCGCCTCGCCACAGAAACGCCCTTCGCCGGTGACGAAAGACAGGCGCGGACAGAACCAGGCGTAATCGTGGACCCAGACGTCGTACGGGATGTGCAGGGCGGCAAACAGGCGCAGCACGCTGTGGTCGTGGCCGAGCAGGTGGTGCAGTTCGGCCGAGACCGGCGCATCGGCCGCCAGCAAACGGCTTAGCGGGCCCAGTTCGGAGGGCAGCGCATAGACCAGGTTCGGGTAGTCCCCCACGGCATCGCCCACCGCGCACTGTCCATCGACCGCGCTGAGCACGATGGGACACAGGCCCTGCTGGCGCAGAGAAGCCGCCCGTTCGCCTACGATCCTGGCCGTGCCGCCGCCGCCGCCATGGGTGACCAGCAGCACGGAGCCTGGCTGCTCGCCGCCCGCCGTGTGGCGGGCGCGCCAGCGTGCCGCGTCCAGCCGCCGGCGGGCTGGCCCCAGCAGATCGGCCCCGACAAAGGCGGCAACGCGGCCGGCATAGCCGGGGTGGAGGCGGTTGAGGATGCCAAGGTTGCGCTGCAGGAGGTCCTGGCCCGCCGCCCCGAAGGACACGCCCCCGACATGGGCCACGTAGATGGCCGGCACCGCCACGTGGCGGTAGCCCAGCGCGCCCGCGCGCTCACAGAAGTCGTTCTCTTCGCCGTAGCCCTGGGCAAACCGTTCCTCGTCGAACAGGCCCGTGGCCTCCAGGCAGTCGCGCCGGATGAACATGCAGAAGCCGTGCGCCGTTGGCACGTCTATCAGCCGGAAGGCGTTGGCCAGCGCCGCCAGCGCCGCCAGGGCCCGCGTGCCAGCCAGGTCCGGCACCGGGTTGCCACCCGCGGCGGCGGGGTAGCTGAAGATGCTGGCCTCGTTGGACAGCGGTGTCGCCGTGCCGATGTCGGGCGCGCTGCACGCGGCGGCACGCAAACCGTGCAGCCATCCGGGCGCCACCAGGGTGTCACTGTTCAGCAGGACCACGTGCCGCCCGGCGGCGGCTCGCATCCCGGCATTGACCGCGGCCGGAAATCCACTGCGGCGCGGACCGGGCTGGTCTCCCGGTCGGATAAGCACCACCGTGCCCGCGGCGGCCAGCGCTTCCAAGGCCGCAACCAGCGCGCGCTCCGGCGCGCCATCGTCGATGACCAGGATCCGGTCCGGCGGGGCGATCGTGGCCGCTACGGAGGCGATGCAGGCGAGCGTGGTTTGCAGGCCGCGATAGACGGGAATGATCACATCGACCGGCAGGTCGGGTTCGGCGCAGGCGAGCACCGGCGCGGGCGCCGGGGATGGGGGCGCGCCGGCGTGCTCGGCGGGCAAGGGGCTGCCCATCAGGTGGCGGCCGTTGCTGCCCAGCACGCCAACTGCGTGGTCGGCGGGCACGGTGATGGAAAAGCCGCGCGGTCTGGCCAGGGGCGCGGTTCCCCGCACCTCGCGCACCACCGTGCCGGCCGTGAGGGTTGAGACCTGCACCGGTGCCGCGCCTGGAGGCTGGACCACGACGTGCAGCGCCGGGTCCCATTCCGGTGCGGAGGGCGCCCAGGCCCAACCCTCGATGCCGTCGGCCGTGCGTTCGGCGAACCCTTCGATGCGGGTGACCGCGTCGAGCGCGATTGGGCTGCCAAGCAATGCCGTCCCTCCGGCGCTGACGGCGAGCCGGCGCGCCTGCTGCCAGCCGGCGGGCAAGCTGAAGCCGCCCGGCTGTCCCTGCGCCAGCTCAAGGACGTCGTCGTCCAGCAGGAACGAGGGCGCCTGGCCGTCCGCCTCGGCCAGCAGCGTTCCATCGGCTCGCAGGCCGCACCAGCCGGCGAGGTTGCGCGCCCGGGCAACCTGCGCCGCCACCGACGCCAATGCGGGATCTGCCGTGTGTCCTGAAAGAGCCCGCTGGGCCGCCTGTTGCGCGCGCGCGGGGTTTCCCGCCCGAAGGCAGGCCGCGGCCAGGCCAGTCCAGCACTCGCGCACGTCGTGGCGTTCGGCCATGGCCGCGAACAGGTCGGCGGCGCCCTCCGCATCACCGGCCCGCAGGCGCAACCAGGCCAGGGCGAAGCTCAGGTTCTGGTCCGAAGGCGCTATCCTATGCGCCCGGCCCAGCCAGGCGAGACCGCCAGCCAGGTCTCCGGCGGCCGCCAGAGCCTCACCCCTGTGCCAGGCAGCCTGCGCATTGGACCAGACGGCAGAAAGATCAAGCTCGACCTTGGGGCGGGCGACGCGCAGGGCAGGCCGGGTATCGCGTCGGAAGCTAGGCAAGGGCGGCCATGGGACGGCAGTGTCGTTCAGGGGTTTGGTGGTTGCAAATACCCGCCGGCCGAGGCCGACACAGCATCGGCCATGGTCTCTCCAACCCGCTGCACATCGGTCCGTGCCCGTCTTTCAAGGGGAGACGAGCGTCTCCGCCTATGGAGCGAGGGCTTCCTTGAGGAATTGCGCCCGGGTCTCGTCCACCCTGGCGCGGATCAGCGGGTCGGGCAGCAGGTGCGTGCCGGGCAGCAGCAACAGACGATAGGGCTTGCCGGCTGCCAGCAGGGCTTGGGTCAGCTTGACGGTGTTCTGGAAATACACGTTGTCGTCGGTCAGGCCGTGCATGACCAGCAACGGCCGCGAGAGGTTGGCGGCGTAGGTCAGCACGTTGCTAGCCTTGTAGCCGGCCACGTCGTCCTGAGGCGTACCCAGGTAACGCTCGGTATAGGCGGTGTCGTAATCGGCGAAATCCACCACCGGTGCGCCCGCGGCACCGGCGGCGAATATGTCGGGCCGGCGGATCGTGGCCATGGCCGTGAAGTAACCGCCGAACGACCAGCCTTCCACGCCCACGTGGCGCATGTCCATCTCGGGCACCAGCCGGCCCAGTGCCTGCAGGCCGTCCACCTGGTCGGCCAAGGGCAGGTCGATCAGGTTGCCCCGCGTCGCGTGCTCGAAATCATGGTCGCGGCCGGGCGTGCCACGCCCGTCGATGCTGACGACGATGAACCCGTGATCGGCCAGGCATTGGTCTTCCAGGCTGGCGCGCGGCGCCCGTTGCACCACCTTGACCGTAGGACCCGCATATACCGACAGGACCACGGGATAGCGCTGGCCCGCCACGAATTGCGTGGGCCGGACGACCTGCGCGTCCAGTTGCCGGGGTCCGACGGTGAGGTACTGCACGCCCGGGATGCGGGATGGCGGTTCGGCGCGGCTCGGCAGTTCGGTAAGCGCGTGGCCGTCGGCCGCGCGCAACACGGTGCCGGCATGGCCGTCGGCCAGCGAGACCGTGTCGGCGAACAGCGCGTGCCCGCCATCGCCGGCCAGGGTTTCGGCGAAGCTGGCCGTGTGCAGCCCGGGCTGTGCGGCGAGCGGTGCCGGCGCGCCGCCAGCCATGGGCACGCTGTAGAGTTGGAGCGAGAGCCGGTCCGGATTGCCGGTGACGACGACGCGGCCATGCGCCGCGTCGGCGTCGTTCAGCGCTACGAAGGGCCAGCCGGCCGGGGTGACGGCGTGGTCCAGCGTGCCGTCCGCATGGCGCAGCTCGAGCTGCCAGGTGGCGCCCCGGTCGGCGGCCCAGAGGAACCCCGAGCCGTCGGGAAGCCACTGCGGCATCGGCCGGCCCTGCGACTCGTTCATCGCGGTAAGGTCGAGCCAGGCCCCGTCGGTTTCGGTGAGCAGGGTGCGGGTGGTGCCGGTTTGTGTATCGACAGCCAGCACCGCCTCGTGCGTCTGCGCCCGGTCGAGCACCACGAGCGTCAGCGGCCCGTGCTTGGGCCAGAGCACGCGCGCCACATAGGGCCAGGCCGCCGGGTCCAGCGCGACCCAGGTTACCGGCCCGCCGCCGCGCCCGACAAGGCCGAAGCGTGTGCGCGCGTTGGCGGTGCCCGCGCGCGGGTAGCGAAACGCGGTCGGCGCCGTTTCGGGGTGGGACGGGTCGGCGATGAAGTGCTGCTCCATCGCGGCGCTGTCGGCTTCCTCGAACAGCAGGTGCTGCGAATCCGGCGACCACCAGGCGCCGTCGGCGCGGTCCAGCTCTTCGGCGGCGGCGAACTCGGCCAGGCCATGCGTCAGCGTCTCGCTGCCGCCGCGGGTCAGCTGGGTGTCGTGGCCCGAGGCGAGATCGATGACGTGCAGGTCGTGCCCTCGCACCGCCGCCACCGCCTGTCCGTCCGGCGAAAGGCGGGGTGCTATCCAGCCGCGGCCGGCCACCGGCCTCGTTGTGCCCTGCGGGAGCGACACGGCCGCCAGCGTGTCGGCCTGCGTGACCAGCACCTGGTCGCCACTGTCGGACACCTGGAAATCGGTGATGCCGGTCAGCGTCATGCGCGCGCGTTCGCGCCGTGCTTTTTCCTCGGCGCTCAGCTGCTCCGGCGCGGCGCTGGGAGCGGCCAGCTCACGCTCGCTGCCGGCGGCGGTGTCGTATTCGAACAGGCGCAGGTTCGTATCGCGCGGGCCGCTGCGCAGGTACAGCACGTGCGTGCCGTCCGGCAGGGGGGTTACATGCCGCGGCAGGCCGAGCGTGCTGTTCCGCGTCCGCGCCAGAGTCTCGAAACAGCCGGTCTCCCCGGCTTGTGCCGATACGGAAGCGAGCAGGCACGAGGCCAGCAGCAGCACCGGCTCACGACGCACAGCCCGGGCTTTCAGGTTTTCCTCTTGTCGCGGGAGGAGACGGTGCAGCCACGGTGGTGGGAGCCGCAGGCAGACCCGCCCTTGGCAGCCAAAGCATGGCGTGAACCGATGCCGCCATGCGCTACGGCCAGGGTCGGCCGGATCTGGGCCGCGTTGGCAAGGCCGCGCCGTGCCATCTCGTGCATTTGCCGCCCATGCCGGCCGTGGAGGTTGAAGCTGGCCAAATGCAGGCCGGCCCCGGCCAGCGGCGCCGACTCGGCCCCGGCCATCAGCGAAGGCATCCGGAAATGCGGGGCCGGATGCCGGGTGACCGGCACGCCGAGCTGTTCGAATCCGTCGTCCAGCAGGTTCGCCATGTGGGCATCCCGCTCCGGGTTGGAGCGCGCGCCCATCACTACGCCGATCAGCCGCACGCCGCCCCGCATGGCGGAGGTGACCAGGTTGTGGCCGGCCAGCAGCGTGTAGCCTGTCTTCAGGCCGTCCGCACCGTCATAGGCCTGCAACATGCGGTCGTGGTTGGGGATGGCGCGACCGTGGAAATAGAACACCGGCTCGCTGAAATAGTGGTACTGGTCCGGAAAGTCGGTGATCAGGTGGTGCGCCAGTAAGGCCAGGTCGCGCGCCGTGGTGGTCTGCTCGGCATCGGGCAGGCCGGAGGCGTTGCGGAACGTGGTATTCGTCATGCCGAGCGCGCGGGCGCGCAGCGTCATCATCTGGGCGAACCGGTCTTCGTCCCCGTTGCCAATCAGCTCACCCAGCGCGCAGGCCGCATCGTTGGCCGATTTGGTGACGATGGCCAGGATCGCATCGCTGACGGTGAAGTAGGTGCCCGGCATCAGGCCGAGCTTGGACGGTTCCATCGACGCCGCGTGGCCCGAAACTGGAACGTCCTGGCTGAGGGCCAGGCGCTTGTTCCGTATTGCTTCGAACGTCATGTAAAGAGTCATCAGCTTGGTCAGGCTGGCCGGGTAGCGCAGCAGATCCGCATTGGCCGCCTCCATTACCCGGCCGGAGCTGTTGTCCACGACGATGGATGCGTAGCGTGCCGAGCCGATCTGGGCATGGGCGGCAGGGGCGGCGGCAAGCGCCAGCCAGCAGATGGCGGCGCGCCATGAAAGGCGCGTTGAAGCCCTGCGCGGGAAGGCCGCATAAATCACACAATCCTCGCGCGCTGGTCGTGGGACCACCTTATCCGCCGATTTCCTAGTCTGTCCAGCATCTAGCACATAGCCGGGTTAATGGACCGTAACTTCAATCGCTAACGCGACGTTGTTCCGCCGCCCACGGCGGACGTCCGGGTGTGCGCCACCCCGCCCACGGCTTAGGAGCTACTTTTGTGCGCTGCAACAAAAGTGTTGACGCTGCGAATCTTCCACCTTAGATGGTGCTTGTTGCAGTGCACAACACGTGCATACGCGCACACACGCGACGGTTCGCCGGTTTTTGGAATCGTCCCTGATATGGAGCAGGTTGCATGATCACGAAGGCAAAGGCGTTGGAGACCGCGATGGGTGAGATCAAGAAGACCGAGGCAGTGACGTTCGACAAGGCCGTTGAAGGTATCAAGCACGGCGCCGAGACTGCGACGGCGGGGATGGAGCACGCCCAGACCCAGGTAAAGGCCGGTCTCGAGCAGGCTCAGGTGCAGGTCAAGGACGGCATGCAGAAGGCGCTCAAGACCGCCGAGCAGGTGACACAGTTCAGCCAGGGCAACCTTGAGGCTGTCATGAAGTCCAGCCAGATCCTGGCGACGGGCCTGACCGACATCTCCAAGCTGGTAGCCGAAAGCGCCCGGGCGAACCTGGACGAGACGGTATCCGTGTTCAAGGCCATGACCTCGGTCAAGTCCTTGAAGGAGGCATTCGAGCTGCAGAGCAACTTCGCCCGTACCCGCCTTGAGAAGGCGATGAACGAGAGCGGCAAGCTGACGGAGCAGACGCTGAAGGTTGCCGAGCAGGCGTTTGCGCCCATCACAGCCCGGGTGAACGCCGCCGTGGAGACGTTCTCCTAACGCGCAGACCGGCCAGACATCCGCCTGGCAGGCACGACGAAAGCCCGGGAGCGATCCCGGGCTTTTTTCGTCCGCCCCGCCCCGCCCTTTTGCACGGCGGCCGGCTTCCGATATCATGGTGGCGGTTCAGCCGCTTGTGTACGCCGGCCGGCCGGGCCGGCACGCTTGCGCAGGGTGCCGCAGACGGCGTGGCGTCAGGATGGTCCGACGATGAGTGACAACGACAAACGCGGCGGCGAGGGCCCCAACACTGGCGTGGTCGTGAAGGCGCGCCCGAAAACGCGCAAGCCGGCGATGTACAAAGTGCTGATGCTGAACGACGACTATACGCCCATGGAGTTCGTGGTGCACGTGCTGGAGCGCTTCTTCCAGAAAACGCGCGAGGAGGCGACGCGCATCATGCTGCACGTCCACCGCCGCGGGGTGGGCGTGTGCGGCGTGTTCACCTACGAGGTGGCCGAGACCAAGGTGACCCAGGTGATGGACCTGGCCCGCCAGAACCAGCATCCCCTACAATGCACCATCGAGAAAGACTGAGTCAGCCGTCAGCCGTCAGCTGTCAGCTATCAGCAGTCAGTCGTCAGATTGTTAGGTGGCGGAACCAGCGTGTCGTCTGATGGCTGACTGCTGATAGCTGACCGCTGACCCAGGCTTTCACCTGTCGCACATCATCCCCAGATAGAGTAGGCCGGCGGGCTTGGCTGGCCACGATTTCACTTTCGGGATGTCGCGATTTGCGGTCATCCTGTCATCTCCGGATGTGCGGGGCAGGTCATCCCCCGGCATCGGGCGAAGGGGCGTCGATCACATGCTGTCACGGAACCTAGAACAAACGCTGCACCGGTCCCTGTCGTTCGCCAGCGACCGCCGCCACGAATATGCGACGCTCGAACACCTCCTGCTGGGCCTGGCCGACGATAGCGATGCCGCCACCGTGCTACGGGCCTGCGGCGTCGATCTCGACAAGCTGCGCCAGGACCTGACCGAGTTCCTCGACAAGGATCTCTCCGGCCTGACCACCGACCGCACGACGGAGCCCAAGCCCACCGCCGGCTTCCAGCGCGTGGTGCAGCGCGCCGCCATCCACGTGCAAAGCTCCGGACGCGACGAGGTGACGGGCGCCAACGTGCTGGTGGCCCTGTTCAGCGAGCGTGAGAGCCATGCCGTCTATTTCCTGCAGATGCAGGACATGACGCGGTTGGACGCGGTGAACTTCATCAGCCACGGCATCGCCAAGGCGCCCGGCCGCGCCACGCAGCGGCCCAGCGCCAGCAGCGGCGGCAGCAACGGCCCCACGCCCGAGAGCCCGGAACACGAGCGGGAGGAGAAGCCGCGCGGCCGCAGCCAGGACGCGCTGAGCACCTACTGCGTCAACCTCAACAAGAAGGCGCAGGCCGGCAAGATCGACCCGCTGATCGGCCGCGAGCAGGAGGTGGAGCGCACGATCCAGATCCTGTGCCGGCGCACCAAGAACAACCCGCTCTACGTGGGCGACCCCGGCGTGGGCAAGACGGCCATCGCCGAGGGCCTGGCCAAGCGAATCGTGGAGGGCGACGTGCCGGAGGTGCTGGGCAAGAGCACGATCTTCGCGCTCGATATGGGCGCCCTGCTTGCCGGCACGCGCTACCGTGGCGATTTCGAGGAGCGGTTGAAGGCCGTGGTGACCGAGCTCGAGAACCAGCCCGGCGCGGTACTGTTCATCGACGAGATCCATACGGTGATCGGCGCGGGTGCCACCAGCGGCGGGGCCATGGACGCCAGCAACCTGCTCAAGCCGGCTTTGGCCAATGGCAGCCTGCGCTGTATCGGTTCGACCACCTACAAGGAATTTCGCAACTACTTCGAGAAGGACCGCGCCCTGGTGCGCCGGTTCCAGAAGATCGACGTGGCCGAGCCCTCTATCGAGGACACGGTCAAGATCCTGACCGGGCTGAAGACCAACTACGAGAAGCACCACAAGGTGCGCTACACGGACGAGGCGATCCGCGCGGCCGTGGAACTGTCGGCCAAGTACATCAACGACCGCAAGCTGCCCGACAAGGCGATCGACGTGATCGACGAAGTGGGCGCCAGCCGCATGCTGCTGCCGGAGGACAAGCGCCGCCGCACCGTCACGTTGAAGGACGTAGAGGAGATCGTGGCCAAGATCGCCCGTATCCCGCCCAAGAGCGTGTCGGCCGACGACAAGGAGACGCTGCGCAACCTCGAACGCGACCTCAAGAGCATGGTGTTCGGCCAGGACCGCGCGATCGACGCGCTGTCCGCCGCCATCAAGCTCAGCCGGGCCGGATTGCGGGAGAGCGAGAAGCCGATCGGCAACTACCTGTTCAGCGGCCCGACCGGCGTGGGCAAGACGGAGGTGGCGCGCCAGCTTGCCAGCACGCTGGGCATCGAGCTGATCCGCTTCGACATGAGCGAGTATATGGAGCGGCACAGCGTCAGCCGGTTGATCGGCGCGCCCCCGGGCTACGTGGGCTTCGACCAGGGCGGCCTGTTGACCGACGCCATCGACCAGCATCCGCACGCGGTCCTGCTTCTCGACGAGATAGAGAAGGCGCACCAGGACCTCTACAATATCCTGCTGCAGGTGATGGACCACGGCAAACTGACCGACCACAACGGCAAGACGGTCGATTTCCGCAACGTGATTTTGATCATGACCACCAACGCGGGTGCGGCAGACCAGGCGAAGGAGGCGATCGGGTTCGGCAGCACCGTGCGGCAGGGTGAGGACGAGGAGGCGATCAAGCGGATGTTCACGCCGGAGTTCCGCAACCGGCTGGATGCCACCATCACCTTCGCCGGCCTGACGGAGGAGATCGTAGGCCGCGTGGTTGAGAAGTTCGTCATGCAGCTCGAGGCGCAGCTGGCCGACCGCAACGTGACGATCGAGCTGTCTTCCGCGGCCAAGGAGTGGCTGGCCGAGCGCGGCTACGACCGGCTCTACGGCGCGCGTCCGCTGGCGCGTGTCATCCAGGAGTATATCAAGAAGCCGCTGGCCGAGGAGCTGCTGTTCGGCCGCCTGGTCCGCGGCGGCTCGGTCAAGGTCGGCTTGAAGGAGGGCAAGCTCGATTTCGAGTTCATCGAGGCGCCGCCGACTGCCGTGACCGGCGGCGAGGACGGCGAAGGCTCGGCCGAGCGCGAGCCGGAGGTTGTGCAGTAAGGGGCGACCGCGATGGATGGGCGGCTGCGGCCGCCCGCCCATCGCAGAGTCGGACTGAGCTCGTGACGAGGGAGTGACCGAGTGAAAGCTGTTTGGAACGGCCAGACTGTCGCGGAAAGCGATGACATCGTCACCGTCGAGGGTAACGCCTATTTCCCGCTCGCCTCGGTCAAGGCGGACGTGTTGCGCGACAGCCCCACCCACAGCACCTGCCCGTGGAAGGGCACGGCCTCCTACTACTCGCTCGACGTGGGCGGGCAGACCAACAAGGACGCCGTGTGGTTCTACCCGGAGCCGAAACCGGCCGCGGCCGAGATCAAGGGCCGCGTTGCTTTCTGGAAGGGCGTTGCCGTCTCCTGAGCTGCAGCAAGTCAGGCCAGATCGAGCCAGGGGTGGCGCGCTTGCATGTCCTTGACCAGCGCCAGGCGGTTGTCGCGTAGCTCGGTCGCGGTGTGCAGCATGGATTTGTCGTGCACGCGGTAGTCGGCCAGGATGTCGGCGACCGCGCAGCCGTATAGGCCGCGTTCGGCCAGCCGGCACCAGAAGTCGAAATCCTCCCATCCGTGCTGCACGTGGTCGTAGCCGCCGGCTGCCGCCCAGGCGGATTTGCGGACCAGCGCCATGGCGTCGATGTAGTTGCCGGTCTGCAGACGCAGGACGGAGTAGGGGTCGCGGCCGAACACCTCCGCCTTGTCGCCGAACTGCTGGATGGCGGGGTAGGCGAAGGCGGAGTCGCTGGCGCCCAGGTGACGGAGCAGCACCTCGCACGCGGTAGGGCGCAGGCGGTTGTCGGCGTCGAGCGGCAGCACGAACGGCGTCTCTGCCGCGGCGAACCCGCTGTTCCGGGCAAAGCCCAGCCCGGCATTCGTGCGGTGGCGCAATACCGTCGCACGGCCGAAACGGTGCGCATTGGCCTGCACCCAGGCCAGCACCACTACCATCGAGTCGTCGGGCGAGCAATCGTCGATCACGACCAGGTCCAGCGGCTGCAGCGTCTGCGCCGCGACCGACGCCAAGGCTTCCAGCACGTAGTCGGCGTAGTTGAACACCGGCACGATCACGGCGATGGAGGCCCCGCTCCGCCGGTCTGCGGCAAACAGCGTCTCACTGTCCGGCACGGTCGGCGGCCGCAGGCGCGGCAGGGCGTCGCGGTAGCGCTCGCGTTCAAAAGCTGCGGCCCCGGCTGCCCCGCCCCCCATCTGGGCCAGCATCAGCCCGAAGGCTTCCGCCTGCGCTTCCGGCCCGAACCGCGCCAGGCTGACGTGGTAGGCAGCTTGCGCCACCCGGTCCCGAAGCGCCGGGTCGCCCAGCACTTGGCGGATCGCCGTGTACCACTCGTCCTCGGAGGCGGCCAGAAACCCCGAAACCCCATCCTCGACGGCGCGCGTGAACGGGCCGGAGGGCGAGGCGACCGTGGGGACCCCGGCCAGGGCCGCCTCGAAGAACTTCAGCTCGCTTTTCGCCTCGCAGAACGGGTTGTCCGGCTGCAAGGGTGCGATGTTGACGGTGAAGCGCGCCAGCTCGCGCGGCAGCTCCGCCAGCGGCACCATGTTGCGCCACTCGATCCGATCGGCCAGCTCGGAAAACGCTGGAAACTCGTCCATCAGCACCAGCCCTTCGCCGCTGGACGGGTCGCGGAACAGGGTCAGCCGGGCCTGCGGCACCTCCCGCAGCACGCGCAGGATCGCCGGGGCCGCGACCGCGAAGTCGCGCTGGTGGGTGCGCGAGCCGCCGGCGTAGCCGATGCGCAGCAGGTCGTCGGGCTCGGCCGCCCAGCGCCGCCGCGCGTCGCGGGCCACGGCATGGCTGTCCGCGTCGAAGCCGTTGGGCAGCACGTAGGCCGGCCGCCCCATGCGGCGCGCCTGGTGTGCCAGCTCCTGCGTGGGGCAGGTGACTAGGTCGCAGGCGCGCAGCGTGCGGCCGATGCGGGCGAAGAACGCCTGCGTGTCGAATTCGGAGAACTTCTGCGACCGTATGCCGTCGATCACCTCGACGGTGGCCATCTCGGGCCGGAACATCAGGTCGTCCACGTCGAACACGACGATGCCCCCCTGTTCGTGGGTGACGGTGACAATCCCCCCGATATGCGGGCTGAACGGCACGCGCCACAGCACCACCAGGGCCATGCCGGCCAGCTCGGCGGGACCGACCGGTTCGGGCCGGGTCCAGCGCGCGTCGAAACCGGCTTTGCGTGCGGCGGTAACGTAGCGTTCGATGCGGTAGGCGTGGCCGGGCGTGTGGTCCTCGCCGCTGATGAACAGGGCGCGGGGCCGGGCGGGTGTCGGCGGCGCCGCGCCCAATGCCGGCGTCGGCTGCGGCGCTGCTT
>CAXUGD010000050.1:0-13354 GCA_964250355.1 uncultured Acetobacteraceae bacterium | reverse complement strand
CGCCCTGCCCGCCCTATCGCGCTTTGACCGCCCCACCCTGTTCGTGGCGGGTGCGCAATCGGACTACGTCCGGACGGAGGCGGAGCCCGCCATCCGGGCGCTGTTTGCCCGCGCGATGCTGGTTCGTCTGGAAGGTGCCGGCCACTGGCTGCACGCCGACCAGCCGGAGGCGTTCGGCCGCGTCGTCGAGGACTTTCTTAACGACGCGGAAACTGTATAGGCTCGGGCCAGCCGAAGCTGTGGTGACCGATGCCGCTGATCACTCGTCTCCAAACCGGGCGCCAGGCCGACTCCGAGCGTCAGACCGGCAGCCTGGCGGCACTCGCGGTCAGCTTGGCGCTTGTCGTCACGGGCGCCTACCTGGTCGAGCAGCTTCGCAGCCAAGCCGCCTTCCAGGACTGCGTGCTGTCCGGCCGCCCCAGCTGCGACGGCCAGTAGGACCCGCCCGCTTCACCAACACCCTGTGCCGTATCAACCTCGGTCGCGCATGATCCGCGCCTTGTCGCGTTGCCAGTCGCGGTCGGCGATTGCGTGGCGCTTGTCGGCCTTGTTGCGGCCCTGCCCCACGCCCAGCACCACCTTGGCCACGCCCTTGTCGTTGAAGTGGATGTCCAGCGGCACCAGCGTGTAGCCGTTGCGGGTGGTGTGCGCCAACAACCGGCCGATCTCCTTCTTGTGCAGCAGCAGCTTGCGCGGCGCGCGCGGCTCGAAACGGGACAGCACGCCGGCCTGGTATTCAGGGATGTAGCAGTTGAACAGGAACAGCTCGCCCTCGCGTTCGCCGGCCCAGGCTTCGGTGATGGTGGCGCGGCCGTGGCGCAGCGACTTCACTTCCGGGCCACGCAACACGAGGCCGGCTTCGACGGTTTCCTTGATCGTGTAGTCGAAACGCGCCTTGCGGTTCTGGGCCGCCAGGCCGTGCGTGATCAGGCCCGATTTCGTCTTCTTCTCAGCCACGCCCGCACTCTTTCAATTCAGCAAACGTGCTTCGGTCATCGCCGCGCGCACGCGCGCCCGCGCGTCCTCGCTGATCGGCGCCAGCGGCAGGCGGCATTGCGCGTCCGTCAGCCCGAGCAGGCTCGCTGCATATTTTACCGGGCCGGGATTGCTCTCGCAGAACATCGAGTCGTGCAGCGGCACCAGGCCGTCCTGCAACGCGATCGCGTCCGCCACGCGCCCCTGCGACCACGCCCGGTGCAGGTCGGCACACAGGCGCGGCGCTACGTTCGCGGTGACCGAGATGCAGCCATGCCCGCCTGCGGCCAGGAACGGCAGCACCGTATGGTCCTCGCCGGACAGCTGCACGAAATCCGCCCCGCAGGCCCGCCGCGTGTGCAGCGGTCGCGACAGGTTGGCGGTCGCGTCCTTCACGCCCACGATGTTGGGGTGGCGGGACAGCCGCGCCATCGTCTCCACGCTCATGTCGATCACGCTGCGCGACGGAATGTTGTAGATGATCAGCGGCAGGTCCGCCGCGTCGGCGACCGCGGTGTAGTGCAGGAACAAGCCCTCCTGCGAAGGCTTGTTGTAGTAGGGTGTGACCACCATCACCCCGTCGGCGCCGGCGCGCCTGGCATGCTGCACCAGCGACACCGCCTCGGCCGTGCTGTTGGACCCCGCCCCGGCAATCACCGGCACCCGCCCGGCCGACGCCTCCACGACGATCTCGATCACGCGCTGGTGCTCGGCATGGGTCAGGGTAGGCGACTCGCCGGTCGTGCCCACCGGGACGAGGCCCTGGGTGCCATGCGCGATCTGCCACTCCGCAAAACGCCCCACCGCCTGCTCGTCGAGCGACCCGTCCTCGCGCATGGGGGTGATCAGGGCGACGATCGAGCCCTTGAACATAGGTTACTCCGTGGTGACCGGGGCGTGAAGCGGCGCTTCTAGCGCGGGATAGGGCGAACTGTCACGGTGCCGCCTGGCACACGGTCTCGGCTGATAGGGCGCAAACTAGGCTCAGGACCCATAAAGTCATCGACCCGGCTTGACGCGGTCTGATGTGGTTTTGGCGGGGAGGAGCCCGCCATAAGTGATGAGTTCTGGCTATCGGACGCGCAGGTCGAGCGTCTTGCGCTGTATTGTCACAGTGGCGGCGGTTGTTGCTGGCCGGATAGCCGATTCATGAGGACGAACGCGCCGGCCGCCGCGACAGCGAACCCGGCCGCCCACAGCCACCTGCCCCGCCCTCGGCTTGCCGCAACGAGGAGACGGCCCGTTTTCACGGACCGATCGCCGTGTGATAATCTGGTGGGCCATTAAACGTTGGGCATGGTGCGTTTCCACCGCATCGTCGGTTTGATTTTGCATTCCCGCTCAGCAGCAGGCACATATATGGTGCTACTTATATTGCTGCAGCACGACCGCCAGTAGACTCCTGATGGCAGATGTGTTGGCGCTCGCAAGCTCGATCTCGATCATGCCATTGCACCACCGGGCGAAGCCGCGCAAAATCGTGCTGCCCGGCGACAAGATAGTTGGCCGCTAAAACGAGAGTTCGTTTGCCGCTGCCGCCAATGTCGCCCGGCTCCCGTCGCGGTACAGCGCCGAGAGCCACCGACGGACAGGCTGTAATAAACGGGGGTCGAGCCCGATGCTGCCGAAAAGCTGCGCAATGCTAAGTAGGGGTAGCGGATCCATGCCTCCTTCGATTGCTCTCTCGCGCAGAAGGGCGGCCAAGGGATGACGCACGTCTATCAAATGTCCCTTCTCATCCTCGCCACGCACCCGGCGCAGCCAAGCGGCCAAGGCGAGCGACAATAGGTCAAGGCTTCCTCCGGTCTGCAAACGGTGGCGGATAGGGTCCAGCAGAACGTTCAATGGGGCATCCGTGTTCACCCGTTCGACCTTACCCTTGATGGCGCTGTTTGAAAATCGCTCAACGAGTTTCGCCTTATACTGGCACATGTTAATCCCGGGCACGGGTGGTACGGTGGGCCCCGTTTCTCGATCCATCAAGGCGACCATGTAGCGTGCCATCAACGGCTCGCTCATCGCTTCGTCGATGGTGGCGTGACCGGCCAAGCGTCCCAACCCTACCACGGCCAGATGACTGGCATTCAATAGTCGCAGCTTCATCATCTTATAGGGCGCCACATCATTTAAAAGTTGGACACCGACCGCCTCCCAAGCTGGACGGCCTGCCGCAAAACGATCCTCGATCACCCATTGCTTAAATGTCTCGCAAGACACTGGGCAGCGATCGACTATGCCGTGGCGTGTAGTCAAGGGTGCGACATCCGCCTCGGTTGTGACGGGCGTAATCCGATCCACCATCGTGCTGGGAAAGGTCACACTGGCACCGATCCGATCCGCAAGCGTAGCACCTCGTAACCGCGCCAAATCCAGTACCGCGTTGCTCAGCACTTCGCCGTTTTCCTGAATGTTGTCACAGCTGAGTGCAGTGAACGCGGGTATGCCCGCGGCTATGCGAAGGCGACAGGCTTCAACGATTATGCCAGTCGCGCTTCGTGGCCGCTCCGGGCATTCCAAGTCCCTACCAATCAGCTCGTTAGCGGAGTCGAGCCGTTTAGTTGCGCGGTTCAGGCAGTAGCCGTGTTCGGTTACCGTCAAGCTGACGATTCTTATGCGGGGCTGGACCATCACGTCCAGCAGCGCGGCGCTACTATCCACGGCGAGTATGATGTCTGCAACGGAGCCAATTACGGTCAGGGCTTCCGACGACCCGTTGTTCTCCATTAATGTATAGAGGCGATCCTGAGCCAACAACCCTTCAACCACCTTTCGATCGAACGGCATCAATCCGGCGCCGACTATGCCCCACCGGAGGGCATCTGGCTCTGCCTGCATGAGATCGTGGGTGTAGCGCGCCATGTGGGCACGGTGGAAAGCGCCGAACCCCAGATGCACAATCCCTGCGCTAATGGCTCCTACATCATAGGATGGTCGCCGCACTGAGCTAGGCAGCATTGAAAACGACGCTCGATCGAGACGACGCAGCCGCGACATCTCAGACATATTTCACTGCCATGGTGGTCGCCTCTCCAGCGTCGATATAAAAGCTGACAAACTCGCGCGTCGGATCGCGCGCGCGAACGAAAATCCAATGGCCTACCGCGCCGCAGTCGCGCACGCCCGTGACAGGCCTGGATGTGGACTCGCTTGTGGGGCCGGGCTGGCGTCCCGGCGACGACTACTTGAACGTTAATGTCTGGGCGCCCAGCACGGGGGCGTGGCCAGTTCCGGTGATGGTTTTCATTCACGGCGGTGGGTTTGTGCTCGGCGGCAACGATGCACCCGTCCATGACGGAAGCGTCTTCGCCCGCTCGGGTGTTGTTTGCGTTGCCGTGAACTACCGCCTGAGCATCGACGGCTTCCTGCCGATACCTGACGCGGCGACGAGTCTCGGCCTTCGCGACCAGATCGCTGCTCTCGCGTGAGTAAGGGACAACGCCGCAGCGTTCGGCGGCGATCCCGAAAATGTAACGGTGTTCGGCGAATCCGCGGGCCCGATGTCGGTCGCCACCCTCCTAGCATCCCCGCTGACCGAAGGACTGTTCCGGCGCGCCATCATACAAAGCGGGCACGGATCGATGGTCCGGCCCTTGCCGGTGGCCAGCAGGCTAACACGGCGCTTGGCTCGCATATTGGGGATACCACCCGGCTTGGATGGCTTTCGCAGTTGCTCGCCCCAGCAATGCATAGACGCCGTGAACAAGGTTTCTAAACCTGGGCTGTTCGGCATCGACCTTCGCGACGACTCTGGCCGCGAGCCGGCCTTTGGTCTCAGCCGCTTCTTGCCCATATACGGAGACGATGTTCTGCCGGAGATCCCATTGGCTGCGATGCGCGGCGGTAGGGGCGCCGGCGTCGAGCTGCTCATCGGATCCAACCGGGAGGAGATGAACCTTTATATGGTGCCAACCGGGGCCGGTCGTAAGCTAAATACACTCTTGGCCTGGGTTCTACTCGCACGCGTGCAGCCGAACGCCCTCGCAATATTGCGTGTCTACGGCCTGGCCAGGCGCAAACAGAGTGCAGGCCAAGTGTTTACCAACGCCATGACCGACCTCGTCTTCCGACTGCCTACGCGGGCGTTCGCAGCGGCTCATCGCGGTCGAACGCATTTCTACGAGTTCGGCTGGCGGTCGCCGCTGTTCAATGGACAGCTCGGCGCCTGCCACGCGATCGAGTTGCCGTCGTATTCGACACGTTGGCGACGTGCAAGGGACCGGAAGGCTTGGCGGGAGAGAAGCCAAGAGAAAGCGACCGTCGCTAATCTGTTTTACAAGCTTACCAGCACCATCGATCTGTCGGCAGGACTGAGGTACGACGTTCAACGACTGACCGCGACAAATGCCGCTAATCCGAATGGATTGGTGAGCGGCGCAGTATTCGGTTTCGGCTTGGCGCCAACCCTGGTCACGTTAGGCCGTGCACAACTGGGCGGTGAGAAACATCTAAACGTAGCGCTCGCGTATACCGGTATGGCGACCAGCAGCTTGGCACTAATTGCTTTGGCGTCGCGATCTAACTTTGCAACGCCCTGGATCCATTCCTGCCCACCTGAGGTAATGCCGTGAACTCAAGACACCTTGTCGATCCCGAACTGCTCGCCGTACTCGACGCACAGCCGGAAATTGATCTCACGGCTGAGCGTCTGTCGTTCTTGCGCACCCAGTTCGCCGAACAATTAGCGGCGCTTCCGGTGAACGAGAATCCAGCGGTCAGCGTCGAGCAGATCATCGTCCCAGCTACTAGCAAATCGCCCTCGGTGCGTATGCTCGCCTATCGGCCCACTGACGCCGCGCTCAATCTGCCGGCTATCCTGCACATTCACGGAGGTGGGTACATCTCGGGCATGCCCGAAATGAACGACACCGAAAATCGCAGCCTCGCCGTTAGTCTCAGCTGCGCTATCTTCTCGGTCGATTACCGTCTGGCACCGGAAAACCCGCATTCGGCCCCGGTCGAGGATTGCTACTCCGTATTGAACTATCTACACATCCATGCTGCCGGGCTGAAGATTGATGCCGGCACCAGACCATAGGCGGCCCTGCTACGATGGACCAAGCGGTCGATCACGCGCCCGGATGCGAAGATGCCGCCGCTCATGCAGATCGCGATGAACAGCGCGTAGTAAATCGCGACTTGGTGCAGGGTCATGCCCTTCTCGCGCATCAGGAACAGAGTCGAGAAATTACCGGCGCCGTAGGTGATGATCTGCGTGATCCCGCTACCGAAAGCTGCCAACAGCAGGACCGGGTCAGTGAAGAACAGTCTGATTGTAGTGCCGAATTGCGGTACTGCCTCGGCGGAATAGAGCGATGCGTTGGGATCGAGGCCGCCGCGCACGGGTTCGCGCACGAACACCGCGACGACCAGGGCCGCGACGAGTCCTGCGGCGCCAAGCGCGATGAAAGCGCTGCGCCAGCCATAAGAAAGCGCGATTGACGCGCCGAGCGCGACACCCATCGTCTGGCCGATCGGCGGCCCCAAATTGAACAGGCCGAGGGCGGTACCACGGCGTCCACGCGCGAAATAACCCGAAACGATTGCGTAGGATGGCGGCACCCCGCCCGCTTCGCCCACGCCCACCGCCATGCGCGCGGCCACGAGCTGGCCGTAGCTGGCCGACAGGCCGCACGCGATCGTGGCAGCACTCCAGAGCGCGCAGGCGATGGACAGCACGCGGACGCGGCTGGTGCGGTCGGCCAGCCAGCCTACCGGGATCGAGATCAGGCAGTAGAACAGCGCGAAGTAGATGCCGCCTATGCGGCGAGCTGACCGTCGGAGATGTGCAGCCCGTCCTGTATGGGCTTGGCGAGAATAGACAGCAATTGTCGGTCGAGAAAGTTGAGGGCATAGACGGCGCACAGGACGGACAGGACAACCCAGGCCATTGCAGGGGGGCGGGCAAGCGGCACGATCGGGGTCGCATCGGTCTGACCGGCGTCCACTGCAGTCCTCCTCGCGCCGATCTTCGATGCCGGCGCTTGGGATCATTTTGCCGGCTTCGGTGCGCGACCGTCAACACTCACTCACGCGCGCGTGGATGAAGATGTCTTGCGCGCACGGGCGCTGCCTCGGCGCGTTCGGACGCGGCTCGGCGGCGATGCGGGCGCGCGGGGTTCGCCGGTCAATGCCAGGAAACCGGCCGCCATGAAGCGCGCCATGCGCTGGCGCACGGCCGCGAAATCGGCCGACGCGCAGATCCCGCCCGACAGGCGATCGATGCGGCCTGTATGGGCCAGCGTGTTCATCAATGCGCCGGTGGCGAAATGATAGCTCCAGAAGATGTCCTCGTCGCGCGCATCGGGCAACGCGCGTTTCAGGATGCCGACCAGCTTGAGCACGACGGGATCGAAATGCTTGTCCATCAGAGCCGCACCTTCGAGCGTGTTGCTGACACGCGCGCAGAATGCACCGTAATTCATCCACGGTTCGCCGCCATCGATATAGAGGTCGAAATCGGTGTTCAGGAATGCCTCCAGCGCGCCCTGCACGGTGGGGTGGCTTCCGGCGGACTCCTCGTAGCTTTGCAGCGCCTCCATGCGGCGGCCGCTGGTGATTTCCGCGCGGCGGGCGAACACCGCCTCGAACACACTTTGCTTGTCGCGGAAGTAATAATGCAGCAGCGTGGTATGAACACCGACACGCTGGGCGACGTCGCGCAGCGTGACACCGTGCAAGCCCTCGCGTGAGAACAGGTATTCGGCGGCATCCAGTATCTGTTCGTACGTTTCGCTGCGCTGTTCCGCCTTGGAGCGGCGTACCCGTCCAGTCGCTGACCCGTCTGCCATCCAAGCCCCTCGAAACACCGGCAGGCCGTCGAAAGAGGCCGGTCAGGACCGAAGCCTCGGATCGATGTCAAACCCCGCCCGCGTACTCGGCACGCAGGCGGGGTTTGTCAACCTTGCCGGTGGCCGCCAGCGGCATCGCCCCCACCGCGAACACTTGGTCGGGGACCCACCAACTGGCGACATGGCCGTGCAACAGACCCAGCAGCGTCTCCTTGTCCAGCTCCCACCCCGGCCGCAGCTCCACGATCATGATCGGGCGCTCGCCCCATTTCGGGTCGGGTCGGCCGATCACCGCGACCAGGCTGACGGCTTCATGGCGTCCGACGATGTCCTCGATCTCGGCCGGGTTGATCCACTCGCCGCCCGACTTGATCAAGTCTTTGGCGCGTCCGCAAATTGTCAGCGCGCCGGACTGGTCGATGCTGGCCAGATCGCCCGTGTCCAAATATCCCTCGTCGTCCAGCGCATCCTCCTCGGCGAGGAAGTAGCGGTCCAGCACGCTTGGGCCACGGGCCGCGAGGCGGCCGACCACGCCGCGCTGCATGGGCAGCGTCGCGCCGGCCTCGTCCACAAGTTTGAGGTCGAGCCCCATCGGCGGACGGCCGCAGGCACGCGACGCGGCGGGCGAGGCGTCGGCGCCGGATCAGGGCATCCGGACAGCTCGACCCACCGACGATCAGGCGCTCCAGCCGGGGGAGATCGCCACCCGTGGCGTCGAGATGGTCGAGCAGGCCGATCCATACCGTCTGCAGTTCGGCTGGCCATCGGGACCAGCGCGGTCAAGGTGAGACAGAGTACGGGTATCTTCATGATTTCTCCCCCTCTTGACCGGTGTCCGGTCCGCGCTCTTCGGCGCACAAGCAGAATGAGACCCTTTCACGATGTCGTCAGCCTTCACTATCGACTGAAATAGTAGTTTTATAGAACTCGGTCGCCCGTCTCTCCATGCAACCGGACTTGCTGGCCTCCCCGGCGGGGCGACTGGCCCGCAGGGACCGCAAGGCCCCGCCGGTCACGGATGCTGCCCAACAGCGGCAGCGTAGCCGCGAATACGGCAGCACTCGCCGTAACGAACACGCAAATGATCGAGGCCGGCTTCGGACACGCGGCCAATTGGGCGGGTGGCGGACAGCGCGGCGGCGCTGCCATTGGTGTGCAGGGCGCCAAAACTGGCACCAGCGGCGTCGGCGTCGGCGTCGGCGTCGAGGGTTTTGCCAACGGCACGGGCGGAATGGGCGTGCTGGGCTTGAGCGGCGGAAGTCCCAAGAGACTCGGGGTCAACGCGGGTTGGTATGAGTCAGCCGACCGCCGTTGTCACCGAAGAGAGTGGAACAATCCCAGGAAGAGCGGGCGCACATAGATGCCGGCGGCTTCCGCGGGGCGCAGGCCGGGCGCCCAGTGATGCAGCTCGGAACTTGCGTTGATTAGACCGGTGATCATTTGCGCGGCCACGTTGCTGTCCACCGGCCGCACGGAGCCGTCTGCCACGCCGTCGCTGATCGCACTGGCCAGCCGCGCGGCATAGCGGTTAAAGCGCTGCGCCACGCAGTGCTGCAAGTCTTCGGGCACCGCGGTCAGCGCGGAGGTGCGCAGTAGCGGGCATTCGCCCGAGACCTGGTGGGCCACCATCGAAGTCGCCAGGGTCGCGACCGTGTTCAGGCCCGTCATCCTGGCCGCTTCCGCATCGATTTGCGCCTGCCGCATGATGGCCAGCGTCCGTTCGAAGCATTGCGCCACTAGGTCGTCCTTGGCCTGGTTATGATGGTAGAACGACCCCTTGGTCACGTTCAGCCGCGCCGAGATGCGGCTGACTGAGGCGCCCAGATAGCCGTGCTCGTTGACCATGTCGGTGGCCGCGCGCAGGAACGCCGTGGGGCTGGCGCCCTCGCCCCGCTCCTCCTCGGGCGGCGGCAGGTCGGCCGGCGCCCAGTCCGCCGACGGCGCGGCTAGTCCGTGCACCAGGACCGCGTGGAGGCGGTCGATCATCCGCCGGTAGTCGGCGGCTTCGTAATTGCGCAGCCAGAACGCGGCCCAGAATACCTGCGAGATCAGCATGTGCGTGCGGGCGTTGCGCGCACGCCGTATTTGCGGGTCATCTGCACCGCCCGCGGCGGCAACGAAGGTGCGGCGGAACCTTCGGAACATCTCGACATAGGCGGCCCCGGCCTCGGGGTCGTCGATCGTGCGGACGTCGTTGAAGGTCGCGACAGGTGCAGCCTCGCCCGCGCTCACGGCGGCCAGGTGAGCCACGAAATCGTGGAGGAAGCGGTGCAGCCGCGCCTGGGGCGTCCGTTCGTCCTGGCAGCCGTCGAGCAGCGCGTTGAAATGGGCGATCGCCTCTAGGATGCAGGCGACGGCCAGATCCTCCTTGCGGCGGAAGTAGTAGTTGACGGCGGTCGGCACGAGTTTGAGCTGGCTCGCGACGTCGGCCAGCGTCATGCCGCGCACGCCCTTGCGGTTCATCACCTCGACGGCGGCGCGCACGATCACCGCCTTGCGACGTTCGAAACGGGGCCGAGGGTCTGTGGAGATGGCGGTCGACACATTGCTGTTTTGACGGGTTTAACGCGCGGGCGCTACTGCTTGGGAGGAAGAATGTTCTTTCTTGAAAGAAAGAACCAAACAACTTTTATGTACTTGAAACGATGCGTTTCCAACAGCCCAGCTCAAATAGGTGAAAGTCTTTTTGCTTCTTTTTCTTCAGAAAAAGAAGAGTTTACTTACCTCACCACGTATCGATCCATCGCCGCCGTCCGCCCCCGCGCGGCGCCCCCGCCGTCGCCTGCAACCCCATCACGATCCAGGCGCGCGTGTCAGCCGGGTCGATCACGTCGTCGAACTCGAACACGGTGGCGCCGTTGGCCGCCCCGGCCCAGGCGTAGGCACCCTCCACCATGCGCGCGAACAGCGCCTGGCGCTCTGCCGGGTCGGCCACCGCCTCGAGCCGGGCGCGCTGGCCCAGCCTGACGGCGCCTTCCAGGTTCATGCCGGCGAACTCGCCGGTGGGCCAGGACACGGTAAAGAACGGCGCGTCGAAGGAGCCGCCGGTCATGGCCAGCGCGCCCAACCCATAAGCCTTGCGCAACACCACCGCGAACAGCGGAACGGAGAGGTTGGCGCCGGTCACGTAAAGCCGCGCGCAATGCCGTACCAGCGCCGTGCGCTCGGCCTCCGGTCCCACCATGTTGCCGGGCACGTCCAGCAGGGAGACGACCGGCAGGCCGAAGGCGTCGCAGAGCTGCAGGAAGCGCGCGGCCTTGTCGGCCGCGTCGCTATCGATGGCGCCGCCGGTCGGACTGCTGCTGTTGTTGGCGATGACCCCAACGGCGCGGCCCTCCACGCGGGCCAGCGCGGTGACCATGGCCGGGGCGAAGCGCCGCCGCAGCTCAAGCACCGAGTCTGCGTCGGCCAGGGTCGCCACGATCGCGCGCACGTCGAAGCCGGCACGGCGGTTCTCGCCCACCGCATTGCGCAACGCACGCTGGTCGGGCACGGTCCAGCCGGTGGTCGCACCCTGGAAGTAGGCAAGGTAGCGCCGGGCGATCGCCGTCGCGTCGGCCTCATCGTCGGCCAGGATGTCGATGACGCCGTTCGGCTCCTGTACGCTGGCCGGCCCCACCTGTTCGGGCGTGAAGGTGCCCAGGCCGCCGCCCTCGATCATCGCCGGCCCGCCCACGCCGATGTTGGAATCCTTGGTGGCGATGATGGCGTCGCACAGGCCCAGCACAAAGGCGTTGCCGGCGAAGCATCGGCCGGAGGCGATGCCCACCATGGGCACCTGCCCGGACAGCCGACCCTGCGCCCGCCACGTCGCCGATTTCAGACCACCCAGCGTGGTGGGGGGCGGGGGCGCTTCGCCGGGCGAGGTGACCGACCGGCCGCCGCCCCCCTCCGTGTAGAACACCACCGGCAGATGGCCTCGCTCGGCGAGCTCGAACATGCGATCGGTCTTGACGTGGCCCTTGCCGCCCTGGGTGCCGGCCAGCACGGTGTAGTCGTAGGACATCACCACGCAGCGCGACCGCTCCGGCCCGAACAGCGCGCCGTTGACCTGGCCCACCCCCGCCACGATGCCGTCGGCCCGCGTCCGGCGCCGCCGCCCCGCCACCAGGTCGTCGGCCTCGCCAAACAGCCGCCACGCCGGGCCCAGCGGGCCATACTCGACGAACGAGCCGGGGTCGCACAGATCGGCCACGTTCTCCCGCGCCGTCCGCCTGCCGCCCGCATGGCGCCGAGCCGTGGCTTCAGCCCGCCCTTCGTCGGTCGTGAGGTGGTGGAAGCGGTGCACGCGCGCCAAGTCCGGCCGTATCCGGTTCGGATCTGGTGCCTCTGCCTCCGCCGCCTCTTGCGCGCCGGTCTCGCCGGCCGAGTCGAGAAGAAGCAGCGGCGCCCCTTCGCTCACCACCACGCCAGGCTTAAGCAGCACCGCCCGCACGATGCCGCCGTCCGGCGCTGGCACGGACACCTCCATCTTCAGCGCTTCGAGAACGGCCACGCCCTGGCCGCGCCGCACCATGTCCCCCGCGCCGACGAGGATGGCGGCGAGCGTGCCGGTCATCGGTGCGCGCACGGCCACCGCACTCTCCGGCACGGCCGTGCGCTCCTCCATGTCCTGCGGCGCGGGCGGGACCGTATCGGGCTGCCTTCCGTCCGGCTGTAGCGTAAGCGCGGCCGCTGCTTCGGCCAGGTCGCTTGCGTGCGTCTCGACGAAGCGCGTGTGCAGGCGCGCCGTGTCGCCGAGCACGCCCGTGCCGAGCAGGGCGCGAAGGAAAGCAAGGTTGGTGTCCACGCCCGCGATGCGGAACTCGCCCAAGCCGCGAAGTGCGCGTCGGCGCGCCGCGTCCGGCGTCTCCGCCCGAACCACCAGCTTGGCGAGCAGGCTGTCATAGCGCGGGTTGGCCAAGAACCCGGCATGCGCCGCGCCATCCACGCGTATGCCCGGCCCGGTCGGCGGCTCGTAGTGCGTGATGGTCCCGGGAGACGGCCTGATGGTGCCGTCGGAACCCATGCGCTCGGCGTAGATTCGCGCCTCGATCGCCATGCCGCGCGGCGCGGGGACCTGCACCTGCTCGAGGCCGAGCCCGGCCAGGGTGGCACCGCCCCCGATCGCCAGTTGCGCGCGAACCAGATCGAGCCCCAGCACCTCTTCCGTCACCGTGTGCTCGACCTGCAGGCGCGGGTTGACCTCCAGGAACACGAAGTCCGGCAACGCGTCAGGCGCGGCCTCAACGAGAAACTCGACGGTGGCCAGCCCCGACAGGCCGGCGGCGCCGCAGATCGCCACCGCGGCCGCGAGCATGCGCTCACGCATCGCGGCGTCCAGGCCGAACGCTGGCGCCGTCTCCACCAGCTTCTGACGATGCCGCTGCAGGCTGCACTCGCGGTCCCAGCAATGCGAGACCGCGCCCGTCCCGTCGGCCACGACCTGCACTTCCACATGACGGGCGCGCGGCAGCAGCGCTTCGATGTAGAGCTCGCCGGAGCCGAACGCCTGCCGCGCCTCGGCCTCGCAGGTCCGGAACGACGCCTCCAGCGTGTCCGCCGTCACCGCCCGCATGCCGCGTCCGCCGCCGCCGGCCACCGCCTTCAGC
>CAXUGD010000049.1:0-13552 GCA_964250355.1 uncultured Acetobacteraceae bacterium | reverse complement strand
CTTGAATCAGGCTTCAGCCGATTCGGGAATCCTGTTTATGGGTCCGAAGCCTAAGTCGGAATTCACTTTCAGCCGGCGACGGACTCCCCGATCCCTCGCCGAGGCGAGCCACGCCGCGTCCAGGGAGGTGATTTCTCGGACGCCACCGCAGTTCAGGAAGTTAAAGCAGCCTCTTGTAACTCCAGCCGGAACAATTGGATTTGGTCGGCCGCGGTGACCGCCGAGGTTCGCCATAAGGAGCACGGCCGGGGCGGTCGTGCGCGCTGGTGGCCCGCCTGCCTCGGCAGCATTCAGCCGAGGCATGCAGGCGCACTCGCCTCAGAACAGGTGGTTCATATCCGAGAACCCCGCCAGCGTGATGCTCGTACCATCGGTCAGGACGAGGTTGGTGGATCCTGAGGCGAGGGTCTCCGACGAGACGGCAACGCCCTGGAACGAGAGCGTGTCGGTTCCCGCGCGGAATCCCGAGATGACGTCCGTTCCGCCCCCGTGGCCCGCCAAGAAGTCGAACGCGTCGCCAGCGCCCCAGCCTGCGACCTGTATGTCGGCGGTGCCCGATCCGAACTGGACGGTGCCGCCTTCCGTAGGCAAGGATGCGTTCAGGTTTCCGGAGCTCGCGACGATCGACACCCCGGCCTGTCCACCGCGCACGTCCAGGTTGCCGGAACCAGCCTGAATGACCAACGATCCCACACCACCGTCCAGGGTGGCGTTGCCAGCCCCCCCGATGAACGTCATCGTACCGTTTGCCTGCCAGCAGTTCAGATCTCCGGCGCCCGCCTGTACGGTGTGTACGTCGCCTGCGTTGGAGTCGTAATCGGCGATATTGAGAAAGCCGCTACCGCCGGCCACCGACGATGCATTTCCGTTCAGGAACACCATCGCCGGGCCGGATCCCGCCTGCACGGTATCAGCGCCGTAGGAGTTGACGGTGTTGGTGCCTGCTCCCAAGGTAACCCTGGTGGCCAACCCAGAATTTGTCCAGATCGAGAGTTCCGATCCCATCCATGTTCCGCCGGTGATGTTGCCGCCGCCGCCGGACAGCGTTGCCGCCGCCGGTGAGTAACCTTGGTCCGCGTAGTTCACGGTGGCCCCAGTCTCCGAGACGATCGTCAGGTTGCCGGCGTCCACGGTGAGGTCGGCCCCAGAGGTGACGATACAGTTATCGAATCCCGCCCCGGCTAGGGTGTCGTCGCCACCGAAGACGATCTGGCTAACGCCGGTGCTTCCGTTGACGAGGCTGTCACCATACACCGCAATCTGCTGGTTGCTTGACCCGGCGTTGATCGTGTCATCGCCATAGGAGTTCACGACGTCCGACCCGCCCAACACCAGCGTGTCGCTTGCGTCGGCGGCCGTCGCAATCGTGTCGTTCCCACCCCCGTTGCCCTGGTAATCGAGCCCTCCCAAGCCACCGGTCACGGTGTCCGCCGAACCTCCGTCCACCGAGAGTAATCCACTTCCTCCCACTAGCGCGATACGCGACAGCTGCGCTTGGACGGTACTCGCCAGGTCGCCGCCATAGTAAGTGATGTTTCCCGTATCGCCCGAGATCACGTAAGAGCCGCCGTCGCCGTACATGACCGCCCCCGCCACATCGCCACGGCCGAACAGGGTCAGGTTACCCGTCCCAGCGTAAACCGTCGCGGCGCCTTCGACGATGACCGTGTCGCTCCCTGATCCCGCGTAGATCACGTCGTTACCGGCAGACAAGACCTGTGCGTCACCTGTTGTCAGCCGCATCACCGCCCCGATAGGTCCAGCGGCGGTCGTGACTTGCATCGCCGCGCCGTAGAGCTGGACGTCCACCGCCCCGCCCACGTCGGTCATGGCCTCCTCGGCGCCCCCCTGGGCGACGTCGAAGGCTAAGTTGCCCCCATTGTTGACGATGTGCATGTAGCCGACTGCACCATCGACCTGCAGCGAGCCGTGGGAGCCCACCGCGATGACGGGATTGCCACCCTCGCCGGTGATAGCAGCGCTTCCCGTGACGATCCACTGGTCGTTGCCGGTGCCGTCCTGAACCTGGGCGCTGCCCCCGATCTGGCCTGATACGTTTCCGTTGCCGCACGAAATGGTGTCCTGGCCCTCGCTGTCCACCACGTCCTGCCCTATAAGCACTAGCGCATTGAAGGAACCAGCGAGCGTGGTGATTGTGTTGCCGCCGGAGCTCCCCACCTCGCTAAAGTCCATTCCGCCCAGTCCACCCACGGCCACGACGTGGCCCGCCACCGCCGTGACCGCTAGCCGCCCCGCACCGCCCTCTACTGCCAGTAGCGTGCCCTCGAGCGTGACGGAGTGCTGGTAGGGGTCTGTGATCACGAGCGTGCTACCGGGCAGCACGCCGGAGAGCGTCTGGTCGGCAAACGGATTGCCTTGCCCGTCCACGTTGGCTGTCTCCGTCGCCGGGCCGCTGGCGATGTTTGCTGCGCCCACGGTGTCCAGTTCGTTGCCGGTAATGTCAACTGAGATGGCGGTCTGGTTTAGCACGGCCACGGCGCCCGCACCGAAGTTGTTGACGAACTGATTGTCGGACACGAGCAAGGAAGAGCCGGCGTATGGGATGCCCTCGCCCCCAAAGTGCACCATCGCCTCGTTCTGAGCGTCGACGCCTTTCTCGATGACGTTGCCGGAAACGGTGTCGGCACCGCCGTCGGGGAGATCGATCTCGTAGCTCGCGTCGCCGGTGGGGCCGTCGGCGAAGACATTGTTCTCGATGTCATTGGAGTAGGCCCGGCTCTTGAACTCGTGCCCGACGTTCGCGCCCTCACTGACGTTGTTGGTGAAGGTAACTTGGCTAACGTCGCCCATGTAAAAGTTGTGCGTCAGACCGGTACCCGAGCCATTGTCCAGAAAGAGGCAGTGATCGACGGTGACGGTATTGATCAGCCCGGCGACGGCCGGTGCACCCAAGATGCCGTTCTGGTTACCGACGAAACTGTCGTTTTCGAGCGTCATTTGTCCGCCCTCGTAGCGTATTCCGGCGCCGTTCCCGCCGTCGGCATCCGGTATCGCGCAACCGGAGAAGCTACAGTTCTCGATTGTGACGTCGTTATCGACGGTCAGAATGCCCTTGTCGTTCGGCGGAGCCTCAGTCGCCACGAAGTTCGCCATGCCGCCGACGCCCTTGATGGTTATCTTGGCGGTCACCGTCGCAAAGTCGTTGGTGTAGGTGCCCGCGTCCACGAGGATCACGCTGCCGTCTGTCGCATGGGCCACCGCGTCCGCGAGCGTTTCGAACATCTCGCCCGCGCCAACGGTGAGCACTTCGGGTCCGGATGGCAGCGCGGCTTGAAGGCCGAGCGGCAACAGGCCGGGCATCACCACGGGTGGGGCGTTATTGGAAGGGTATGTCAGGTCGCCCCAGGTGAAGTGCGTCATCGCTTTCTCCGAAGGTCGGCACGTTGCGGGGGACCATCCTCCGCTCGGCATCGACCCAGGAATGCGTAGTATATGTATCGATACCGTAATGTACTAAGCTGGCCGTAACGATCGCGTGATTTAGGTCGGGTCGATCGGGTGGTCGGCGGCGCCGATCGCGCCGTCCCGTCACGGCCAGTGCACCAGGTGAATCGAGATGCCCTCGCTCGCTCTGACCCGATCGCAATGACTTGCGGAGCGGGACGGGTCCTGCTACGCTCCTAACGCTTTGATCGAACTTGAATTTTTTGATGCCAATCTTGGATTACGAGAAGCCGCTGTTCGACACCGTCGTCGTGCTCGATCCGAGCCTGGCGTTGCAGTGGCCGTCGCCCGCCGCGGCGCTTTCGGCCGTGCATGACGCCATCGAGGCGATGGCGGGGGCAGGCCGGGTGAGCATCAGCTTCGGCCAGGGTGGTTCCGAGACGGTCGTTCAGGCCTCAATATTCGAGGCCCAGGGTGGTCAGCTGAGGTTGGATGCGGCCGCTCGCGACCGTATCGCGCTGCTAGTGCAGGCGCGGGCTCGCCAGGCGCTCTCGACCATCTCGAACGCCAAAGTGGCGCAACTACGTGATCGCCTACACTGAGCTGGCATCGCATCGTTCTTCGGGTAAACCAGGCATGAGCAGGCCTGATACCCTGCTTGCAGGTCGCCGCATGGCCCTCGGTTTCGGCTCGTGACTGCTTGCAGCGTCTGAGCGAGAGCCAACTGCTGACAGGTGGGTCCTTGTCCTCTTAGATCGCAATCACCGGCTCACGTGGTGGCCGCCGAACGTCGATCCGTTCCGCGTCGGAGACACAGCCGGTTCGTGAACTCAACCGGCACTGGGCAGTGCATTGGGCACGCCACTACACGGCCGGCGTGTCTCGCCACCCGCCCGGTTGCAATTGAGTGCGTTCGGATTTGCTGCCAGTTTGCTTCTCTGAGCAGAGCCTCAAGAGGTGTAGATTTGAAGTTTTCAATTCTTATCGACCGACACGGCCTTAGTCGGCGAGCGCATCATGCTCATGGTGGCACGTCGTGTTGCAGCTGCCTTTCGATCAAGGCTAAGGCTATAATCTCGGGCCGTTGGCAATATGCCCTCCGCTTCCTCGCGCTGGGTGTCTTCGGATTAGCTGCTTACATCGGATGCCTCGCATAATTGGAGCAACCTGCCGCGAGGTGACCTCCCGGTCAGTCGTTGATCGTCTGAGGACAACTGCTCTGGCCTGTAGCACATCGCAGCGGTGCTTCACTGGAACCACGCGAGCACGTCGTCAATGGAACAGCGGATCAGCACGGCTCGGCTGCCCGTCAGCTGCATGATCGTCTCGCTTCCCGTTCCGTCCACATCCGACAATGTCATCACGGCACCTAACCGCACAGCGTGCCGGTGGCCGTCTTCATCCCTGAACAGAACAAAGCCACCTATACGGTGGCCGTGACAACGTCAGCCACGTTCGGTGGCCAAAGCCCGCCGATGCCGGCGCACGAGAGACCTAAGCACGAGTTGACTCGCCTCGTCGCCCTCAACCGTCAATTCGGCCGGCGTACGGCCGCCAAATTCTCTAGTGGGTGTCGCCAACCAGGCGCGCGCGATCTCGCTCGACCCGAGTACCTTGGTCGCGATAGCGCCGGCCACGGCGAGACGGGCATCAGCCTGCCGATCCTTCGATAATCGTCTCGGGCGTCCTTCTACCAGCGCGAAGCGGAGTGGTTGCCTGGCCGCCCAGTCTGCAAATTCCGCTTCGGACGTCAACGGTTCCGCCATGCCGCCCTCAATGCTCACTAGTCTGTTCGTTATTTGTTCTTAGTGCTTTTGGGTGCCCTTTGCAAGGGTCATTCCGGTTGTAGCATGGCGGGACTGCATGGAACGTTGCCGCTGGATATGCGTGAAGTGGGCAAAAGCATGCTCACACCCTATCGGCGTCGAAGCACGGCGACGTCGAGATTACCGATGGCCTCCGACAAAATCTCGATGAGGTCGAAGTGCCTCGTCCACTCACGGCGTATGTGGCCGTGTGTCTGGGCGACGTTCCTGTAGTACGACGGGTCCCAGATCTTGCCTTCCAGCGCTCGATCGGGCTGATCGGCGTGGTAACCGTCCTTTCCGAACGCATCCAGATAGGAGGGGCCATGCCAGACCGACGACCACGCCACGGCCCCTGGACCGCCGAAGCTCATCAGGACGATGCCGTGCGGGCGGACGATGCGGGCCAGGTCGGTTAACCAGGCAGTCTGCACGGACGGTTCGAGATGGGTCATTACGGATACAGAGAAGGCTGCGTCCACTGAGGCGTCATCCAAGGGCGCCGGAGGCATCAGCGGCGAGTGTATGAACCGCCCGAACGCGAGGTTGGCCGACGCCCACGCGACATTCTCGGCATCGACGTCCATGCCTATCACCGTCGAGCCCGACCATTCTCGTATGAAGTGCCTGGTCAATCGGCCATGGCCGCAGCCCCAATCCAGGAGGACCGGGCAGTTGCCCCGCGACACCCCGTGTCGATCGAGCAAGGCCTGGACCGTGTGGAAGTGGTTGAAGCCGGTCAAGGTGACGCTCCTCGCGTCCGACCACGTCTGTACGCGGGTGAGCTGGCCGGGGTCGGTCGGCAGGCCGACGACGATGCCGAGATCTCTGGGTATCCAAACGCGCCCGTAGGGTTCGGGTAGACCGGCGGCGGCTCCCTTGTACTGTCCGAAGCGAAACGTGAACGGGTCCGAACCGGGGGCGCTCGCGGCCAGGTTGATGGACAGCCTGAACGAGGACATGACGGCGTTGGGCCAGTACCAGAAGTGGGAGCCCCATTCGGGCGACTCGAGGGGATACTGGAAGTCGTGAACGACCCCGGGGCCGAACTCGACAAAGAGAGCCGAGGGATCACCCGCGGGAGGGAGGTGAGAGCCGACGAGGGTGACGACAGCGCCATCGAAGGCAATGTAAGGGACGGCCGAGAAGGGCCGGTCGCAAAGGGCGAAGGCGCGGGAGGCCGTTAAGCCGATGCCGTTGGTGCGGTCGCCGCGACCCAGAATGGTGACGGCGGCGATTGGGTCGCCGAAGACGTTCGAAACGGCCGCCGTTTCGGGGCCGACTGTTCCTTCGGTTACGGGCGGCAGTGCGCAACGGAACATCCGGCCGCCGGAGTCGGGTAGCGGTCGGGAGGGCACCGTCGCCCAGTAGCGGCCGTCGACCGACACGGCAACACCCGTTTCCAGGGCTCCCGCTGGGGAAAAGCCGACGAGTATGCCGTCCTCCAAAGAAAGAGAGACGTTGTCGGGAGCAGGACGAACGTCCATGGACGGTCCTAGGCTGTTGCGAGGGCGTGCGGGGAATGGGCTACGCCGAGGTCCGCGAGTAGCCTGCGATATGCTTCGTTCCCCGGGTCGAGTGCCAGAGCGGCGGATACAGCTTCCAAGGCTGCGGTGTGCTTGTCCGATGCCTTTCTGAGCACCGCCGTCCAGTACCAGAGGTTGGCATGGTCATCGATCGACCGGATGGCGCGCTCGCCCGCTTCGGCCGCCTCGACGGGGCGGCCGTCCTGCATGAGGGCGTAGACCAGCAGCTCCTGATAGGCACCGTTCCAGGGCGCCAGTTCCACGGCCCGCCCCAAAAAAGCGACCGCCTCGGCAGCGCGGCCCGCACTGAGAACCAACCTAGCGGCGAGCGAAAGCGCCGCTGGATCGGCACACCCCGGCCCGACGAGCCGTTCGACGAAGCCGGAGGCCCCGCCTGGATCCTGCACCGCCTCGAGCACCAACGCCGCAGAATAAGCCCGAAACGGCTCTCGCAGCGTGGACGGTTCCAGTCCCCGGATAATTCCCGCTGCTCCGTGCGGATCATCCTGCAGCAGGTTCAAGGCTCGCAGAATGGCTTCGCCGACATCGTTCGAGTAATCCGCCAGATAGGTCCAATCATACCCGTGCGGCTGGTGGTCGGACTGGTAGGCGACCAGGCGTCGCTCTGCCACCTCGCTGATGACAAGGTCGGGACGCCAATCGTCCACCGCGTCGAGCATGAGACGCGTCGTGGTGCCCAGCGTCAGCAGCTCCCCGAAGCTGCGGGCGAGGTAGGGCGACAAGTCGGTCATAAAGCTGTCGCGGAAGGCCAGAACGCGCGTCGGGGGCGCGTCCGGCATCCTTGTGGCGGTCGCGGTTTGCCGCTGTGGACCCCGGCGTTCCAGGGCGCGCTCCGGCTCCGGCCCGTCGAAGTCGGCCACTGGAACTTCCGCCCGCACCTCTGGGTCCAGAAGTGAACCGAGGTCGCCGTAACTGGATCTGTGTCCGAAGCGCACGGCCGACGGCTTGACTGTGCTGCAGGGAACGAGCGGCGACACGACAGCCATGAGTTCGCGATATGCGACGCCGCTACCGAAGGTCGTCCAGTGCGAGTCGTTGCGTTGGTAAACGTCGAGGCCACCTTTTGCTCCTTGCAGGGCAGCCACCGGGTGCACGAAGGACACGCCGCGGATGTCCGTCATCGCCTCCATGAAAACGCGGCCCGCCATGCGGTGGGGGGGCGGGTAGTCATCAGGCAGGTCTTCGGGATGGATCGAGGGGGCGTCGGGCGCCAGCATAAAAACGTAAGGGATCCCGCGTTTGGCTAACTCCCTGCCACGGCGCGCCAGGGTGGCGCGCCACTGCGCGAGCAGGGACGGCGGCAACGCGCTGCCGTCCGTGAACCTCCCGAGGTCAAAGCCATCCTGCCGGCCGAGGAATAGCCTGCCGTTGCGGCCCTGCACCACCGCATCGACGGCACCGATCCGCCCGTTCACCCGCCGTTTCCCCGCAGAGCGACAATCCTACCATGCAGCTCCCCGACGGTCGCCGGCATCACTGCGTCGGCCTCGACCAGTGCGACCGCGCAACGCCTGGACACGCGGGACAGGAGCACGGAATGACCCAGAGAGTCCCAACCGGGAACCTCCTCGCATCGCGTCGACGCAGTGATGGAACCAAATGGACGATCAAACGTGCCTTCCACCAGCGCCGCAAACTCCTGGAAGCTCGTTGCTTCGACGGTCATGCCATTGCTCCTTCCACGTACTTGCGCTTATTGCCTTCGCGACTGACCTTGCCGCTGGTCGTCTTGACCAGCATGCCCGGCGGTCCGACCAGGACGTCGTGCAGCACCAGGCCCAGCGCTCGAGCCACGGCCTCGCGAACGCCCTTGGCGACTAAATCGACGGCGAGGCTCGGCTCTGCGACCGTCTCGACGACGACCACCACGGCCTCGCTCCCAGTCGAGGGCCGATCGATCCCAAACGCCGCCGCGCGACCCGGCTTGACGCCCTCCGCCTCGCCTGCGGCCGCTTCGATATCGTGGGCGTAGAGGTTTCGGCCGTTCACGATGATCAGGTCCTTGGTCCTCCCCGTGACGTAGAGCTCGCCCCCATGGATGAAGCCGAGATCGCCGCTGCGATACCAGCCGTCCTGCAGGACGAGAGCCGACGCATGCGGGTCGCGATGGTAACCGGCAAAGGTGGAGCCGCTCGCAATCAGTATGTCCCCGACCGCTATTCTCCCGGGACCGGCAAGGCTACGAGACCTGAACAGGCCGGATAGAGCGGACCAAACGCCCGACGGCGCGGGCGCGGACCGGGGAATTATCCTAAGATTAGTGCCGGCGATCGGCGGCCCGCAGGAGACTAGGCGGACCGAGCCCGGGGAACCGGGCTCGACGGGAACGGCGACCGACGCGTCCGACAGTGTGGCGGCGTCGACGGACAGCAGCGTGGGAGGGCAACCCACGGGCGTTTGGGTGACGGCGAACACGGTCTCCGCCATGGCGTAGCAAGCCGACAGGGCGCCAGGTGCGAGCCCGTGCCGGGCAAACGCTGCGGCGAAGGCGCTGAGCGTGCCCGCGCGGCACGGTTCGGAGCAGTCAACGAAGGAACGGACCCGCGACAGGTCGAATGGTCCCTGATCGGCGGCGACCCTGGTCAGGTGGGCGAAAGCGAAGTTCGGCAGCCAGCAGAAAGTCGCCCGGTATCGGGTGACTTCCTCGAGTATGGAAGCCGGGCGGGCCAACCAGTCGAACGGGTCGATCGAGACGATCATGGAACCTAGCGACAGCGGAAGCAGGACCGCCGTGACGAGGCCCATGTCGTGGTAGAGCGGAAGCCAGGATGCGACCGTATCGGAACGCCCCATGCCCAAGGCGGCGGAGTAGGCGTCCACCTGGCCGCGTATCTGCCCGTGGGTCAGCACCACACCCCTCTTGAGCCCGGTTGTTCCCGAACTGTGCTGGAGTATCGCCTTTACGTCGTCGGCTCCGACTTCGTCTAGGGGCGGAAGCGCGCCTTCCCCGGACGGTGGCGGCCTAGCGGAGTCGACCAGAGGCGTGCCGGGCGGCAGCACGCCCGTGAGTTCGGGGGCCAGGTCCGCAGAGGCGACCACGACCGCGGGCGCGATCCGCGCCAGTACGGCCCTGTGGCTCTCCCAGTAGACGTCGCGGTCCTGCTTCACGGTCGGCCCGGGGAGGATGCAACCGGCCATGCCGGCGCGCATGGCGCCCAACAGGGAAGCGTAGGCGCCGAGCCCGCGGGGAGCTATCAGGACCGTGATGGCGTCCCCGAACGCCGAGCCGACCGGACGAAACGAACTGAGGCCGCGCGCCCATGCGCCCATGGCGACGGACAGGTCTCTTGCGGAGAACTGGCGCGTGCCCCTCGGCTCGACAAATAGTAGGGAGGGGCGGTGCGGCGTGTTGCATCCGGCCCATTGGACGGCGCGCAGCACGGAGCGGACGCTCACGCGCGACCTCCGGCGGACACCACCTGCGGCTCAGGAATTGTGGCGCGTGACTGCCGGGCTCGCACAGATATGGGAACGACGGACGCCTTGGGTCGGGGCGTGGGTGCGGGGCCCGCGAACGACTCCACAAGGTCGCGGTCGAAGATGTCCGACCAACTGCCGGTCCGGGGAATATAGGCCCGCTGCTCACGACCCTGGAAGTCGCCGACCCTACCGACCGCTTCGCGGATGGCACCGGCGACCCCTTCGATGGAGAGGTCGCAGGCGATGATATTCCCGCAGATCGCCTCGAGTTGTGCCGCGGAACGGTTCTCGTAAGTGTTCGTGACTACCAGCGCTCCCGTGGTGGCAAATTCAAACGGCATGACGCTCGGGTGCGGCGCATACATGAGGCTCACGCCCACATCCATCGATCCGCACGTGCGTTGGTAATCCTTCTCCGACTGCTTTTCGCGGAGAACTATCTCATGGCCATCACCGAGCTCGATCGGGGGCAGGACGCTTAAGGCGCCGAGCCCCTCGAAACGCCACTCCGGCCCGAAGAAGGCCTCGCGGCACAGGCGCTTGAGCGCCAGCACGGCAACCTCGAACACGTTACGCGCCGCATGTTCCTCGGGTCTGGCGTACAGCACGAGGTTGCGAGTGTGGCGCGCCGCCATCGTCGCCGAGGTCTGACGTGGCAGCTGCATAATGCGGTGCTCGAAGACGACGTGCCGAGACGGACGCGCGACTTCCTGTGGGTCGGCGAAGGGTCCAAACCGGTGCGTGGCGAGGTAGTCTCTCAGAAAGGCGCTGTTGACTATCGCGAAATGCGGGATGCGGTAGAGGGATTCGCACAGCGCTCGATGGGAGCCGTTGTCGTAGAATACCGGCTCGTACTCCTGGCAAAGGAGTAGCGGCGAATGTGGCGTTCGGGACGCGAGCCTGGCACAGAGCGGAAGATCCCAGGCCGAATAAGCCATGAACCGATCGCAAGGGCCATGGGATGCCGCGGCGAACTCGAGTGTGCCGAGGACTCTTACAGAGGAGAAGGCGCGCTGGAGCGGCTCCGACTGCTCACGCAGCAGGAAGTAGGGAAGATTCGGCTCCTCCTGAAGGCAGACCGCGTTGACCGCGAACCCGGCCTCCAAAATCGCCGCCACCAGCCACAGCGCCGCGCGATAGCCACCGAACATTATGTCGGGATTCAGCGTGGGGAAGACTATCCAGATGGCGGGCGAGGCGCTGAGGTCGGCGTCTAGGCGAGGCAGGCCCCTGCGCGGATTGAGGCGTTGTTCGAGTTCCGCAGCCTTGGCGAGAAGCGAAGGTTTTGTGACCCCAGGCATCCTGGCTTCTAGCGCCTGCGTCAGCGCGAAGCGTGGTTGGCGACCTTCCGCCCGGCCGGAGTGCAGGTAGTGGAAGAAGCCGGACGGCAGCCAGCCTTGCTCGCAGGCGATCCTGACCTCGGGATAGAATGCTCGGTACCAGGCCTCATCGAACCAACTGTTCGGGGAATGACCCGACCTTATCCCAATAGAGAGGTAATGGGTTAGGGCATCCTCGCCCTCGGCGCCTTCCAGGTATGCGGCTCGGTAGAAGTCGGCGTCGAAGGCGGCGACGACGGCCCGGTTGCCTTCGTCCCCGACCGAGTCGTCGCGGCGGCGGTCAGCCTTGTATCCGAGCAGCCGGCCGTAGAGGTTATAATGGGCGAGCGGAGTGAGGTGCGGGAAAGCGGCCAAAAACGCCTGCGCCGATGGGTTCAGGTGCAAATAGAGTTGCTGGTTAATTGCGGGTAGCCTGGGTTCGGGCGACGTGCATGCCGCCGCTTCGCCGGCGAGGACCGAGTTCGGCCAGCGACCCTCAACCATTCCACGATGGATGTAGTGAACGAAACCCGAGAGGAGGTGGCCGTTCGTGACAGCCGCCAGGATGTCCCGATACGTGTCCAGGTACCATGCCTCGTCGAAGAACCTGTTGGGGCTTATCGCGCTGCACCGCTTGCTGAAATACAGTTTCGCCACCTGCACGTCGGACGGCTTGGGGTCGCACAGGCCCAGGGCGAGCATCTGCGCTCTGAGGCGGCGCACGTCCATCGAGCCCACGAGCATGGCGACCTCGGCATCGCTCAGCGTGCCTTGAAGGGCCACGGACGCCACCTGTGACACGTTCTGCATGCCCCGCTTTCCTATCATTCGACGGATTGTCGGACTGTTCGCTGGCGAAGCGTCGGTTTAGGCAGCCCTGCAACGAACCAAATTCACAACGAACACATTTCGCGGCCAAATGCAACCTAAAGTCGTATAGGATAGAATAATTCAACCGATGAGTTTGGACGTCCTACACAAATTGTTCAGGATCGGATCGCCTCCGGCGTTTGAGCACGGTTCGATAGACGCCGCATTTCTCTTCGGCGTCCTCGCCCACCTAAACCGTGCACCGCCGGGAACGGTTAGATTTGGTTCAAACCCAATCACTGCAAAATGCTTAGTGACCACTTGACCACACGGCCAGGAGGCAGTCCTGAAGCTGGTGGCGACGACCGTCATGGCCGTGTTGCGCCGTTCGGACGTGGCGTGCCGATGCGGTGGAGAGAAGCTGGGATTTCTCATGCTGAATTGCGGCCAAGCAGCAAGGCCGCGATCGCGTCGTTGCCGCCGCAGCGCGGCTACCGCGCCTTCCCTCGTGCTCGCTTGGGCGGATTGAGTCCAGGGCAGCATTGAAGGTTGATCGCCGAGCTTCTGAAAGGGTCAGGAACAATCATTGTTTGTCGGATCAGTCCGTCCATCCCAAGCCAAGCCGTTTTTCGTTATGTATTGTCCATGAGACCGTTATGTATTGTCTATAAGACTGCGTAGAGCTGGTTCACCATTTGCCTCAGTTCAGGCCCGCCGGTTTCCCTTTGCCCGGCAATCCACCGCCGAGCAACATGACACTCAAGGTCTCGTGCATGCTCCTAGGCATATCCCCCGGCAATGAGAAGCTCATCTTCCCGCCGTTGGCTAGGGTCAACATCAACAAGGTAACGCCGGAACGCGTGTCCCAGCCGAGCTCGTATCTCTTAGTTGCGACTAGGTCGATATCCTTGTCGGGATCGATGCCTCTCAACCTCTTGCAATCCGTACGGGCCTGGATCGCCGCCGCTATTAGGGCGAGCAACTCTTCGTAGGGGAACGAGAGGACCATCTCGTGCCCTCCTTCGGCTGTCGTGACAAGATGAAGAACGCTGCCGTCCGACGATGCCGATCCTCCTGCCACGACCCTGATGACTAATGCCGCAACGGACATCGCACTTCCCCTAACATGACCAGCAATCTAAACCTCGATGCACCTTAGGCTCCAGACTCATAACCAGTAGCACACTGCCACTGTGAGATGGACGGCGGCAAGAAAGTTGGTTGCGAGTTTGTCGTAGCGCGTTGC
>CAXUGD010000048.1:0-13586 GCA_964250355.1 uncultured Acetobacteraceae bacterium | reverse complement strand
ACACCGGCCGCCACGCTGTCCAGCGCGGCCGGCACGGGGGGCAGCGGTCCCGCCACGGGCGCCGCCGGCGGGCCGCCCTGCTCCCAGCCGCCGCCCAGGGTCTCGTAGAGCGCAACCACGTCGCCGGTCACCGTCATGTCCGACTGCACAAGCTGCAGGCGCGCGGTCACCAGCGTGCGTTGCGCGTCCAGCACCGTGATGAAGTCCGACAGCCCCGCATCGTAGCGCGAGCGCGACAGGGCCAGCGTCAGCTCGGCCGAGCGCACCGTCTCCTCCGCCCGCTGTTGCGCGCCCCGGTCGGTGCGATAGGCCACCAGCGCGTCCTCCACCTGCTGCAGGGCGTTCAGCACCGCGCCGCGGTAGCGCAGCGCCGCCTCCGCCGCCTGCGCGCGCGACAGGCGCAGCTGCGCGGTCAGCTTGCCGCCCTGAAAGATCGGCAGCGAAAGGCTGGGGCCGGCCGAGTAGTAGTGGCTGACCCACCGCGTCAGGTAGCTCGCATCCGTCGCCCGTATGCCCAGATTGCCGGTCAGCGAAACGTCCGGGTAGAAGCTGGCGACCGCCACGCCGATGCCGGCCGTGGCCGCGTGCAGCTGCGCCTCCGCCTCGCGTATGTCGGGCCGGCGCCGCGCCAGCGTCGAGGGCACGCCGATGCCCACCACGTCCGGCACGCGGGGCATCGGTTTGGGCGGCGACAGCATCGGGTCCAGCGTGCCGGGCGGCTGGCCCACCAGCGTGTTGATCCGGTCCAGCGCCTGCAGGATCTGCTTTTCCGAGTTCGGCACCTGCCGCTGCACGTCGATCAAGGGCGTGCGCGCCTGCTCCACGTCCAGCACGGTCGCCAGGCCCGCGCGCTGCTTGCGCTGCGTCAGCAACAGCGTCTCCTGCGTCGTCTGCACGTTCTCGTTCTGCGCCGCGGCCAGCGCCTGCGCCGCGCGCAACGCCACGTAGCTCTGCCCGACCTGGCCCTCCAGCATCACCAGCGCGTCGTTGGCCGCCTCCGCCTGCGCCTGCGTGTCGGCGCGCGCCTGCTCCACCGAGCGCCGCACCCGGCCGAACAGGTCGAGCTCCCACGAGGCGCTCAGGCTGTAGGTGAACAGGTCGATCGGCTGGACGACCTGGCCGAGTATGCCGCCGAGCGTCTGGCCAAGCTGCTTGCCCAGGCCAGGGTTGCCCTTGTTGATCGGGTTGCTCGGCTGCGACAGCCCGTCAATCTGGCCGTACACGCTCTTGGATTCCAGGATGCCCCGCGCGCCCAGCTGCTCGCGCACGTAGGTGGCCGTCCCGTTCAGCGAAGGCAGCCCGGCCGAGCGCGCGCTCACCACGTTCTGCTGCGCCTCCACCACACGCAGCACCGCCTGCTGCACGTCCAGGTTGCCGGCGATGGCGCGGTTCATCACGTCAGTCAGCATGGGGTCGCCGAAACTGTCCCACCAGCGCGGGTCGGGGTTGGCCGAAGGGCTTACCTTCGGGCCGTGCGCCTCCCGGTCGTGCCAGCCGGCCACCTCCGGCGGCTTCGGCGGGTGGAAGTCGGGCCCTACCGTGCACGCGGCCGTCAGCAACGGCGCCAAGCAAAGCGCCCGTCCAGCCACGCGGCCCGCGCTCATCCAGCCCCCCCGCTAGCCTTGGGCTTGATGTTCGACATCATCAGCCCCACCGCCGTCATGGCAAGAGCAATGACGGCCGTGATCTGGAACACGTCGTTATAGGCCAGGACGGCCGCCTGTGCCTGCAGCATCTGGAACACCTGGCCCGGCGCCGAGGATACGGCATGGGCCTGCGAGTATCCGGCGTTGACCGCGGCGTGCTGCAGCTGCTGCAGTAGCACGTTGTACGGCTGGTTGACCGAAGTCAGGTGTTCGGACGCGTAAGACTGCCTGATCTGCAGGTGGTCGGTGACCAGCGCGGTAGAGATCGAAATGCCCACGCCGCCGTACACGTTGCGCGCCATGCTGAACAGCGCCGCCCCGTCCGTGTTCAGCGCCTTGGGCAGCGTCATGTAGGCCGAGGTGCTGATCGGCACGAACAGCAGGGCGAGTGCCGCCGTCTGTGCGGCGCGGAACACCGCCAGGTGATAAAAGTCGATGCCGGCCACCAGGTTCATCGAGTAAAGTGCCGCTGCGGCGAGCGCGATGCCGCCGCCGGCTACCACCCATTTCACGGGAACCACGTCCAGCACCTTGCTGACCACGGGGATCAGCAGCACCAGCACGATGGCGCCGGGGGTCAGCACAAGCCCGGCCCAGGTCGCGGTGTAGCCAAGCTGTTGCTGGGCAAATTGCGGGATCAGCACCGCGCTGGCGTACAGCACGAAGCCCATCACCGCGATCGCCACCCAGCTCAGCGCAAAATTGCGGTCCTTGAACGCACGCAGGTTGACCACCGGGTGGGGTGCGTAGAGCAGGTAGGCGATGCCGAACACGTAGCCGAACACCGACAACCCCGCCATCCAGCGGATGAAGCCCGAGCCCAGCCAGTCGTAATCCTCGCCGCGGTCGGCCGCCAGTTCCATGCAGCCGAGCGCCAGCGATATGAACAGCGTGCCCCAGTAGTCGAACGGCGGCGCGTTGCGCTTCAACGCATCCTCGTCGCTGGTCTTCGAGACGAAGGTCACCACGCCGAAGAACGTCAACGCGCCCACCGGCACGTTGATCAGGAAGATCCAGTGCCACGAGTATTGGTCGGTAAGGTAGCCGCCGATCAGCGGCCCCAGGACCGGCGCGATGATGATGGCCACCGCGGTCAGCGAAAAGGCTTGCTGCCGCTTTTCCGGCGGGAACACGTCCAGCACGATGGCCTGCTGCGTCGGTTGCAGGCCGCCGCCGAAAAAGCCCTGCAGGGCGCGGAACAGCAGCAGTTCGGGAAACGAGGTGGACAGCCCGCACGCCAGCGACGTTGCCGTGAAGCCGGCGATCGAGATAAGGAAGTAACGCTTCCGGCCGATCCGCTGGCCGAGCGAGCCGGAGATGGTCAGAACGATCCCGTTCGATACGAGGTAGGTGGTGATGGCCCAGGTTGCGTTGTCGCTGCTGACCGCCAGGCCGCCCGCGATGTGCGGCAGCGCCACGTTGACGATCGTGGTGTCCAACACCTCCATGAAGGCGGCCAGCGTGACCACGACCGCCACCAGCCAGGGGTTGGAGCCCGCGCCTTTGCTGCCGCTCACTTGAGGTGAACCGTCGGTTCGACCGAAAGTCCTAAGGGCAGCCCCACATTGGGATCGATGCCGCCGTCTATGGTCATTTTCACCGGCACGCGCCTGACGATCTTGACGAAGTTGCCGGTGGCGTTCTCCGCCGGGAACGCCGTGAACCGCGCGCCGCTGCCCTGCTGGATGCTTTCGATATGCGCGTGCAGCTTCAGCTTGGGGTAGGAATCCACGCGGATCGTCACCTGCTGGCCCGGCTGCATGCGGGCGAGCTGGGTTTCCTTGAAGTTGGCCACCACCCATACGTCGGGCGTCACGATGTAGAACACCTGCTGGCCGGCTTGCGCAAAGGTGCCCACATCGACGTTGCGCTGCGTCACCCGGCCGTCCTGCGGCGCTCGCACCTGTGTGTAGGACAGGTTCAGTTCCGCCTGCGCCAGGTTGGCTTCCGCCTGCTCCACCTGGGCGGCACGCTGCCGCACGGTCTCCTCCGCAGATTTAATGTTCTGCGGAACCAGTGCGGCAATCTGCACCTGCGCCTGCGCGGCGTTCACCGAGGCGTTGCTGGAACGGAACTGTGCGCTCGCCTGATCCACGCTGGATTGCGTCGTGGCCCGGGGGTCCACGATGTGCTGGCGGCGGTACTCGCGTTCGGCGTTGACCTGGTTGGCGCGGGATTGCTGCAGCTGCGCCTGCGCCTGCTGCAGGTCGGCCGGCGCCTGCACGCGGGTTATTTGCAGGCTTACCTGCGCGCTGGCCAGTTGTGCACGTGCAAGGTCGAGGTTGGCGCGCGCCTGGTCGCGCGCGGTGACGTAGTCGCGCGGGTCGATTCGCAGCATCAGCTCGCCGGCATGCACGAAGCTGTTGTCGTCCACCCGCCGCTCGACCACGTAGCCCGAGACCTTGGGCGTGATGGAAACGGCGTTGCCCTCCGTATAGGCGTCGTCCGTGCTTTCCAGGTTGCGGTTCAGGTACCAGTACAGCGTGCCGCCAATGGCCACGAGCACAACAACGACGGCCAGGATGACCAGCGGCCAGCGGCTTGTCTTGCCGTCCTTCTTGTCGCCCCCGTCCTTCTTCTCGTCACCGCCCTCCTTGTCGTCACCCTTCTTGTCGTCCCCGCCTTTCTTGTCGTCACCACCCTTCTTGTCTTCGTCCTTCCCGCCGTCCCCGCCCCTGTCTTGGCCCTTTCCTCCATTGTCCGGCTTCTGCCCGCCGGCTACCCCACCTTTCTTGCCCCTATCCTGACCGTCCTGCTCGCCGCTGGCCTGATCGTCTTTCGTGGTGGTCTCGCTCACGTGGCCAACTCCCGGCGCCGCAGGCCCAGATCAAGGGCCGAGCTGTCGCGGACGCTCGTAACAATGCGGTAGGGCCATAGCAAGGCAGAACGTCCGGTTTCCAGCGTGCTCCGGACCGCCGTGGACAGGGCGCGGCACCGCACAGGCCCGGCGACAAAATCATTGCAACCATAGGTGGTAAGCGCCTACGGTACGTCCGTCTGCAATCGTTGCAACGACCGGAACGGAGGATGCGATGCCTCGAGCGAAGCTGCTAGCCGCAGCCCTGGCAGGGGTGATTGCGGCCCCGTTGGCGGCCGCCCAAAGCAGCGGCCCCGCCATCAGCGTGGATGCCACCGCCAGCCACCACCCCATCAGTCCCTACATCTACGGCATGGCCAATTACGGCGTCGCCCCCGCCTACCAGGCCGCCGCCCGCCTGTCCGTGCTGCGCTGGGGCGGCGACGGCGCCACCCGCTACAACTGGCAGGTGGACAGCACCAACGCCGGCTTCGACTGGTTCTTCATGGGTGGCGACGGCAACGCCAACCCGGTGCCCAGCGCCGGGCCGGACGCGCTCGTCAACGCCGACCGCGCCACGCACAGCCAGACCCTGCTCACCATCCCGATCATCCCCTACATCAACAGCAGCGCAGCCTGGTCGTGCAGCTTCCCCGTGGACGGTGCCGCCACCAACCAGCCGAGCTACGGCGCGCAACAGGCCACCAACCCCTACGTGTTCCCCAGCGGCGAGACCTGCGGCAACAGCATCGCAGGGGACGGCACGCAACTCCTCGACACGGACATCGGGGCCAACAACGTCGCCAACACCCCGGCCTTCCAGGCGCAATGGGTGGCCCACCTCACCGCCACCTTCGGCACCGCGCGGGCCGGCGGCGTGCGCTTCTACCAGCTCGACAACGAGCCGCTCGGCTGGTCCAACACCCATCGCGACGTGGAGCCCACGCAACCCCCCTACAGCACCATCGTCTCGCTGGGTGAGCAGTACGCCAAAGCCGTCAAGCAGCAGGACCCGTCCGCCCAGATCCTGGGCCCGTCAGACTTCACGCTGGGGGGCTGGATCGGCAACCCGAGCGCGCAGAACAACCTGTTCGCCGGCCAATACTACCTGCAGCAATGGGCCACCTACGACGCCGCCAACAAGCACCGCCTGCTCGACTACTTCGACGAGCACTACTACTTCAACTTTTCGGACGCCACGAGCCAGCTCGCCTCCACCCGCACGCTGTGGGACCCAACCTATAACGGCGGCACCTGGGTGGAGCAGTACTTCTTCAATGGCCCGATGCAGCTGATCCCGCGCTTCCGGCAGTGGATCGCGCAATACTATCCCGGCACCAAGCTCGCCTTCTCGGAATACTCGATCGACAGCGGCCAGAAGCTGGTCACCGACGCGCTGGCCGAAGCCGACGTGCTGGGCATCTTCGGCTGGCAAGGCGTGGACCTCGCCACCATGTGGAGCCCGCCGCAACCAACCGACCCCATCGCCTTCAGCTTCCTGCTCTACCGCAACTACGATGGCGCCGGCCACGGTTTCGGCACCACCAGTGTGCAGGCCACCAGCGCCGACCAGGGCTCCGTCTCCGCCTACGCCGCCCTGCGCGGCACCAACACGCTAACCCTGGTGCTGATCAACAAGACGGGTAACGACCTTGCCGTGCCTGTCACCCTGGCGCAGCCGGTAACCGCCCGCGCCCAGATGTTCAGCTACAGCGGCCAGGACCTGACGGCGATCCACAAGCTGGCGCCCGTGCCGTTCAGCGCCGGTGCGGCCAGCGTGGCTGTGCCGGGGTTTTCCATGAACATCCTCGCCATACCGATCAAATGACCGGTGTTGGCGTGCCTGGCCGGCATCGCCTTCCGCGTGCCGCCTGACTCCGTCCTACGCCCCGACTCTGCTACCCGCCTGGATCAACGCCGCATCGCAATCGGCCGGCCGCACCACCACGGAGGCCGGATGCTCACCCGCCTCCAGCGCGATGGGGAAGTGGAACCCGCAATACCCGTCGCCCAGGCCGGCATCCAGCAGGTCGCGGCGGAAGATCTCCACCCGGCCCTGCCCCACGCAGCGCGCGCCGGAAAACGCCAGCACAAGCCGGTTGCGCAAACTGTCCGGGCCGGTGGCATAGATCCATCCCGAGACCAGGTCGTTCTTGGCCACCTCAACCGCGCCTCGTATCACGCTGCCCTCCCGTTACGCAGGCTCATCGGCCGCCAGGACCGGCCATGCGGCAAAACGGCGTTTGGCACAACCGCTCCACCCGTTTATGAGCGTCGGCAACGGGCAAGGAACATGGAATGCCGACGCACACGCAGACTGTGGAGTACCAGGCCGACGGGTTGGCCATGCTGGGCCACCTGGCGCTGGACGAGGCGCGGCCCGGCCGCCGGCCCGGCGTGCTGGTGTTCCCCGAGGCGTTCGGGCTGAGCGCGCAGGCCAAGCACCGTGCGGAGCGCCTGGCCGAACTGGGCTACGTGGCGCTGGCCGGCGACCTGCACGGCGGACAATACCTGACAAAAGGCCTGGACGAGGCGCTGGGCCTGATCAACCCGTTGCGCGAAAACCCGGCCCGCATCCGCGCCCGCGCCGACGCGGCCCTGGCCGCCCTGCTGGCCCGCCCCGAGGTGGACGGGGATCGGATTGCCGCCATCGGCTACTGCTTCGGCGGAACCATGGCGCTGGAACTGGCCCGTGGCGGCGCCAAGGTCGGCGCCACCGTAGGCTTCCACAGCGGGCTGGGCACCAAGGCGCCGCAGGACGCGCGCAACATCACCGGCAAGGTGCTGGTGTGCATCGGCGCCGACGACCCCAGCATCGACGCATCCGCCCGCCAGGCCTTCGAGACGGAGATGCGGGACGGCCACGTGAACTGGCAGATGTCGGTGTACGGCGGCGTGGTGCACAGCTTCACCAATCCCGAAGCCGACAAGTTGGGGCGGCCGGAGTTTGCGGCCTACAACGCGCAGGCCGATGCGCGGTCCTGGGCCGAGATGCGCGCGCTGTTCGACGAAGTGCTCGGCGCCGTTTAGCCGTTTCGACCGGATCATAGAGGTTCACGATGCAAACACGTCCCCGCCTTCGCGCCGCCCTGCTCGGCGCCGCCTTCGCGCTGGCCGCGCCGGTGACCCACGCCGCCGACACGTCCAAATCCGACAGGGCCGCCGCGTCCGACAAGCCGGACACGCCAAAGGACGGCCGCTTCAAGCCGGAGGCACGGGTAACGGACGGCAGCGTGACCGTGGGCGGCCGCCCGATCGCCTACCAGGCGGTGGCCGGCACTCTGGTGGTGCACCCGAAAGGCTGGGACGACGTGCCGAAGCCCGAAAAGGAGGACGGCGCCAAGGACGACAAGGACGAGGCCGAAGAGGATCACGGCCCCACCGCCGAAGCCTCCATGTTCTACGTCGCCTACTTCGCCAAGGGCGCGCCCGTGGAGGGCCGGCCGGTGACGTTCCTGTTCAACGGCGGTCCCGGCTCGTCCAGCGTGTGGCTGCATATGGGCGCCTTCGGGCCGCGCCGCGTGGTGACGCTGGATGACAGCCACACGCCGGCCGCGCCTTATCAGCTGGTCAACAACGACCAGAGCCTGCTGGACGCGACCGACCTGGTGTTCGTCGATGCGCCGGGCACCGGGTTCAGCCGCATCGCCGGCCGCGACAAGGAAAAGGATTTCTACGGCATCGACGCCGACGCGCACGCCTTCGGCGAGTTCATCACGCGCTTCCTGTCCAAGTACAACCGCTGGAACTCGCCCAAATACCTGTTCGGCGAAAGCTACGGCACCACGCGCTCGGCAGTGCTCTCCAACCTGCTGCAATCGGATTTCGACATCGACCTGAACGGGGTGATCCTGCTGAGCCAGATCCTCAGCTTCGACCTGAGCGTTGACGGACCCGAGACGAACCCCGGCATCGACATGGCCTACCCGCTGGCGCTGCCCACCTACGCCGCCACCGCGCGCTACCACCACAAGCTGGCCAACACGACCGGAAGCCTGCCGGCGCTGATGGCGGAGGTGGAGCACTTCGCCATGAACGACTACACGCTGGCCCTGGCCGCCGGCACCGCCCTGCCGGCGCAGCAGCGCGACGCGATCGCCGCCAAGCTGCACGACTACACGGGCCTGCCGGTCGCCTACATCAAAAAGGCCAATCTGCGCATCGACGGCGGCGAGTTCGAGAAGAACCTGCAGGACGATACCGACACCACCACCGGCCGGCTCGACACGCGCTTCTCGGGCCCCACGATGGACCCGCTGAGCAAGGAGGCCGATTACGACCCGCAATCGGCCGCCATCAGCTCGGCCTACGTCTCAACCTTCAACGACTACGTCCGCCGCGTGCTGCATTACGGCGAGGGCGTCGCCTACAAGCCGGAGGTCGATCTGTTCCAGTGGTGGAACATGCAGCACCAGCCGCCCGGCGCGCCGGAAAAGCTGCCGCAATCGGCCAACGTGATGCCCGACATCGCGGCCGCGCTGAAGATGAACCCGAACCTGAAGATACAGCTGAACGGCGGCTACTACGACCTGGCCACACCGTTCTACGAGGGCATCTACGAGATGCAGCACCTGCAGATTCCCGCGCGCCTGCAAGCCAACATCGAATTCAAACAGTACGAGTCGGGCCACATGGTATACGCGCACCAGGCATCCCTGCAGCAGCTACACGACAACGTAGCCGGCTTCATCGGCCGCACGCACAGATAGTCGGAACATGCGACCAGCGATCGACGGAGTACCAAGGGCGACAACCCCATAGACTTCGCGCCATTCGACTGAATGGAAGATGCCCTAAACCGCTTTTTGGCGGCAGCCAGGAAGCGATACCTGGGTGCACAGCCACGACGGGCAGGTAATCGAGGGCAGCAAGGCGATGCGAGCATGTCTTCCCGCAGTAGAGGCGTAGGGAGAGCACACTGCCTTGGCGCGGTCTTTTGATATATACTGGAGTCACATGATGGAAACGGCAAGGTGGGTTTTCACGTGTGCTCGGTCTGTGCATCGAAGATTGGGAGATCGCGTAAGGCAGTCAGGTGATCATGCCTGGCCGTCCCTGGCGACACGGCGACGGCTTGCCGTGCCACCCTGGGCTTTTGTGGCCAGGCAGTCCTGCAGTGACGATGCTGCTCAGGTGCCGGAAAACGTCTTCCCGCTCTCGGCCAACTTCACCAGCAACGGCGCCGGCCTAAAATCGGCCTCCGACATCTTCTGGAACGCTTGCATCTTGGCGAGCACGGTCTTCAGCCCGACCGTGTCGCCGTAGAACATCGGGCCGCCGCGATAGGCGGGCCAGCCGTAGCCGGTCAGCCACACCATGTCGATGTCGCTGGCGCGGTATGCCTTGCCTTCTTCCAGGATCAGCGCGCCCTCGTTGATCATCGGGTAGATGCAGCGCTCCAGGATCTCCTGGTCGTCGATCTTGCGGCGCGCAATACCCTGGGTGGCCGATTGCTTCAGGACCAGCTCCTCCACAAGGGGGCTGGGCGTGTGCTCACGCTTCTCGTTGTAGTCGTAGAAGCCGGAGCGCGTTTTCTGGCCGCGCCGGTCGCGCTCGCACAGCTGGTCGCGCAAGGTCACGCCCTTGCTCGTCTCCGCCGACCAGCCGATGTCCAGCCCCGCCAGGTCGGCCATCTGGAACGGCCCCATGGGGAAGCCGAAATCGTAGATCACACGGTCCACGTCCCAGGGCATGGCCCCTTCCATGATCAGCTTGTTGGCCTCGCGCTGGCGCAGCGCCAGCATGCGATTGCCGATGAAGCCGTCGCACACGCCGGCCACCACCGCGACCTTGCCGATCTTCTTGCTCAGCTGCATCACCGTTTCCAGCACGTCTGGCGCGGTGCGCTCGCCTTTCACCACTTCCAGCAGGCGCATCACGTTGGCCGGCGAGAAGAAATGCATGCCGCACACGTCCTGCGGCCGCTGCGTGGCGCGGGCAATCTCGTCGATGTTGAGGTAGCTGGTGTTGCTGGCGAGGATGGCGCCCGGCTTCACGATGCGGTCCAGCTTCGCGAAGATCTCCTTCTTGATCTCCATGTTCTCGAACACGGCCTCGATCACCAGGTCGCAATGGGCGAGGTCTTCCAGCGACATGCTGGGCGAGAGCAGGCCCATGTTACGCTCCACCTGCTCGGTCGTCAGCCGGCCCTTCTTGGCCGTGTTCTCGTAGTTGCCGCGCATCACGCCTACGCCCCGTTCCAGCGCGCGCTCGTTGGCTTCCACGATCGTCACCGCATACCCGGCGGAGAGGAAGTTCATGCTGATGCCGCCGCCCATGGTGCCGGCGCCGATGATGCCGACCGTCTTGATCGGGCGTACCGCGGTGCCCTTGGGCAGGCCGGGGATCTTCTGGGCCTCGCGCTCGGCGAAGAACAGGTAGCGCTGCGCCTTGGACTGGGTGCCGCCCATCAGCTCCATGAACAGGCGGCGCTCGGTCTGCTCGCCCTCGTCGAAGGGCTGGGTAGCAGCCGCTTCGATGCAGCGGATGTTGTACTCGGGCGCGTCGAAGCCGCGGAACTTCCGCGCGTTCGCGCGACGGAACGCGTCGAACACGCCCGGCTCGGCCTGCACCGGCAAGTCGCGTACGCGGTGCAGCGGCTTGTTCTCGGCCACCAGCCGGCGGGCGTAATCGACGGCGAACGCGCGCAACCGGTCCTCCGGCGCCAGCGCATCCACCAGTCCCTTGTCCAGCGCCTGCTCCGCGCCAATCGGGCTGCCCGAGGTGACCATCTCCAGCGCCTGCGGCACGCCCACCACGCGCGGCAGGCGCTGCGTGCCGCCCGCGCCCGGCAACAGGCCCAGCTTCACCTCCGGCAACCCCAGTTTCGCGCTGGGCACGGCGACGCGGTAGTGGCAGCCCAGCGCCGTCTCCAGCCCGCCGCCCAGCGCGGTGCCGTGGATCGCTGCCACCACCGGCTTGGGCGAGGCCTCGATGCCGCGGATGACCGCATGAAGCGACGGCTCCTGCGGGGGCTTGCCGAACTCGGTGATGTCGGCGCCGGCGATGAAGGTGCGGCCGGCGCAGGCCAGAACGACCCCGCGCACCGCCGGGTCGGCCACCGCGCGCGCGATCCCGTCCACGATGCCCTGGCGCACCGCGGCCGACAGCGCATTCACCGGCGGCGCATTCACCGTCAATACGGCGATGTCGCCCTCGTTGGTCAGGTCGGTCACTGCGTTGATCTCGGTCACGGCTTCATCCCAGGGGCGTTTGCGCCCGTTCTGGCACAGGCACCGTGGGGGAAGCCAGATGCCGCGTGCGGCTACAGGCCTTGGCAGGTCCTGATGAAATCGACAAAGGCCCGCAGGGGCGCGGGCACCAGGCGCCGCCCGGGGAAGTAGAGGAACGGCCCCGAAAAGCTGACCCACCACGGTTGCAGCACGGGTTGGAGCGCGCCGGTGTCGAAATAGGGCCGCAGCCAATCCTCGAACAGGGTGATGATGCCCACGCCGGCAACGGCCGCCTCGACAGCCAGGTCGGTGGCCCCGCCGACCCGCACCACCAACGGCCCGGACGGGTCGATGCGCACCGTCTCGCCGCCGTGCTCAAACTCCCAGGTCGTGCTGGCACCGCTAGCAAACCGGCCGGGCAGGCAGGCGTGGTGCAGCAGGTCGCGGGGGTGCTGCGGCCGGCCGTGGCGCTGGAGGTAGCCGGGCGAAGCGGCGGTGGCGAAGCGCTGCGTGCGCGGTCCGATCGGCACGGCGACCATGTCCTGCTCCAGCCGCTCGTCGTAGCGGATTCCCGCGTCGCAACCGGCCGCCAGCACATCGACGAAGCTTTCCTCGGCGATCACCTCCAGCCGGATGTCGGGGTAGGCGGCCAGGAAGGGAGGAACAATGGCGGGCAGAACCAGCCGCGCGGCGCTGACCGGCACGTTCAAGCGCAGCATGCCCGCCGGCTTGTCGCGAAAGCCGTTCAGGGCGTCGAGCGCGTCTTCCATTTCGGTCAGGGCCGGGCCGAGCCGTTCCAGCAGGCGCTGGCCCGCCTCGGTCGGGACCACGCTGCGCGTGGTGCGGTTCAGCAGCCTGACGCCAAGCCGCGTCTCCAGCCGCCGCACCGCTTCGCTCAGCCCCGAAGCGCTGCCGCCACCGGCACGTGCGCCGTCACGAAACCCGCGCGCCCGGGCCACGGCGAGGAAGGCGTTCAGGTCGCCCAGGTCGATGTTCACTGTTCGCCTGTCCGCACAGCCTGTGCGGATCGTACGCCATTATCGCGCATGGGAGCAACGCCCAGCTTTGGGTCGTTCGAAACAGAGGGACCGATCATGTCCGCACACATAGCAACAGATGCCGGCCAATCCGGCCAGTTCACCCTGGGCGACCGCCCGGTTCACCGCATGGGCTACGGGGCCATGCAGTTGGCCGGTCCCGGCGTGTTCGGCCCGCCGAAGGACCACGCGGCGGCGTTGGCCGTGCTGCGCGCAGCGGTCGAGAGCGGCGTGACCCACATCGACACCAGCGACTTCTACGGCCCGCACGTGACAAACGCGTTGATCCGCGAGGCGCTGCACCCCTACCCGGCCGACTTGGCTATCGTGACCAAGGTCGGCGCCCGGCGCGGCGCGGACAAATCCTGGAACCCGGCCTTCTCGGGCGAAGACCTGACGCAGGCGGTGCACGACAACCTGCGCAACCTCCGGCTGGACGTGCTGCACGTGGTGAACCTGCGCTGCATGTTCAGCGCGCACGGCCCGGCCGAAGGGTCGATCGAGGCGCCGCTGACCACGCTGGCCGAGTTGCAACGCCAGGGACTGGTGCGCCACATCGGGCTGAGCAACGTGACGCCGGCGCAGGTGGCCCAGGGCCGCGCGATGTGTCGGATCGTGTGCGTGCAGAACCAGTACAACGTGGCACACCGGACCGACGACGCCATGGTCGATGACCTGGCCCGCGACGGCATCGCCTACGTGCCCTATTTCCCGCTGGGCGGCTTCAGCCCGCTGCAATCCTCCGTGCTGTCGGACGTGGCCCGGCGCCTCGGTGCGACGCCCATGCAGGTGGCGCTGGCCTGGCTGTTGGCGCGCGCGCCGAACATCCTACTGATCCCCGGCACCGCGTCGGTGGCGCACCTGCGGGAAAACCTGGCCGCCGCCGGAAACGTGCTGCCGCAGGAGGTGCTGGCCGAGTTGGACGGGATCGGGG
>CAXUGD010000047.1:0-13626 GCA_964250355.1 uncultured Acetobacteraceae bacterium | reverse complement strand
GGAGGTCCGGCCGCAGACGCCGGCTGCGGGCCTGCTGCCGCCCGCCGCCGTCGTGCGACCGGAGGACGCCGCGCTGGACCGGCTCGCCGCCTTCCTGAACGGTTCGGAGCGCGTCACGCTCCTCTGCGGCGGCGGCTGCGCGGGCGCCAAAGCCGAACTGCTTCAGCTCGCCGAGGCGCTGCAGGCGCCCGTCGTCCACGCGCTCGGCGGCAAGACGGCGGTGGAGCCCGACAACCCCTACGATGTCGGCATGACCGGGTTGATCGGCTTCTCCTCCGGCTATCACGCCATGAAGGACTGCGACGCCCTCCTGATGCTCGGGACGGACTTCCCCTATCCGCAGTTCTACCCCGACCACACCCGCGTGGCCCAGGTGGACCTCCGCCCCGAGGTCATCGGGCGGCGCCACACGGTGGAGCTCGGCCTCGTCGGCGAGGTGAAGGCGACGCTCCAGGCGCTGCTGCCGCGGCTGAAGGCCCGGACGAACGGGTCGTTCCTGCAGAAGGCGCAGGCGCATTACCGGAAGGCGCGCGAGGGCCTGGACGAGCTGGCCCAGAGCAAGCCGGGCGGCCGGCTTCATCCCCAGCACGTCACCCGTGTGGCGAGCGAATTGGCTGCAGCGGACGCCGTCTTCACCTGCGACGTGGGCCTGCCCACCGTCTGGGCCGCGCGCCACGTGAAGCTGGAAGGCGGGCGCCGCCTACTGGGCTCCTACTGGCACGGCTCCATGGCCTGCGCCATGCCGCTGGCCATGGGCGCCCAGGCGCTGGACCGGCGCCGCCAGGTGGTCTCGCTCTCTGGCGACGGCGGCTTTACCATGCTGATGGGCGACCTTCTCAGCCTCAAGCAGCTCGATCTGCCGGTGAAGCTGATCGTGTTCAACAACGGCGCGCTCGGCTTCATCGAGCTGGAGCAGAAGTCCACCGGGTTCCTCGACACCGGCACGGCCCTAGAGAACCCCGATTTCGCGAAGATGGCCGAAGCGGTAGGGATCAAGGGCGTGCGCATCGAGAACCCGGCCGAGGTGGAGCCCGGCCTCCGCGACGCCTTCGCCCACCCCGGCCCGGTGGTGGTCGACGCGGTGGTCAGCCGCCAGGAGCTCGCCATGCCGCCCTCCGTCACTGCCGCCATGGCCAAGGGCTTCACCCTGTACATGCTGAAGGCGGTGCTGAACGGCCGCACCGACGAGGTGGTCGAACTCGCCAAGACCAACCTCCTGCGCTGACCGCCGTCCAGACCCGGAGAGCCCCATGGCGAACCCAGACACCGGCCTCGCTGAACTGCTGCGGCCCGGCCTGCGCCTGCTCGAGACCGCAGCGGAGGCGGTAGGCGTCGAGATCGGACCCAGGGCCGGATTCGCGACGCCCAACCGCGTGATCCTCGACCTGAAGACCTTCCGCCTGCGCGACTACTCCAAGGGCGAGGACGGCGTTCCGATCCTGATCCACGCCCCCTTCGCCGGGCACAGCTCCGCAATCGCCGATTTCCACGACGACCAGAGCCTGATGGCCTGCCTCCAGGCCAACGCCGGCGGTCGCCTCTACCTGACCGACTGGAAGAGCGCGGATCGGGAGACGCAGGACCTCCGCATCGACGACTACCTGGCCGAGCTCCTGGTCGCCATCGACCACCTCGGCGGCCGCGTGCACTTGGCCGGCCTCTGCCAGGGCGGCTGGGCGGTGGCCATGCTCGCCGCGCGCTTCCCCGAGAAGGTGGCGAGCCTGGTCCTGGCCGGCGCGCCGCTCGACCTCATGGCCGGCGACGGCTGGATCAAGCGCATGGTCACCACCCTGCCGCCCGCCCTCTACCAGCAGCTGGTGTTCTGGGGCGGCGGGCGGCTTCGCGGCCAGACAATGCTGCAGGGCTTCAAGGCCATGCACCCCTTCGAGCAGTACGTGGATAAGTACATCCGCCTCTACGAACACATCGACGAGATCGAGTACCGCCACCGGCTGGAGCTGTTCTCCGCCTGGTTCGAGCACCCGATCGACCTGCCGGGTGCCTGGTACCTGCAGGTGGTCGACGAGCTGTTCCGCGAGAACCTCTTCTACGAGGGCCGCTTCACCGCGCTGGGCCGACGGATCGGCCTCTGCGACGTGACCTGCCCCGCCTACCTGCTGGCCGGCGAGCACGACGACATAACGCCCGTTCCCCAGGTGCTGAAGGCCCGCGACCGCCTCGGCACGCCCGCCGACAAGGTCACCGAGGAGACCGTGCCCGGCGGCCACGTGGGGCTCTTCATGTCCCACCACACCGTCCACGACACTTGGCCCAAGATCGCCCGGTGGATGCGCGAGGTCGGGTGATGTCGCCCGAGACGCTGCTGGTCCACATGATCGACCACTTGGTCCGATCGTCGCATCGCTGAACGCGCCTACGACACATTAGCGTAGTGACGCTGTGATTAAAGAAGCACTTTAACGACTATCGAGCTGCTCGGATAGGATTGGTGGCCATAAAGCATCGCCGCCAATCGCGCCACAATCGAGCCGTGCTGCGCTAACACCATGAGCGGGGCCTTAGCACCCGTCCCTAGTGAATCGATGAGTTGCTCGTGCCGGAGCTGCTCGACAACTAAATACTTTTTTGGGTCTTCGGGTTATCGTGTTCCCCGGATGAGTGATGTAGTGATGTCCAATCGACTCTTCGAACTACAAGGCCACGGCTTCTCGAATCTGCACGCTTGTTGACGTGCCAAACGTGAACCGGCATGGGGGCGAGCGACGGCTTTAGACGTGCAGGACGCCTGGCCCGCAGGCCGCCGGTGAGCGTGGACGCCTCGTGTAGAGCTGCATGAGCCCTGTCAGGCCAGCAACGCGGACCTAATTTGAGCCGGCGATATCCCCAGACACTTTCGGGTCGCGCGTGAAAGGTGACTTGCGTGCGAAAAGCCGGTCGCCTTTGCAATCTCATCGACGCCCAGGCGAGGCAATGTATCGAGCAGCCGCATGGCCTGAGCGACGCGGCGGGTAACGATCCACTGGTGCGGAGTAACGCCCGTCGTCGCGCGGAAGGCATGGGCAAAATGGAAGACGCTTGTTCCAGCTTCCGCAGCGAGCCTGCCGAGGCTCATCCCGGCGGACGGGTCAGCATCGACCAAATCGACCACTCGCCGAAGACGGCGAGGCGGAATGCCACCCCTCGCGGCACAAGCTGCGTTCGATGGCGTCGCTGGCTCGAGCAGCGCCAAGCCGACCTCAACCAAGTCGCCTTCCTCGTCCGATATGGCGCACCGGCACAAAGCGTGGGCCAATCGGTTATCGTTAACGCTCACCCGCATCACCGGCTCGACGAGACCCCCGCGTGCGGCTGCTCGCGCCGCCGCTATCACGGCGGTCGACACGCGAGCCAAAATAATCCGACATTCGCCGGAGACCTCGACATGGCAGTGAGTACCCGCAGGCAAGACCGTCACGGTTCCAACCGTGGGGTTCGTCGAGGCCCATCGTCCGTCAATGCGCGTTCTGACGCGGTGTCGGTCGCTTAGATTCAACACGACGATCGTGTCAGAATCGTCTCGGAAATCGATCGTCAGGTCGGCATGGCGGACGCGACGGAGACGACCGCGATGACTGTCGCGCACCGCAGCATCGTTACCGTAGGGCTGACTAAACAAGCCAAGCATATGACGTCGTTCCGCTTCGCCGATAACTCGGGAAACCTAATCCCTTTCCACAACCGCCGTGAGCCCTTGACTCGGCGGTGCGCCCGCTGCCTCTCGCGATCGTGATTAGGCGCGGCTGTTCGGGCGCCGCTCCGTCGTTAGGCGCTGCGCCACCAACGGGTGTCGTTCAGCGGCAGACGGTGCCGGGAACCGCAGCGAGGACGAGCGGACCGCCATAGCCTACAGCGGCGAGGGGCTGTTGCGACTTGGCTGGAAAGGCGGACGCAAGCGGAACCACCTATGCGATGGGTCCCGTCGCAGCGAACACGCCTGATGATCGCCTGTTCGACTTGCCGAGACGCCGCCGGGTCAGGGAGGATGCGCTCGGTCGCTTCGGGACGAAACGAACCATCTTCCAACTAGTCTAGTCCCTTCCTAATTTGCACTTCACCGCAGTCTCATGGCCGCAATCACTTCGACTGGGACCAGTGCGTCCGTCATTAACGCAGCAGCCGCCATCGTACCGACTAACGCGAGACATTCGGCTTCGCCCGTCGCGAGCAGTTCGCGGAACGAGCGGACGCGCGACAGCGCCCACAGCATCGTCGCGAGCGCGGCCGCGGGGCTGCGACGCATCATCCGCTTCGACCCCGGGTGGATCGGGTGGCCGAGCGCTTCGATCAGCGCGAACGCCGCGCGGACCCCGCGAGCCAGCGTCAGCGCCTCGCGCCAGGACGCGCCGCCGCCGCGCCGCACGCCCGCAATCGACACGCTCTCGAACGCCGCGCACAGCGGCGCATGGCTGCGCAGCCAGTCCGCCATCCTCGGTTCGAGCGCCGCGGGCAGGCCGGCGGCGGCGAACAGGTCGACCCAGCACTGTCGGCCGATCAGCGTCTTCTGCCCGCCCGCGCCGATGCTGGTCTTCAGCCTGCCGCCATCGTCGAGCTTGGCCTGGATGAACGGCATGCCCAGCGCACAGCGCTCGGCTCCGACCGCCTCGACCAGCGCATCGGGCTCGAACGTGTTGAACATGAAGAGGATGCAGGCCGCGGCGCTGGCCCGCAGGGCCGGCATCATCGACCCGACCCGGTGCTCGAGCAGGGTCACAATCAGCAGGTCGTACGGGACGTCGCTGTCGATCTGCTGGGCGACGCGGACCGTCGTGCGCGTCCCGTCGGTTTCGACGATGGCGCCGTCGCGGCGCAGCTGGTCCAGCCGGGTCGAGCCGGGCCGCGCCACGACCGTGACGTCGTGGCCGGCGCGCGCCAGCCGCGAGGCGAACGCGCTGCCGATGTTGCCGCAGCCGAGCACGGCGATTGAGAGTGGGGCGTCGGTCATGGGCATTGGCTCTCCTGTCGATCGGGGTCGGGGTCGGACGCCGGCGAGAGGCACGCACCGGTCGGCGCGTAGACCGCCAGCATCATCGCCGTCACGCTCGCCGCCTCGGCGGCGATCGCCTCGTCGTCGGGGGCCGGCAGCCCGGTCAGGACCCGCACCGGCAGCCGGTCGAGCAACGCTATGTAAGTCGCCGCGAACGCGTCCGGGTCGGCCGCGCGAAGCTCGCCGGCGCGCATCCGGTCCGCGACGTATCGCATGACATACTCTTGGCCTCGCCCAGGCGCCGTCTCCTGCCACGCGCGGCCGAGCGCCGGGAACCGCTCAGCCTCCGCGACCACCACGCGGCGCAGCGCGATCAACCGGGGAGACGCCATCACCGTCACCACCGCCACACCGAACAATCGCAGCGCCTCCTCGGGCGGGCAGGACCAGAGCGCTTCGGGATCGGGCACCAAGTCCACCATCCCGCACTCCGCCTCCATGACCGTGCTGAACAGCGCCGGCTTCGTCCGGAAGTGCCGGTAGAGGGTCATGAGTCCGACTCCGGCCTCGGCGGCGACGCTCTCCATGGTCGTGCGCTCGAACCCGAGTCGCAGGAACAGGTCGCGCGCCGCCGCGACGATGGCGGCGCGGGTGCGCGCCAGCACCTTGGCCTTTGGATGATCCTCCGCCCAGGCGAGCACACCGGTCATGCGAGAGGGTAGGCTATCATCAGCATTGTCGTCCCGGACTGGATGCGATAGGCTTGCCTACCACGTCGATCGGGAGCCGTCATGCCCTCCAAGCGAACCGCGCGCGCCTACGCCACCCATGCAGACCACGCGCCCTCCTACTGGATGATCGGCGTCCTGTGGCGGGTGCTTGCGACCGGCGTGCAGACCGGCGGCGCGATGTGTCTTCTCGACCAGGTCTGCTCGAGGGGCTCCGGGCCGACCCGGCACGCGCACCCACAGGAGGAGGCGCTCTACGTCGCCAGCGGCAGCGTGAGCTTCAGCGCCGGCGGCGTCGACCTGGTCGCCGGGCCGGGGTCGCTTGTGACCGTGCCGCGGCACACCGAGCACTCGTTCGTCGTCGACGACGACGCGGTGCTCATCAACTTCTACTTTCCCGCGGGGTTCGAAATGTGGCTGATGGGCTCGGCCGTGCCCGCGCAGCGCAACGAGCCGCCGCCCGCCGACACGCCGTTCCCGCCGATGGCGCTGACGAAGGCCTTGTCGGACGACTATGGGGGCCTGCCGCTGACGAAGGAGCGCTCCACTTCCGCGAACTTGGACGCCCCCGCCGCACCGGCGATCAGCTCGCGTGAGACGGCCGAGTCGATCTGGCTGGACCGCGGCTGCTGGAGCGTGTTGGCCGACGCGGCGTCGACCGGCGGCAGTTTCAGCGTCTTCGAGGTCGAGCATCCGCACGGACTCGTCGGCGAGCCGCACGTTAACGATCGCGCCGACGTCGCGCTCTACCTGCTCGACGGGGAAGTCGAGGTGCTGCTCGACGACCGGGTGGAGCGGCTGCGGGCGGGCTCGTTCGCGTTCGCGCCGCGCGGCACCGTGCAGGCGACCCGCGTGACCGGCGACGTTGCGCGGTTCCTCGCGATCCACACCGCGCCCGGGTTCGAGCGCCTGTTCCGGGCGTTCGGGACGCGCGCGCCGGCCGCGGTGTTGCCCCAAGCCGATCAGCCCCGTCGCGAGCGGACGCCGGAGCGCGCCGCCCGGCTCAACTGCGAGCTCGGGCTGCGCGCCATCGCCATCCCCGACGCGTTTCGTACGGCCTGATCCCGGGGCCACCGCGATTGCGGCGGGGCGTGGGCGTCGGGGCTACAGGATCCGGCGCAGGAACGACACGCGCAAGGCGAGCGACGCTCCGAGCCAGCTGAGCGCTATGGCGGCGCCGAACACGATCGCGAACTTGGCCGCAGCCGGGAGCGACGCGTCCAGCAGCAGGTACTGGCACCACGCCACGAACACGTAATGCAGCAGATAGATGGCGTAGGCGCGGCGCGAGAGTGCGTCCATGAACGGGCCCCGGCGCCGGACGCGGCCGCGGAACAGCGCCAGGAAGGCGAGACTGCTCGCGATGTTGCTCGCGATCTACAGCAGCGCTCCGAGACCGCCGCGGGCGGCGGGGACGGAGAGCGGCGGCAGGAACCAGAGCGCGTTGTAGGCCGCCGCCGCGAGCAGCGCCCATGCCGGCCAACGCCGCGCCAGCGCGCCGTCCCCGGCGAGGAAGACCGCGCTCCAGGCCGTCGCTGCCTATCAGACAGCCGGCGGCGAACCACGTCGCGTATAGGCCGATCCGGCTGGTCTGGAACGCCAGCGGCGGCGTGAACAGCACGTCCCACCGCGAGAACCCGAACCGCGCGAGCAGCGGCAGGTAGGCGACGCCGGCCACGATCAGCAGGGCGAGCCCGACCAGGGCGGGTCGGCGGTCAAGGCGCTCCAGGCGCGCCTGCCAGCGCGGCGCGGGGTCGCCCGCAACCAGCCGGAGTCCGGCCGCCACGATCCCGAACGCGAGCAGCAGCCAGATGAACCAGGGCGGCCCCACCTCGAACCCGCGCCGCGCCAGCCGCACGCAGAATGAAGGGTAGCCGTCGCCGCGTCCGCTCAGCCGCCAGGCGGCGAAGTAGGCGAGCGGTGTTCAGCAGGCGACGACCACGATGAAGGGAAGCCCGAGCCTCAGCAGGCGGTCGCGCACGAACATCGCGGGACCGTGCCGCTTGAGCGCCGGCGCGAAGAACAGGCCGGAGACGAAGAACATCAGCGACATGAAGAACGCATCGTCGAAGTTCTCGGCATAGTCGAGGAAGGCCCAGCGCCGGCCGTCCACGACGGGCGACGTGGAGGCGAACGGGTCGAGCCGGTCGAACCTCGCCCACGAAGTGTAGGCGAGCATGCTGTGGTGCGCGACGACGAGGGTCGTCAGGAACGCCCGCAGATAGTCGATCGACACGTCGCGTGGCCGGTCCGACGGATGCGGCTCAGCGGTCATCGGCCCCGCGCTCCACGTCGCTTCCACCGTCCCGATCGATGGCGACCAGCATGGCGAGGAGCGCACCGCCCGGACGACCCTCGTCGCCGAACAGCCGCGCCTGAATGGCGATACCGAGCGGCAGCGCGGCGCGCAGCACCGCCAGACCGGCGTCCGTGATCGCCACCTGCTTGGCGAGCGCGTTGCCGGGCGGCGGCGTGCGCGTCACCAGCCCCTTGGCGTCCAGCGCCTTGACGACGTTGGAGACCTGCATCGGGTGGACGTCGCCTCGCCCGGCCAGCGCCGACTGCGTCGCTGCCTCGCCGCCGCGCTGCGACCAGGCGGCGAGCGCCAGGATGGTGAACTGCAGGTGGGTGAGGCCGAGCGGCCGCAGCGCCTGGTCGATCTCGCGCTGGTAGCGGTGCATCACCCGCCACAGCACGAACCCGACCGCGTGCTGCGGCGCGCCGAGCGACACCGTCTCGAAAAGTTCGGCGATCTCGCCGCGATCCGCACTCATGTCTCCGACTAGACGCTCCTACGCCCGCCGGCGAGCCCGCGGGAACATAGAATATATAAATGCGTTTACAAAAAATAAGGAGTACCGTCGATGACTGAACGCAAGCTCGACATTGCCTTCGGCGATTATGACCGCACCAGCGCGCTGGCGACCGGCGCGGTGACGATCGACGGTGTGGACGCCAGCTTCCACAGCGCCCGGATCGTCACAGAGATCTTCGAGGGCATGATCCGCCGCCGCGCCTACGACGTGTCGGAGCTGGGCTGGACCTACTACCTTCGCACCTTCGCCGACGGGCCGTCGCCGTTCGTCGCCATTCCGGTGTTCCCCAACCGCGCGTTCCGGCACGGCGCGATCTACGTCAACAAGGCGAGCGGGATCGCAAGCCCCGCGGACTTGGTCGGCAAGCGCATCGGCGAGCTCGCGCTCTACGGCCATGACGCCGGGATCATGCCCAAAGGCATCCTGTCCGACGAGTGGGGGTTCCGGCCCGAGCGCAACCGCTGGATCGTCGGCGGCATCGACTTCCCGTTAAAACCTGTCGACTTCGTCGCCCACCCGGTGCCCGCCGGCGTCGAGGTGGAATGGGCCGGCAAGGACGTTGACCTGGGCGAGATGCTCGACCGCGGCGAGATCGACGCGCTGATCTCCGCCGACATCCCCCGTTGCGTGCTGGAGGGCTCGCCGCGGGTCGGCCGGCTGTTCGAGGACTATCCCGCGGTCGAGCGCGACTACTTCCGCCGCACCGGCATCTTCCCGATCATGCACGCGGTGGTTGTGACGCGCGAGCTGGCAGAGCAGGAGCCCGAGATCGTCAAGGCGGTCCATCGCGGGTTCTGCGAGGCCAAACAGCAGGCGGCCGAGCGCTACGTGAAGGGCATGACGTTCAACAACATGAACGTTATGCTGCCCTGGCTGACCCAGCTGGTGCAGGAGGACCTGGCGCTGCTCGGCGACGACTGGTGGCCGTACGGCATCGCCGCCAACCGCGCCGCGATCGAGGCGGTGCTGCGCTACCATCACGAGCAGGGGACCACGCCCCGCCGGTTCCAGCTCGAGGAGCTGTTCGTGCCCGAGCTACTCGGCACGTGACGCCCTGTCCGGCCGCCACGCTGGCGGCGCGGGTCAGGGCAAGCGCAGCAGTTGCTGGAGCAAGTCGGCGACGGCCGACGGCTGTTCGATCGGCGGCAGGTGACCGCAGCCGGACAGGACGTTGAGCGTCGAGCCAGGCACGAGCGCCTGGATCTCGCGCGAGTGGGCGACGGGGGTCAGCCGATCCTCATCGCCGACTATCACGGCGGTCGGCACGGCAATGGTCGGCAGGACGGGCCGGAGGTCGCCCCGCGTGGCGACGGCGCGGTTCTGCCGGCGGTATGTCTGCGAACCCACCCGAGCGCTCATCGTGACCAGCTCCTCCCGGACTTCGGCCGGCGCGTCGGGATGGACGAGCGCGGGAACGCTACGCGCCGCAAGACGGCGGAAATCCGGCGCGGCCCAAACTCCCATGTTCGACACGCGCCGCCACAGCCGCTGGGTCACGGTATCTGGCCGCGCGCTGGTATCGACTAGCGCAAGGTGGCTGACGCGATGTGGCGCTGCCCGCATCATCTCCAGCGCCACCATTCCGCCCATCGATACGCCGGCGAGCGCGAAGCGTTGGGGAGCGCCGTCGAGGACCGTGCGCGCCATGCCGCCGAGGCTCGCGTCGCAAAGCGTATCGCCGACAATACAGTCAACGCGGCCGTCGAGCGCCTCGATCGTTCGTCGCCAGACTGCGCCGTCGCTGCCGAGGCCGGGCACGAGGACGAGCGTTGTGATTGTCATGCGACCGTCCTCCATGCAGAGGTCGGTGCCTTTGCTCCTTCATCCTGCTTCAAGGTCAAGCCCATGCGGATTGGTATACTCGCGCGGCGTGCGGGAGTGAGCGCGTCGTGCATCCGTTTCTACGAGCGGCGTGGGCTGGTCCCGGCGGCGCCCCGGCTCGCGAGCGGCTATCGCGACTATGACGACCGCGCCCTCGCGATCGTCGCATTCGTCACCCGCGCCCGCTCGCTCGGGTTCGGCCTTGAGGCGATCGGCGCGCACTTGCGGTCGCCCGACGACGGCGCGCGCAAGGCGCGGCTGATCGAGATGCTGAACGCCATGATCGGCGATGTCGACGAGGCGATGCGCGGGTTGGCCGATCGGCGCACGACCTTGTCGGACCTGATCGCGGAGGCGACGGCGCAACAGGCGGCCAATTTATAGAATTACGCCCGAGCGGCTGCTTAACGCGAGTGTCGAGGCGCTTGCCGCCGGGAAGGCAGGACGAAGATTGAAGTCGTTGGGGGGTCATGATTGCGGGCGCGGTCGAGGCCGTATCGAAGGTTCGATGGAAGCAAGACCCGCCGTTCTCGCGACGCGGGAGCAGGCCATGCAAGCGTCCATGTGACGGCAGGCTTTTAGCAGCCAAGGCGTGATCAGCATCCCGTGGCGGAGCTATAGTCCGATGCTTGACCGCAGGTCAGGCCGCCATTCGAGCGGGTGCGCGCGGGTAAGACGATCAGGCTTGAGGACCATCCCGTTTACATGACCGGCGGCGGTGCGAATGCCGAAACGGGGTGGACCGTCTCGTACTCGCTGATCGGCTCCGTCGCTGGCGTCACCTGCGTCGCCAACGAGACCACCGCGAAGCTGATAATGGCATGCTGAACAAGGGCGAGGACTACTCCCGAGACTCCCACCTTGCGGCATGCCGTCGAGTTGAGCAGATTGTCTGCATTGCCGCGGACAAATTTTTTGACCACCGTGTTCTCGTCGACCGACAGGTATTCGAGAAAGGCGCGCCCGTTCTCGATCGAGCCGAACGGGTAGTCGGCCGCGTCAAGCGGGTCGATTTAGCAAACCGAGCGGCGGCGGGCGGCCGAGCGCCGCGTGAGGGGCATGACCTCAACAACATGAACGTCATGCTGCCCTGGCTGAACAGGCTCGTGCAGGACTATCGCGCGCTGCTCGGCGACGACTGGTGGCCCTACGGCATCGCCGCCAACCGCGCGGCGATCGAGGCGATGCTGCGCTACCATCACGAGCAGGGCATAACGCTCTGCAAGTTCGGCATCGAAAAGCTGTTTGAGCCCGAGCTGTTCGACACGTGACCCGTCGCTCCCGCGCAATCTATGCGCCACCCATAGGCGGAAAAGGTTGCGGCAACGTGCTCGACGAACGCGGTCAGTGAGGTTGGGCGTTCGCGGCTCACGCGCCAAGGATTGCTGAACCATCGCACGAGACGGCCAGACATCAGTCGCCGAGCATATCTATGAGCGTGCCCGTCGCTAACGCTTCAGCGACGACGGCGCAGTTGGAGAGACACGCCATGCCTAGCGATAGCGACCGCATAACTCTCAGCATGAAACAAGCTTCGCTAAGGCTGTTTACCGCCTAACTAACTGGCCATCGCTTCACCTTCCTCCGCCATCGCGGCCTGAGTGGCTTTTCGAGCCGCGATGCGCGCGGCATGAGCTTTTACGTGTTGAAACATCGAAATATCGACGGTGGTGAAGGTGTCCCAGTTCTGCACGACGAACAGGTAGATGTCAGCGAGCGTGAAGTCGGGGCCGGTGAGATATGAGCGGCCGTCTGCAAAATTAGCCTCGATCAGGCCAAGGACATGATGGATTTTTTTGACGACCGCCGCGCGTTCGTCCGGTTTGATCGCCGGGTTAAACAGCGCGCTCCACGGCTTATGCAACTCGGTCCCGATGAACGTCAGGTAGCTGTTGACCTGCGCCCGCTCCAGCGTTCCGGGCAAGGGCGCCAGGGAACCAGGCGCGTACTTGTCCACCAGATACTGCGTGATCGCCGGCCCCTCGGTCAGCAGCGTTCCGTCGTCGAACTGCAACGCAGGGACATAACCCTTCGGGTTGAGGGCAAGGTAGTCTTGGCCGGCATCCGTCTTCTTGGTCGCGTAGTCCATCCGCTCCAGCGTGAACGGAAGGTCCAGTTCGCGAAGCACGATGTGGGGCGACAGGGCGCACGAGAAAGGGGCATAGTACAGCTTCATTGTTTTCTCCTTTGGTGACCATGAGTCGAGAACCCGTGCTGACACTGGCACATGCTCTCGGCGGCGGGTCGTGGGCATACTTCGGCGGGACAGAACGGTGCGAGATGTCTCGCGGACGTCGGCACGCGTGACACCGTCGGCGTCAAGCCTCGCCGGCCGGTGACGTCGCCACCCCGCTCTGAGCGGCGGCGCGGATGGCCTCCACCGTCTCGCGGCGACCGAGCGCATCGGAGAAGGTCACCGATGTTCTGGACCCTGTCCGGATGTCTTGCGAGAAGGCGGCGTAGGCGTAGGCCACGTGCTGCGCGGGGCCTTCCACGGTCGCAACGCCCGCCCATTCCTTCGGCGGCTCGGGCGACGGGAGGACGTCCCGGTGCTTAGCCTTGGCGTCCCAAAGCTCCAGAATCAACGGTCGCCACATCAGGTAGCCCGTGGAGGTGATGCGCAGCACCGCGTCCTCGCCCTGGATGTCCCAAAGGAATGATGGGTCTCCGCCGCTGCCGGCGCGCATGTGGAAGCTGGCGACCGCGCCACCCGTGAGGAGCCCGCACAACGCGATCTGGTCGGGGGAGGTGGCGGTCAGCGTCTCACCCGTCTGACGGACGACGACCTGCGGCCGACTGACGGCGGTGATAGCCGAGATCGCGGTGAGTTCGCCGAGCGCGAAGGAGAGTGCGTCGAGGTAATGGCCGCAGTGGATCGTCAGCGGGTTGGCGCCGTTGGCGACGTCGAGGAGGTAGGCATTGCCCTGGTCGACCGTCCCCGTCGAAAGCTCGTCGCAGGCGACGAGCGAGGTCGACAGGATGCGGCCGAGCCGTCCGCTCGCGACGAGCTCGCGCACCTGTCGCAGCCACGGCGAGAAGCGCCCCTGCAGCCCGACGGCGGTCGCCACGCCTTGCTCCCGCGCCAGCGCTTCGAGTCGGCGCGCCTCGTCGAGCGTGTGCCCGAAGGGCATCTCGCAGTAGACCGGCTTGCCGGCGAGCAGAGCCCGCCTGACGAGCGCGTAGTGGTCGGGGGCCTTGACCGCGACCGCCACCGCGTCGACCTCGTCGTTCGCGATCATCGCGCCGGCATCGTCGAACCAGAGCGGCGCGCCGAACGTCTCGGCGGCGGCGCGGGCGGTCTCCTCGCGCCGGGTGGCGACCGCGTGCAGCGTCAGGC
>CAXUGD010000046.1:0-13659 GCA_964250355.1 uncultured Acetobacteraceae bacterium | reverse complement strand
AACTGGAATCAAAACTCGCCGAGCCGGGTCAACCGCTTATGGGTCCTGACCTTAGTCTCAATCAGTCTCACCATTCAGGCTGCCTCGCGCGACGAGGTTTCAGCCTGATCGACAGACGGGTATTCCCTGTTCGGCAAGCGAAGACTTCCCTGTTCTGAGTCGGCCGCTGCCGTCGGGGCGGAACACGTAACAGACTGTCCGTGCTCACGAATTCGGCTAACCGAACGCGAAATCGACCACCCGAGGGGCGTCTTACCCGGTGCAAACGGGCAAAAACAGGGAATTCGGCCAGGCCGGGCGAGCAAAGGGGTATGCCGCCCAGGGCCGACGACTGCCGGCCAAGCCACAAAACAGAGACAAGTTCGCGGCTGACTGCGTCCACAGCCAAACAACCCAGATTGTAAGCGCTTAGTCCGGAGCGGCGGTTTACTCGCCCATTTGGATTGACCACCAACTTGCGGCGCCGAACCCTCGGCGGTTACTGGTGATCTTCGTTGTGTCGCGAGTCCAATGCAATCCGAATGGCTTATCAGGCAGAATAGTCCGGCCGGCTAATGTCTTCGATGATACCGGGATTGCGCGGCTCCCATCCGAGCGTCTGCCGCGTGCGAGCGCTCGAAGCCGGGCCGTTGCCGGCCACGAACATCGCGATTCCGCCGAAATGCGCCTTCGCCTCGTCCGCAGTGATCGACCGAGCGGGTAGGCCCAGCTGACGGCCGATCGCCTCCGCGATCTGCCGGAAGGGCACGCCCTGCTCGGCAATGGCGTGGTAGGCCTCGCCAGCCCGACCGTGGTTCAGCGCAAGAGCGTAAACCCGCGCACAATCCAGCCGGTGCACGGCCGGCCACAGGTTTTCGCCCTCGCCGACCCAGGCGGACACGCCCTTCTCGCGCGCGATCGCCGCCAGCATCGGCACGAAGCCGTGCGTTTCGCCCTGCCCATGCACCGAGCGCGGGTTGCGCACCACCATCGCCCGCAGGCCACGCTCGGCGAGCGCGAACGCCGACTGTTCGGACGCGCGCGGGAATTGGGGAGGAACCGGCGGCCGCGCTTCCTCCTGGAATACCTCGCCCGGCAGGGTCAGCAGCACGCCGCCGGTGACGACGATCGGCCGATCGGTGCCGGCGAAAACCTCGCCGAACATCTCGATCGCGCGGATTTCCTCCTCGGCCATCTCCTTGACCTTGGTCAGGTCGAGCCCGAAGGCGGTGTGGACGATGCCATCGCAGTCGCGCGCGGCTTTGCGGATCGTGTCGAGGTCGCCGAGCGAACCGATAACGGGCGTGCCACCGGCAGCCGCGAACGCCTTGCCCTTCTCCTCCGAGCGCACGAGCCCAGTTACGCCGTGGCCGTCGGCCATGAGGTCGCGCGCGATGGCCGAGCCGATCCAGCCGTTCGCTCCGGTCAGAAACGCCCGCATCTTGATCTCTCCTTCAGATTGCCTGCCGGCCTCCGCCGGCCTATGTCATGGTCTGACATAAGTCGTATGTCAGAGACTGACAAGGGATGGCGTGGCCGAGCAGATCAGCCCCGAAAGCGTGCGTGAGCGTCTCCAGCAAGCGGCGCTGGCGCTGTTCCAGGAGCGCGGCTACGACCGGACCACCGCCGCCGAGATCGCCGCGCGTGTCGGCGTCACCGAGCGAACATTCTTCCGTTACTTTCCCGACAAGCGTGAGACGCTGTTCGGAGGAGAGGCGGTGCTACGAACAGTGCTAACGGAGGCGATTGCCGGTGCGCCTGGCGGTCTTGGACCGCTGGACCTTCTGTTTCACGCGTTCCGGTCGGCGGTACCGCTGCTGGAGGCGAACCGGTCTTTTGCAGCGCCGCGGCAGGCGGTCGTCTCGTCGACTCCGGCGCTGCACGAACGCGAGTTGGCCAAGCACGAGGTGCTGGCAGACGCACTCGCCGCCGCGCTGCGGTTGCGCGGTATCGAAGATCAGAGGGCCTTGCTCGCCGCGCGGACCGGCATGAGCGCCTTCACGTATGCCACGATCGCTTGGCTCGATGTGTCCGAGCCCGGGTTGGAGGAGCGCCTCGCTCTTGTGCTCCGAGACCTGCGATCGATGCTGGCCACCTCGTCAGGGTGAGGCGGTATCAAGCGGCTGCAGCGGCTGTTCGGGCGCGCGCGCGGCCATGATGTCGGCGATCCGGGCCCGGTTTTCCGTTCCCCAGATGCAGAGCGGCACCAACGCCTGTGCAAGCGTCGAGCCGAACGCCGTCATCGTGTAATCGACCATCGGCGGCACCCGCTGGTAATCGTGTCGGAGCAGCACGTCTGCCGCGGCCAGTTCGCGCAGCTGCTGGATGAGCACCTTTTCGCTGATACCTACGACCAGCCGCTTGAGGTCTCCGAAGCGCTTAGGACCCGATGCAAGGTGATACAGGATCAAGGGCTTCCATTTGCCGCCCATCACGGCAAGCGCGGCATCTAGGCCACACGGCGATTCCGCGATGCTCATTCGACCAGCCTTATACTTACCTTGAGGTAGGTTCTATCATGAAGGCCAGCAAAGGCCATATCGCTCCTATCAGCAAATCGGAGACAGGATATGGGCAAGCTTGAAGGCAAGGTCGCGGTCATTACCGGCGCCAACAGTGGCATCGGCTTGGCAAGCGCAAGGCGGTTCGCAAGCGAAGGTGCTCGCGTGTTCATGACCGGTCGGCGGCAAGCCGAACTCAACACGGCGGTGGCCGATGTCGGCCACGGTGCCCGCGGGGTCCAGGGCGACGTCGCGAATTTAGCAGACCTAGACCGGCTCTTTCAGATCGTGCGCGACGAGGCAGGCCGCATCGACATCCTGTTCGCCAACGCCGGCAGCGGCGAGCTCATGCCGCTCGAACACATCACCGAAGATCACTTCGATCGAACCTTCGCGACCAACGTCAAGGGGACGCTGTTCACGGTCCAGAAGGCGTTGCCGCTCCTGCGTGACGGCGCGTCGATCATCCTGACAGGGTCCGCGACCGGCAATAAAGGCGGGGCTGCGTTCAGCGTCTATAGCGCCACCAAGGCGGCGATCCGCAACTTCGCGCGGAGCTGGATTCAGGAGCTGGGCCCGCGTCGCATCCGCGTGAACGTTCTGGTTCCCGGCGCGACCTCCACCCCGGGCCTGCATGGGCTTTTTCCCACGGAAGAGGTGAACCGTGCCGCCGTGTCTGCCATGGAGGCGGCTGCACCGCTTGGCCGATTGGGTAATCCGGATGAGCTCGCCAATGCCGCGCTGTTCCTTGCGTCTGACGACAGCAGCTTCGTCAACGGCAGCGAACTGTTCGCCGATGGCGGCGCGGCGCAGATTTGATCGAAGGACACCGCGAGCGCGACGGGCATATCGCCTACGGTTGTGGCCGAACTAACCTGTTCACGCTCGCGCATGGTCTTTCCGTTTGAAGCTGACCAAATCCGGCTATGCCGGCAGTGTGCGGACTACGATCGCGCATACCTTTCCGCCACCCTAGAACCCTTGTCTCAGCCGACTAGCGACGTTCTTATCCGTATGGTCAACGGACATGCAACCACAGGTCTCCGCACGTCCTCAGCAGCCGTCACCCTGACACGTTGCTGTGTAGGAGAGGAACTGGGGCGTTGCCGAGTACTCCAACGCGCGGTCGATGAGCATCTCGCCGTGGTTGTTGATGCGGAGGAGAATCACGTCGAGCGAACTATACGTGCCGAACGTGGTGACCGTTTGGCCGTTGTAGAGGAACGCGTGTTGCCGGCCGTCTGCCGACGCCGACGCGTAGGTGCCGACGACCCGGCCGGCGTCGTTGATGGCGGTGACGGCGATGCTGGTCGCCGGCTCCGGCATGTCGAACGTGTGGTACTGGCCTCCGTAATAGGTGAACCCGTGCGGTTGCCCGTTGGCATCGGTGTAGCTGCCGGCTACCTCGTTCGCGTCGTTGACGTAGCCGCCCTCTGACTGCTGCGCGCCGGGCGGCAGCAGCATTTTGAAGTGGCCGGTGCTGCCGAAAAACGCCTCGAACTGGCCCCTGTAGTCGAACGAAACGCCGCCGACGACACTGTGGCGATTGATGCTGTTGAGGCGCTCGTAGCTATTGAACAGCGGCACGCGGACATAGTGCTCGGGCGTTCCGTAGAACGGAACGTTGGGTGCGATGCCGCCCTGTATCTCCGTGCCGAACACGATCCGCCGGTCAACCAGGCCGATGGGCTGCACGATGAGACGTTGCCCGTTCGCGTTTATGTCGAGAAACCGGGCGTATTTCATTCTGGTGTGGCCGTCGGCGGCCGATAGATACAGCAGCGGATCACCGGTGCCGTTATCCGCCCAGCCGGCGATGTCACCCGCGTCGTCAATCGCCTTGGGATGGGCGACCTGGCCGTTCGGGTACGGCGGCTTGAGCGTCGTGACCGTGTCGCCATCGATCTCGATCGCGCTCACCGCGTCGGTGATCCCGGCGTAGAGATTGCCCACGATGGTGCCATGACTGTTGATGGACGTCGCCTCGACGTTCTGGTTGCCCGCAACGACGATCTGATGCTGCAGGATACGAGTGTTGGCGCCGAATGCCGGCGGTGCTATTGTACAAGCGACGCCGAAAGCCAAGGCGGCGATGGCTTGGCTCGTCATATGCTGCGTCAAGGCGGGTCCTCCCGGAAGGAAAGCGCGTCTCTGGCTACCGCTAGGATGCCTCGTCTCGGCCTGTCAACATCGGCGTGCAGCGTAGTAGGAAGAGCTTGTTGGCGCCGCATGCGCCAGCCGTGGCCTCAGATGCGTTGACAGGTGCTGCCGGTGATCGCATCGTTGCGGCAATTGCGCGGGGGTGTGCGGACATGAACACGGGCACGATTTCACGCCGGTTCGGCGCGCCTCTCCTCCTCGGTCTGGCAACCGGCAGCGCCCTTGGCGCGCCAAACGGCACACCGCCTGGCACGGTAAGGCTTGCAGCCAACCACGCCTTTATCAGCGGCGTTACCGACCTCGGCGTGGTCGATGATGCCCATTTCTTTCCTCACGTTCTGCTCGGCTTGAAGCGTGCGCCCGAACGCCAGCGCGCGCTCGACTCGCTGGTTGCCGACCAGCAGACTGCGTCCTCGCCGCGCTACCACAAATGGATCACGGCCGCGGAGCTGCAGCGCTTTGCGCCGGACGCGTCGCAGACCGCTCGCGTGATCGGATGGTTGCGCGAGCAGAGACTGATCGTGAACGGCGTCTCGCCCAGCGGCATGACGGTGGATTTCGGCGGCAGCGCCGGAAGCATCGCGGCGGCGTTCCACACGTCGCTCCATAACGTCACTTATCGCGGGCGTCCCTACGTCATCAACCAGACGGATCCTGCAATTCCGGTGTCGCTCGCGCCGGCGATCGACGGCATTACGCTGTCCAACGTGTTCCCGCGCCCCAACGTCCTGCCGAAATCGTCGGTGACCGTTCCCCAGCCGAACGGCACGCCGTTCTACTTCGTAGGTCCGGCCGACTTCCAGACGATCTACAACGTCACGCCGCTGATCGAGGAAACGGGTGTTTTCCCGCAGCCGATCACCGGTGCCGCCGTGACCATCGCCGCCGTGGAGCAGAGCGACATACTGCAGCGCGACTGGCTGCGGTTCCGGCAGTACTTCAACCTCTGGAGCTACACCGGCACGCTCTCCACCCTGCATCCTGGACACTGCGGCGACCCAGGCCGGACGGGAGACGAGACGGAGGCGGCGCTCGATGTGGAATGGGCGGGCGCCAATGCACCGGATGCGGCCGTCGTCGAGGCTTCATGCCCGGCGACGGAGACGACTTTCGGCGTGATGACCAGCCTGCGCAACCTGGTCGAGACGGAGGCGACGAACGCGACGATCTACACGATCAGCTACGGCGGCTGCGAGCAGCAGAACGGCTTGCCCTTCCTGACCATGTGGACCAACCTCGTCGAGGAAGGGGCGGCAGAGGGCAAGTCGATCGTCGTCTCCTCCGGCGACAGCGGCTCCAGCTGCGACCGCAACGAGATTGATGCGGACGGGCTGGGCGTGAACGGACTGGCGGCCAGCGCCTATGTAACCTCGGTCGGCGGCACCGATTTCTCCGACGCGGCCACGAACCAGCTGAAGCGCTATTGGGGACACCCGACCGGTGCCGATGACGGGCACGGCTCCGCGCTCTCCTACGTTCCGGAAATTCCGTGGGACAATTCCTGTGCGAGTTCTTTCAACGCCGCCTATTTCGGCGCGCCGAGCGGCCTCGCCTTTTGCGACACCAACCCCTACCAGGTGCAGAACGGCGTCGGCGGCACCGGCGGCGCCAGCCTCTACTTCGCCAAGCCGTCGTGGCAGAAGATTGGCGTCCCGGGCGTGCCGCGCGACGGCGTGCGCGACCAGCCCGACGTCTCGTTGTTTGCTGCAAACGGCTACTGGGATCACGCCACGCTGATCTGCATGTCGGATCAGGAGGAGGGCGGTTCACCCTGCGTCTATGATGCTGACGGCGCGATCCACCAGGCGGTGGGCGGCACGTCGGTCTCAGCTCCGGCGTTCGGCGGCATCCTGGCCCTGATCACCCAGATCAAGCAGGCCCCGCTCGGCAATCCTGCGCCGCGCCTCTACCAGATCGCCAAGTTGCAATTCACGAACCCTGTACTGGCGAAAAGCTGCAACGCCTCGCTCGGGCGCGACATTTCGAAGGGGTGCGTGTTCAACAACGTCACGGCGGGCGACAACGCAGAGCCGTGCTATGGCGGAACGCGGGACTGTCACGTCGCAAAACCGTCGGACTACGTGGGCGTGCTATCCGAGCACGACGGTGCCTCGCCTGTTGCGGCTTTCCCCGCAGGCCAGGGCTATAACCTGGCAACAGGCCTCGGTTCGTTGAACGTAAACCTCCTGGCGGAGAGCTACTGACGCGCTTCTTGCACGATGGCGTGGACCGCCCAATCCGACACTCGATGGTGCCACTCACCCCACTACGCCAATAAAATCGGGCAGTTCTCCGACCGCTACGGCCGGCCTGTCGATTGCCGCCGCCAATACGTTCGGCTCGGTTTCTATCCAACATGCAAACTGCGCATCCGTCCACGCGTACGCTTCCTGTCCAGCGCGGTCGAACAACCATCCGACGAACCGCTCTGCGACGGCTCGCCCCCAGGCCATCGCAGCGTCTTCGGAGGCGTCCACGATCCACACGCAGGCGCTCGACTCGAGATCGGTCCCGTCCCTCTCGTTTGAGAGGCTCTCGGCAGGAGTTTGGTAACCGAAGATGAAAAGGTGCTTGGTGCGCACCGCGTTCTGGGATCGATCCACGGCCCGCGCTCTACGTCTGCAACCACCATACGCCGCCACTCTGGCCCAGAGAAGATCGGCATGCGGGAAATTCGGGCAGCGACCCGGTTTTGGCACGGGCACGTTGCACAGGATATCGACCCCGCCCCATTCCTGTTGCGCCGACGCGATCATCGCCGACACGTCGCGGGCGGAGGTCACGTCCACGGTGGCCGCCAGGCACCGTCTCGTGCCGGTCGGCGAGCAGCACGCGTGCGCCTTCGGCCAGCATCCGCTCGGCCGTGGCGCGGCCGATGCCCTGTGCGGCGCCTGTCACCACCGCCACCCTTCCCTCGAGCCTACGCATCGTTGCCTCCTCCTCTCCGCCCCGCTCTTGCCGTGTCGGGCCAGCACGACCGCCGCAGCCCGTCGGACACCGGCGAGCAGTCGGTCCGCTTGAGCGGCCCCGCCACGAACGGGTTGCGCTCGCTGGAGAGACGATATCCGGAGGGCTTTCCCTACCTGCTCGACATCCCGGCGGCCCGACATACGAGCCAGGATCCCGTCCGGAGGTCCGCCAACCGGAGCGGGCGTTGCGCATGGCACGCCTACGACCTAATCGCCCGCGCGCCGTCACGGGCCGGCGACCGGCCGATCTGGTATTTTACGGGCTGTCCGCGTTCCCCGAGGCACCTACAGCCGTCAACCGTCGGCAGGTGAGCAGCCGGCGGATGTCAGAAGAGGAAGGCGCTCGCCCGGCGTGCCAAGGCACGGGCCGCGGGCAGCGACAACCACTCGCCGACCGGACGGCTTCCGGCGTAAGCGGGTCTGACGAAACGACGAACCCTGGAATAGGGCCGCTCATGACGCAATTGCTGGTGACCAACCGCGAAGGCAAGCGATTCACCTTCGAAGCCACGGCGGGCTCAGCGTCATGGAGGTGATCCGTTCGGGGGGCGTGGACGAATTGCTGCGCTGTGCGGCGGAAACTGCGCCTGCGCCACCTGCCACGTCTATGTCGATCCGCACGCGCTCTCCAGCCTTCCCCCGATGAGCGAGGACGAGAACGACCTGCTGGACAACTCGGGCCACCGCACCGCCTATTCTCGCCTCTCCTGTCAGCTCGCCATCGATGGCTCCCTTGCCGAACTCGCCGTGACGATTGCGCCCGAGGACTAGGCATGTCCGGACCGGGTTCGATGGGGGTGCGGCCGCTGACCGCGGCTGGACCGACAGGTTCCTACGCGCGATAGCCGGCTTCCTTCACCGAACGGAGTAAACGGTAGTGGCGGAACGGTACGACGTGCTTGTCGTAGGATCGGGGCATGGCGGGGCGCAGGCGGCGATGGCGCTGCGGCAGCGCCAATACACCGGCAGCATCGCCATCGTCGGCGAGGAGCCGGACATCCCATATGAGCGGCCGCCCCTCTCCAAGGAGTACCTTGCGGGCGAGAAACCGTTCGAACGCATCGTCCTGTACCCGGAAGCGGCCTGGGCCACCCGCCAGATCACGCTGTTGCGCGGCCGGCGTGTCGTGACCGTCGATGCCGTCCGGCATTGCGTGGTGGACGGGGGCGGCGAGGAGATCGGGTACGGGACGCTGATCTGGGCGGCCGGAGGCCATGCGAGGCGGTTGGCGTGCAGCGGCCACGATCTGCGCGGCGTTCACACCGTCCGCAACCGCGCCGATGTGGACCGGCTGATGGTGGAACTGCCCGCCACGGCGCGCGTCGCGGTGATCGGCGGCGGCTATATCGGTCTGGAAGCCGCAGCGGCGCTTTCGAAGCTCGGCAAGCCGGTGACGCTGCTGGAGAGCCTGGACCGCGTCCTGGCCCGGGTGGCAGGGGAGGCACTGTCGCGCTTCTACGAAGCCGAGCACGCCGCCCACGGCGTGGACATACGCCTGCGGACGACGGTGGTCTGCATCGAGGAGCAGAACGGGCGCGCAAGCGGCGTGCGCCTCTCCACAGGCGAGATCATCCCGGCGGAGATGGTGATCGTCGGCATCGGCATCATCCCCGCCATCGAGCCGCTGCAGGCGGCCGGCGCCCGGACAGGCAACGGTGTTGCCGTGGACGAGCATTGCCGCACCAGCCTGCCGGACATCTATGCGATCGGCGATTGCGCGCTGCACGCCAACGCGTTCGGCGACGGGATGCCCATACGCCTGGAATCCGTGCAGAACGCGAACGACATGGCGACCACGGTTGCCTCGGCGATAACCGGCGCCGACAAACCCTATCACGCCGTGCCCTGGTTCTGGTCGAACCAGTACGACCTGCGATTGCAGACGGTGGGCCTCTCCGTGGGGCACGACGCGACCGTGCTGCGCGGGAACACCGAGAGCCGAAGCTTCTCGGTCGTCTATCTAAAACAGGGTCGCGTGGTCGCGCTCGACTGCGTGAACGCCACTCGGGATTACGTCCAGGGGCGCGCCATGGTGTCGGCCGGCGCCTCGCCCGACCCGGCGAAGCTGGCCGACACGTCGGTTGCGCTGAAGGACCTCGCGAAAACCGTATCAGCGTCCTAGCCTAACCTGCCAGGGATCGCTCTGCGGGCGGCCCAATGCCGTGCCACCCGCAGCGGTCAGAACTTGTAGCCGAACGACACGCCGAAGATGCGCGGGGCGCCGGTGTAGCGGACCAAGCCGTCGCCCGCCGAATCGATGGACGTCCAGTAGGACTTGTTGGTCGGGTTGTGGATCCAGAAGCTCGCATTCCACCCGCGCGCGGAGTTCACGCCGATTCGCCCCGCCATCAGACGACCGTCTATCTGTCTGAGCTCCCTACCATCGCCTCGGTATCGCCACCCAGCGTGAACTGACCCTGTGATACCTGGCCCTGTGGGGCAGATGGCCCGATCGCTCGCTGAGGGCAGCGTCCACTGAACCCCCTGCCGCCAGCACATTGCGGCGGAGCGGCGCTGTCAGCGGATGGAGCGGTGGAAGAAGCGGTTGAACTGGCTGCGCCGGTAGTCGGCGAACACGCCGCCCGGCACGAAGCCGCGTGATGTGTAGAGAGCGTGGGCCGCTTCGAAAGCGGGGCCGCTGCCGGTCTCCAGGCTAAGGCGGCTCAGGCCGCGCAGCCGCGCCTGGGCGATCATGAAGTCGAGCAGGGCGGCCGCCACACCCTGACGCAGGTGGTCGGGGTGGGTGCGCATCGATTTCAGCTCCCCGGCGCCATCGCCCAGTTCCTTCAACGCGCCGATGCCGGCCACCGCACCGTGGCGCCACACGGTCCACACGGTAACCTCCGGGAGCTGGAGGCCGGACAGGTCCAGCGCGGTGACCGCACCGGGCGGGGAATTGGCATGCATCCCGTCAAGGTGGATGGCCAGAAGCGCGCGGACGGCCTCGTGGGAGAGGTCGTCCTGTCGGATGTCCAGCATTCACTGCCTCTGAGCGGTCGGCATAGGATCGCCGCGGTCAACGGTTGGTGGGTGCATGACAACGCCTTTCGCAGCCCTGTGTGCAAGCTCGGCGCCGGAGGTGGGCCGCGCGCTGATCGGCCTGCGGCTGTTTGTGGACGGCGTGGGCGGCACCGTTGTCGAGACCGAAGCCTACACGGCCGACGACCCGGCCTCGCACAGCTTCCGCGGCAGGACGGCCCGCAACGCGTCCATGTTCGGGCCGCCTGGGCGGGCGTATGTCTATCGCTCCTACGGGCTTCACTGGTGCCTGAACGTGGTGTGCGGCACGGCGCCGGGCAGTGCCGTGCTGATCCGCGCCCTGGCGCCGGAATGCGGCCTGGAGACGATGGGCCTGCGCCGGGGCAAGGCGGGGCTGCGCGACCTGTGCCGCGGCCCCGGGCGCCTGTGCGAAGCGCTGGCGGTGACCGGCGCGCTCGACGGGATGCCGATGGACGAGGCGCCTTTCCGGGTCGAGCCCCGGGCCGCGGCACCGGCCATCGGGGCCGGCCCCCGGATCGGCATCACCCGCGGCGCCGATACGGCCTGGCGCTTCGGCCTGGTCGGCTCGCCTTATCTCAGCCGAGGATTACCGCAACGAGCGGATGTGCCACCGGCGTGACAACCGGCCCCGTTCGGTGCTTATGAAGCCATGCTTCACGCACCGGTGACCGGCTTATACGCGGCCCTCCTCACGCTGCTGTACCTGTTTCTGTCCTACCGGGTGATCGCCCGGCGCAATACCGCGGGGGTGGCGCTGGGTGTGGGCACGGACGCTCCGCTACAGCGAGCCGTGCGCGTCCATGCCAATTTGGCCGAATACGCGCCGCTCGGCCTGCTGCTTCTGCTGCTGAGCGAACTGTCCGGCTACGCGCCGTGGGTGATCCATGGGGCCGGCCTGTGCCTGCTCGCCGGCCGGCTGGTCCACGCGGCCGGCGTCTCCCGCGCCACCGAGGATTTTCGCGTGCGGGTCGCGGGCATGATGCTGACTTTTACCGCGCTGGCCTGTCTGGCGCTGCTGCTGCTTTGGGCGCACATCTGAAACGTGTTGGGAGCGGAAAAACGATGCATCGGCGTTCTTTTGTGATTGCCTTGGCTGCGGCTGGACTAGTGCCGGGGTTCGGCCGTGCCGCCCCCCCGCCGGCGCAGACCGCGGAATCCAGGCAGTTGCGTGCCCTGTTCGACAGGTTCGTGCAGGAGCAGCTGCAGCGCAACCCGGAACTGGCCACCATGCTGGGGCTGGACCGCGGGGCGCTGGCACCGCTGAAATCGAAGCTGAGCGACGTTTCGCTGGCCACCGACGCCCGGGACCGGCGCGACAACGCAGCACGGCTGGCCGCGCTGAAGGCGGTCGATCGCAGCAAGCTGACCGGCCTCGACGTTTCTAGCTACGACACCGTGCTGTTCGAGTTGCAGGTGATGCAGGCCGGCTACGACAGCTTCGCCTACAACGCCGGCAGCGTGCAGTCGCCCTATGTCGTCAGCCAGCTGGGCGGCGCCTATCGCGACGTGCCCGACTTCCTGGACACCCAGCACGACATCAAGACCGCGGCCGACGCCGAAGCCTATATCTCGCGCCTGGACGCCCTGGCGGTGGTGATGGGCCAGGAGCTGGAGCGGGCGCAGCACGATTCCGGGCTGGGCGTGGTCCCGCCGGACTTCGTCATCGACAAGACGCTGGTCCAGATGAAGGCGTTCCTCGACACGCCGGCGGACAGATCGACGCTGGTGGCCTCGCTGGTGCGGCGGGCAAAGGAGGCGGGCCTGGCCGGCGACTACGGCACGCGCGCCTTGGCGATCTACACCGGCAAGATCGTGCCCGCGCTGAAGCGCCAGTCCGACCACTACACGGCCGCCCGCAAGACGGCCGTGCACCAGGCCGGCGTGGTGCGGCTGCCCAAGGGCGCCGAATGGTACGCGCTGGGGCTGAAGAACTACACCACGTCGTCCATGTCGCCGGCCCAGATCCACGAGACCGGATTGAAGCTGGTGGCCGAGCTGACGGCGGCGCTGGACGGAGCGCTGCGCAGCCAGGGTTTCGCCACGGGCACGGTGGGCGAGCGCCTGGCCGCGCTGCAGGCGAACCCGGCCTACATCTATCCCGACACGGATGCGGGCAAGGAAACGCTGATTGCCGACCTGAACAAGAAGGTGGCCGTGGTGCAGGCCAAGCTGCCGCAATGGTTCGGCGCGCTGCCCAAGGCACGGGTGGAGATACGCCGCGTGCCCAAGGCGATCGAGGCGGGTGCCCCGGGCGGCTATTACCAGCCGGGCACGCTGGATGGCTCGCGCCCCGGCGCCTACTACATCAACCTGCGCGACACGGCCGAGGTGCCGCGCTGGTCGCTGCCGACGCTGACGTACCACGAGAGCATCCCGGGCCACCATCTTCAGTTGACCCTGGCGCAGGAAATGTCCGACCTGCCGTTGATCCGCAAGATCGTGTTCTTCTCCGGCTATGGCGAGGGCTGGGCCCTGTATGCCGAGCAGCTGGCCGTCGAGATGGGCCTGTACGACGCCGACCCGGTGGGCCATATCGGCCAGATGAAGGACGCCATGTTCCGTGCCGCCCGCCTGGTGGTCGATTCGGGCATGCACGCGCAGGGCTGGAGCCGCGAGCAGGCGATCGACTACTTCGTGGCGACGCTGGGCGACAAGCGCAGCTCGGCGGTGACCGAGGTGGAGCGTTACTGCGTGTGGCCGGGGCAGGCGTGCAGCTACATGGTGGGCAAGCTGACCTGGCTGCGGTTGCGCGCCCAGGCGCGAACGGCGCTGGGGCCACGGTTCGACATTCGCCGCTTCCACGATGCCGGCCTGCTGTCGGGTGCCGTGCCGCTGGACGTGCTGGAGCAGGTGATCGGCCACTACATCGCAGCGACCAAGGCCTAGGGGCCGGAAGCGATGCGGAAACGCAGGCTGGCGACGGGCGCCATCCTCGGCGTGGGGCTGTTTGGCCTGTATGCCTGCAACGAGACGGCGAGCCTGCCGGTGGCGGCCGGGACCGGGCCGCATCCCCAACTGCCGGCCCCGCATGCCGGGCTGCTGCCCACCAC
>CAXUGD010000045.1:0-13675 GCA_964250355.1 uncultured Acetobacteraceae bacterium | reverse complement strand
GCAACCGCCCCAACCCCACACATGGCAACCGCCCCACCCAGGTTCACCGCCACCTGAGTTACGGCCGTGTCGCGCGCCTCGGTGGCCAGGCGGCCGAGAAACGCCAGGAAGATGCCGGCGCAGAATACCGGCAGGGAATGCTGGCCAGCGATCACGAACGGGGCCGCCGCCGCCGAGCGCAGCCAGCGAGCATCGCCGGCGACCCGCCGGCTGCAGAGCCACACGAGAGCCAGGATGGAGATCAGTCGGAACGGGTGCAGCCCGCCTTTATCGACCGACATCAGCATGTGCACCACAGGCCCTGGCAGCCCCGAAACCGAGCCGGGATGCACCCACACCACCCACTGCATCCATAACCCGAACACCACCACCACGACCGAAACGGCATCGAGCGGGCGGCGCAGGCGGCGCGGCGGCTCGCCCGGCGCAAACGACAGGATGGCGCCCAGCATGAACAGCAACTGCCAGGTGAACGGGTTGAAGAACCACCCCCCGCCTGTCCAGCTCGGCAGGTTCAGCGAGAACAGCCGCGCGGTGACGTAGGTGCCGAGCGACAGGCCGGCCAGGGCCGCCGGCCATCGCAGCAACGGCAGCACCACCGCGAACATCAGCAGCACCACCACGTATAGCGGCAGCACGTTGAGGTAGGCCGGCTGGAAGTGCAACGTCAGCGCCTCGAACAGGGCGCGATAGGGCGCCTCGCCGAACACGTTGAGGTGGATCTCGTCCAGGAAATCCGCGCGGTCCAGCGCGGTTGCCGAAAAGCCCACCTGGGCGGCGAAGATCACGAACAGAAAGATGTGGGCGATGTACAGGGTCCAGGCACGGCGCACCACGTCGGCGCCCGCGTAAAGCCAGCCCTGGCTGCGCAGCGTGCCGCCATAGGCGATGCCGGCGGCGTAACCGGCCAGCAACACGAAGATTTCAGTTGCATCGCACAGCGCAAAGTTGCGGATGGACAGCGTGCCAAGCCAGTCGGACGGGATGTGGTCCGTGAAAATCCACCACAGCGACAAGCCGCGGAAGAAGTCGATCCGCACGTCGCGGTTGGTCTTGATCAGGCCCACGGTCCCAGTAAAGGGCGCGCCTGATCGCCGAGGTCAAGGGGTAGGCCACCGGTCGCGCCCATCGGATACAAGGCACGCCCGACCCGCGCCTCGGCCTCTGGCCCGTTCGCCATCGAGTGGGGGGGGGGCGACGTGCGCCTGCCGAACGGATTATTGTCTGCGCCGGACGGATTGATTGCAACCGCAGGTTTAGCGACGCGCTGGGTCCCATACGATGACCCGTTCCATGTCGGTTCCGAACCACGATCGAACCGGCCTCCGCCGCAAGGCGAGTAATTCGCCGGTCATCGTCGGCATCGGCGCTTCGGCCGGCGGGATGGAGGCGTTCCGTTCCTTCTTCGAAGCCATGCCCGCCGATAGCGGCCTGGCTTTCGTCGTCATCCTGCATCTGCCGCCCAACCGGCCCAGCCTGCTGCCTCACATCCTAGGCCGATGGACCGCCATGCCGGTGCGCATCGTCGGGGACGGGCAGCGCGTGGAGCCCAATACCGTGTATGTGCCCAAGCCGCACACTACGACCATCCTGCGTGACGGCTGCCTGTTCAGCACCGAGCTGCCGCCGGACACCCCGCGCGATTTCCGCCCCATCGACGGCTTTTTCGACACCCTGGCCACCAGCCACAGGGAAGGTGCGATCGGTATCGTCCTGTCGGGCACCGGCAGCGACGGCGCGCTGGGGCTGAAGGCGATACGCGCCTGCGGCGGCCTGACCCTCGCCCAGGGATCGTCCGCCGACGGGCCGGCCGCCGCCGACCGGAGCGACGGCCCGCAATATGCCGACATGCCATTGGCTGCCGTGGCGACCGGCACGGTAGACCTGGTACTGCCGGCGGGCAGCATGCCCGCCTACCTGATGCGCCTGCGCTCGGTGTCGCTGGACGACGCCGCCGAACCGGCACAGGGCGAAGACATCGATGCGTTGCGCCTGAAGATCTGCGCCTCCCTGCGGGCCCAGATCGGCCACGATTTCAGCGGCTACAAGGACAGGACGTTCCTGCGCCGGGTCAACCGCCGCATGCAGGTGCTGAACCTGCCGACGATGACGGAGTATGCCGGGCGGCTGGAGCAGGACCACGCCGAGGCGCAGCTGCTGTTCCGCGACCTGCTGATAAGCGTGACCAGCTTCTTTCGCGACGAGAGCGCTTTCGACGTGATCGAGCACAAGGTGATACCCCGCATCTTCGAGGGCCGGCGGGCCGATAACAGCGTGCGGGTTTGGGTGCCCGGCTGCGCCACGGGCGAGGAGGCCTACTCCCTGGCCATCCTGATGCGCGAACACATGGACACGCTGCACGGCCCCCCGAAAGTGCAGATCTTCGGGACCGACATCGACGAGCCGGCTATCGGCACCGCGCGGCTGGGCCGCTATCCCACCGTTTTGCTGGACGGGCTTTCGCCGCAGCGCACGGAGCGGTTCTTCTCCCGGTCGGATTCCGGGTACGTGGTCTCCAAGGAAATCCGCGAAATCTGCACGTTTTCCTCCCACAGCCTGGTGCGCGACCCGCCGTTCTCGCACATCGACCTGATCTCGTGCCGCAACCTGCTCATCTACCTCGACGGGCAGTCGCAGGCCGCCATCATGCCCGCCTTCCACTATTCGCTGGCGCGGGACGGCATCCTGATACTCGGGACTTCCGAGTCGACCTCGCGCCACGAAGACCTGTTCACGACGATCGACAAGCCGGCCCGAATCTTTCAAAGGCGCAATGTTCCCAGCCCGCCGATGCGGCCGAACCGGCGCGAGCGGGAGATACTGGCCCACCCGGAGCGATCCATGCAGCCGATTCACGCTAGGCGCGAACCGATTGAGGTCCAAAAGCCGGCCCCCAGTGCGAAGGCTTCGCCACGGCCTGCGCCGCCCGGGCTAGCCCGCCGCTTCGATGTCGGGTTGCGGCAGCTGTTGCGCATTACGCTGGGTAGCGAGGATGCCGGCCACGACAACACGGCCAGCCTGCGCGAGCAGTTGCGGACCACTCGCGAAGAGCTGCAATCCATAACGGAGGAGCACGAGAGCGCGCTGGAGGAGCTGCGCAGCGCCAACGAGGAGCTTCACTCCGTCAACGAGGAACTGCAATCCACCAACGAGGAGCTCGAGACCAGCAAGGAGGAAATACAATCCGTCAACGAGGAGCTGCACACGGTCAATGCGCAACTGTCCGAAAAGGTGGACGAGCTGGACCGGACCAACAGCGACCTGAAGAACCTGCTCGACAGCACGCAGATCGCCACGATCTTTCTCCACCGTTACATGATCGTGCGCGGCTTCACGCCGGCGGTCAGCGGCATCTACAACCTGATTCCCAGCGACATCGGCCGACCGCTGACCGACATCGCCAGCCGCCTGCGTTACGGCACGCTGCGCGAAGACGTGCGCCACGTGCTCGACATGCTGGCGCCGATGGAGCGGCGGGTGACCGACCTGGACGGCAAGGCCCATTACATCCTGCGCGTGCTGCCCTACCGCGCGCCGGACAGCACGGTCAGCGGCACGCTGGTGACGTTCCTGGACGTGACGAGCATCGTGCAGGCCGAGCAGCACCAGCGCCTGTTGGTCGATGAATTGAACCACCGCGTGAAAAACATGTTGACCGTGGTGATCTCGCTGGCCTCGCAAACGGTGCGCCGGGCCGAAACGCTGCCGCAGTTCCGCGAGGCGTTCATGGGGCGTGTTCAGGCGCTGGCCGCCTCCTACGCCCTGCTCTCGCGCGAAAAATGGGTGAGCATCGCGTTGAGCGACCTGATCGAGGAGGAATTGCGCCCGTTTGCGGCCCAGGATCGGCAGAACATCCGCCTGGCCGGCGATGTTGTGCAACTCGGGCCGGCCGGCGCGCTTGCACTCGGTATGGCTTTCCACGAACTGGCTACGAACGCGGTGAAATACGGAGCGCTCTCCGTGCCGGAAGGCAGCATCGACGTGGCCTGGCACGTGCAGGGCGAGGGCGGCCAGGCGGCCGTCTCGGTCGTATGGCGGGAAGTGGGCGGCCCGCCGGTGGAGACGCCGCACCGGTCCGGGTTTGGCACCACCCTGGTGCGGCGCAGCCTGGCCGACGAGCTTGGAGGCTACGCCGACCTGGCTTTCCTGCCCGCCGGATTGCAGGCAACCCTGCAAGCGCCGCTGGCCCGCATCGCGCGCGGCCTGGAGTCCGGCCCACCCGGTGGCCACGATGGATAAGGGCTTCACCGGCGCGCGCCGGGTGATGGTGGTGGAAGACGAGCTCCTTATTGCCATGCTCATCGAGGACACGCTGGTCGATCACGGCTACGTCGTTGTCGGCCCGTTCAGCAACGTGGCCGACGCGCTGGTGGCGGCCCGCGACGAGACGGTGGATGTGGCTTTGCTGGACGTAAACCTGCGCGGCGAACGTGTGTATCCGGTCGCCGAGCTGCTCGAACGGCGCGGAATACCTTTCCTGCTGCTCTCCGGTTACGGCATGGACGCGGTACCAGCCTCGCGTGCCCATTGGGAGGCGTGCAGCAAGCCGTTCATGCCGGCCGAGCTGACCCGGCGGATGGCGGCCTTGATGGCTTAGAGCATGGTCGCATCAGGTTGACACTTGACCGCGATCAACCTGCTCGCCAAACGAAGAGCTAGGGCACGATAGCTTCGGCTGTCGTGCCCTAGGCGCCGGCGACGGGAATGCCTGGGCTCGGCGTCAGTGGACAAGACCGGCCGCTATACGTTCCACGTCGGCCGCGGCTGGGCTGCCCGGATGCCGCGTCAGCAGCAGCACCTGCCGGCGTATTGCATCCCGCACATGGTCGTCCCGGCGGACGATGCCGGCTAGAACGGGCGTGCGCCCCAAGAACTGCTGACAGGCGCGCGCCAGGGTCGCAAACGTACGCTGCCCGGCTGCTTGGGTGGCGGCCTGGTTGATCACCAGGCGTGTATCGCCCGGGCCCTGCCCGGCGGCCGGCCGGTCGGCCGCGTATAGCTTCAGGACGGCGTAGGCGTCGGTCAGCGAGGTGGGTTCGTCGGTCGCCACCACCAGCAGCGTGTCTGCCCAGGCCGACAGGCGGCGCGTGTTCGGCTCCAGCCCTGCGCCCAGGTCCAGCAGCAGCTCGTCATGCGGCGTGGCGGCCAGCGCGTCCGTCAGCCCGTCGAGCTGGCCGGCCGGCAGGGCCGAAAGCGTACCCGATCCCGACCGTCCCGGCAGGATGTCGAAGCCCCCGGGCGCGTAGCCCAGCGTGGCCTGCGCCAGGGAGGCGCGGCCGGAGAGCACGGCGCCAAGATCGACGGCCGGCGTCAGGCCAAGCTGCACGTCTATGTTGGCCAGGCCGAGATCGCCGTCGGCCAGCAAGACACGGCGGCCTGCCTGGGCCAGCGCCTGGGCCAGCGTGATGGCGAACCACGTCTTCCCGACACCGCCCTTGCCGGATGCGATGGCGATGCGGCGCGGCCCTGCCCGCCTGGGGACTGGTGGCCTAAGCTGGGCGGTCAGCACGTTATCCATACCGTTCGGTGCTCCAGGCGGGGGTGGCGGATGCCTTGGCCCTGGGGAAGACAGGGCGGCGAAGTTCGCCTGGCTGCGGCGGCGGTGCGTCCGCACAGGGCAGCAAGCGGGCGGCGAGGAAGTCCGGGGTGATCGGCACCAGCGCATCGGCCGCACCCGGCCCCATGCCCGCCTCGGTCAGCGACAGCTCGGCCGACGCTGCGGCGGCCAGAACGCTGCCCAACCGGCGCACCATGTCCAGCCGGGTGGGCAGCAGGTGCCGCACGCCCAGCGGTGCCATGGCGCGCGCCTGCTCTGCCGCTTCCTCCGGGTGCAGCCCGGCCTGCATCACCAGCACCGGCACGGCGTCGGCGGCCTGCACCAGGGCGGATAAGCCGGCCAATTCCTCCGTCGCGAAAGGATTGATGCCCGACGTATCGATCAGAACAGGCCCCGGCGGCTCGGCAGGCGATGCCAGTGCCCGCGCCAGCGTGGCCGGCGTGCTTGCAACCAGCAGGTTCAGGCCCAGCAGCCGGGTGTAGGCCGCCAGCTCCTCGGCCGCCCCGGCGCGCCGGCCATCGGCGGTAATTACCGTGGGCCGCACGCCCGAAAGCACGAGGTTCGTGGCAAGGCGTGCAACGGCCAGCGTCTTGCCGGCGCCGGGCATACCGGCCAGCAGCATCGGCCGGCTTGCCTGCCCGGTTTGCCGGCAGAGTGGCAACGGGGCGAATTGCCACACGCGGGCCAGCGCCTGCGCCAGGTCGGCGGGTGACTGGCAGCCGGCAAGGCCGGCCGCGAGTGGCGCAGGAATGCCGTGATAGGCGAGCGCATTCTCGGCCTGAAACCGCCGAGGTTCGGACCGTGGCTCCGCCTGCGGCAAAGGCGGCGGTGCATCGTCCGCTGCGTCGATCGCGGCGGTCAGTTCCACGCCATCGGCCACGCGGCGCGTGGACAGGATCAGCGCTTCCGGCCCGAGCTCCGCCCGAAGCTGCGCCATGGCACCCGCGACGCTGGCCGCTCGGTAGAGTTTAAGGCGCATGAACCAAAGATAGACAAGCCGGCTTGCTAAAACCCTAACGCCCGCGCACCGCTCAAGCGTCGCCGCCGACCCAAGCACACCCTAAGAACAAAAGTTTTTGGCAATTATATACTTGACGCCACAAGCCCCAAGAGGTAGGGTCTGCCTACCAACCGAGGCCAGCCGTCATGTCCAAGCTCTCCGCCCCGCACTTTCACGACGAAGAAGCCGCCCGCGCCTATCTTGAAGGCGTGCGCTGGCCCGGCGGTCCGGTCTGCCCGCACTGCGGCACGGTCAACAAAGCCTATTCGACGGTGCGCAATGGCAAGCAACGCTGGCGCTGCGCCTCTAGGGAGTGCCGCAAGGACTTTACGGTGAAGGTTGGCACCGTGTTTGAGGCCAGTCACATTCCGCTCCACAAGTGGCTGCTGGCGGCTTATCTGCTGTGCTCTTCAAAGAAGGGTATCAGCTCGCACCAGCTTATGCGCACGCTGGACGTAACCTACAAGACAGCATGGTTTATGACGCACCGTATCCGTGAGGCGATGCGCACGGGCACGTTCGCACCGATTGGCGGCTCGGGTCAGGTGGTGGAAGCGGACGAAACCTACATCGGCCGCAAGGCTGGCACCGTTGCCCGTCGCGGCCATGGTCACAAGCGCACCGTAGTCACGCTGGTAGAGCGCAACGGCGAAGCTCGCAGCTTCCACGTCGAGAACGCCACCATCGCGACCGTAGCCCCTATCGTGCGCAAGAACGTGCGTCGCGAGAGCAAGCTAATGACCGACGAAAACCGCCTTTACATGGGCATCGGCCGTGAGTTTGCGGATCACCAGTCGGTTAATCACGGCGCGGGCGAGTATGTGCGCGGTGCGGATCATACGAACACGGTGGAGGGCTTCTTCTCCATCTTCAAGCGCGGCTTCAAGGGCATTTACCAGCACTGCGGCGAGAACCACCTGCATCGCTACCTGGCAGAATACGATTTTCGCTACAACAATCGCGTGCGCTTCGGGATTGAGGATACGCGCCGCATGAACATCGCGCTGGTGCAAGCTGAGGGGAAGCGCCTCACGTATCGGCGGATTGGTGGGTAAGCGAACACCTAAACAAATAGCAACATTGTTCTTGAAATGGCGCGAACGGACCCGTTCATAGTTCCGAAAAGACGATTAGGCCGCGCGAAGCAGGGCGTTCGCACTTTGGTAAACAGTGGAAACACTTTCTTCGCAAAAAAGCCCTACGCTGAGGTTGTTGAGACAGATAGCGAAACCCTCGAAAGGGTTTACAAGATTAAGCTCACGAAGAAACTTCCGAACATCCTGCATACCGTAGCTCACGAGACGATTGAACATCTCAGGGCCGTGCTCGATCAGTGCGGTTACGTTGCTGCTGAACTCTCCGGTAAAATCGGCCCCAAACGCGCTTATTTCCCTATCGCTGACAGTGCTCAGATTCTTAAGAACGACGTTATAGATCGTGGCAGATGCAATGATCTTCCATCGGACGTCCTGAACCTGTTTCGCTCTTTCAATCCTTACAAAGGAGGGAATGATGCCATTTGGGCCTTGAATAGACTGTGTAATACAAGCAAGCATAAACTGCTCACTGCCGCACTCTTCTGCCCAGGTTTTTCTGCTGTAGGTCCGGGCTTTATTTCCAACGGACGTATTATCATCCCTCAATGGGACGCTGAAAAAAACGAAATCGTATTCGCTCGCATCAGCCCAGGAGGTTCCTTTCAATACAATTTCGACTTCGCCTTTCACATAACGGTCGGCGAGGTTGCTGAACTTGCCGGGGAACCACTTTTCCCCATGCTGAACTCGATGGCCACAGAAGTCGGCCGAATCCTGATTGCCACCGAAGCCGAATGCGCGCGTCTGGGAATTTTGATCTAGACTAAAGGAAACGTTATCCATGACCAAACCCCCAAAACCCGACTTGTCCGACCACGAAGAGGAAGCCGCCCCCTTCGATGACGTGCTCCGCACGCTGCTGGCCGCTAAGCCAGCCCCGCGCCCCGCGACGGACAATCAGGCCTCGAAGGACAGGGCCGGGAGCGATCCGCCCTGACCATGCCCGGCACCACATTTAGAGCTTGTGGCGCGAGGTATATCATTGCCAAGTTTTTGTGTCCTTTTTTCAAAAAGGACCGCTTGCCTCTCAAATCACACGGCCTGCCACCGCGTCCAGCCTGGCCATCAGCGCCGCGTCGCGCGAAGCGGGCGGGGTGATCAGCGCGTGGTCCAGGGCATGGTCGCAGCCGAGCGGGCAGGCGGGCGGATCGGCCAGCAGCGGGATCGCCCGCTGCAGCAGGGCGCGGGCTGCCTGCGCATTGGCGTTCATCACGGCCACCACGGCATCCACCGTTACGTGGGCGTGGGTTCCGTGCCAGCAATCGTAATCGGTCACCATGGCCACGGTCGCGTAGTGCAGCTCGGCTTCCCGGGCCAGCTTGGCCTCGGGCATGTTGGTCATGCCGATCACCTGGCACCCCCAGCGGCGATACAGCTCGCTTTCCGCCTTGGTGGAGAATTGCGGGCCTTCCATCACCAGGTAGGTGCCGCCGCGGGTGACAGGCAGCGAGAGGTCCTGCGCCGCGCGGTGCAGCACGTCGCCCAAGGAGGGGCAGACCGGGTGAGCCATCGAGACGTGGGCGACGCAGCCCTGGCCGAAAAAGCTCTTCTCGCGGGCGAAGCTGCGGTCGATGAACTGATCGACGATTACGAAGTGGCCCGGTGGCAGCTCCTGGGCCAGGCTGCCCACCGCCGAGAGCGAGACCACGTGCGTCACCCCTGCCCGCTTCAGCGCGTCGATGTTGGCCCGGTAGTTGAGATGGCTGGGCGAGAGCCGATGCCCACGGCCGTGGCGCGGCAGGAACACGCAATCCACGCCGCCTAGCCGGCCGCACAGCAGTTCGTCGGACGGCTCACCCCAGGGCGAGGGCTGCGCGCGCCACGCCCGGCCCTCCAATCCCTCGATGTCGTAAAGGCCGGAGCCGCCGATGATGCCGACGACCGGCATGGCCGCGTTCAGCGCACCTCGTCGTCGCTGCTCTTGTGCACGTGCGACCAGACCTGCCGCTTCACCAGGTAGGTGACGCAGGACATCAGCGCCAGGAAGCTGACGATGCGCACGCCCAGGTGCTTGCGCTGCTCCATGTCGGGGTTGGAGGCGAAGGTGAGAAAGGTGGATACGTCGCGGGCTTCCTGATCGAGGGTCGCCTTGGTGCCATCGGCATAGGTGACCGCATTGTCCGACAGCGGCGGCGGCATGTGGATCTGGTGGCCCAGGAACCACTTGTTATAGTATAGCCCATCCGGCACCTTCACGCCCTTCGGCGGATCGACGTAGCCGATCATCAGGGCGTGGATGTAGTCGGCCCCGCCTTCGCGTGCCTTTTCAATGAGCGAATGGTCGGGCGGCAGCGCGCCGTTATTGGCCGCACGCGCCGCCTTGTCGTTGGAATAGGGCGAGGCGAAGGTATCGGACGGCAGGCCGGGGCGCGTAGTGGGCTCGCCCTGGTCGTTCAGGTCGCCGGGCACCGTCTTGCTGGCCGCAATGGCGCGTATCTGGCCTTCGCTCAGGCCGATGCCCGCCAAGTTGCGATAGCTCATCAACTTCATCGAATGGCAGGCGGCGCACACCTCGTTATACACCTGGAACCCACGCTGGGCCGACGCCCGGTCGAACGTGCCGAAGGGGCCGCCGAAGCTCCATTTCACCTTGGGCAGCGGCGGCAGGCCCGCCTCGTCGGCCCGGGCGGCACCGGCGCCGGCGAGGACCAGCAGCCCCAGCGCCGCGGCGTAGGCGCGCCGCATCAGATTTTCTCCATCGGCTTGGCAGCAGCACCCGACGGCAGCGGCCCACCGCCGCCCGGGAAGCGCCGCGTCAGGACCGGCCGGCTGATGCTCTCCGGCAAAGGCAGCGGACGCTCCACGTAGCCCCACACGGGCAGCAGCACGAAATGGGCGAAGTACACGAACGCCGCGACACGGCCGAGCGGCACCCAGATGCCCTCCGGATGATGCGCCCCACAGGCGCCGAGCACGAACATGGCCCCCACCATCAGCCGCAGCGACCAGCGATAGATCGGCCGGAACCGCGCGCTGCGCACCGGCGAGGTGTCCAGCCAGGGCAGCACGAACCACACCAGGATGGACCCGAACATCGCGATCACGCCCAGCAGCTTGTTCGGCACGGCGCGTAGGATGGCGTAGAACGGCAGGAAGTACCACTCGGGCACGATGGCGTTGGGCGTCTGCAGCGGGTTGGCCGGAATGTAGTTGTCCGGCTCGCCGAACAGGTTCGGCATAAAGAACACGATGGTGGCGAATACCAGGAAGTACACCGCCATGCCGACGCTGTCCTTGGCCGTGTAGTAGGGGTGGAAGGGCAGGGTGTCCTGCTCGCTCTTCACATCGATGCCTAGCGGGTTGTTAGAGCCGGTGATGTGCAGGGCCACCACGTGCAGGAACACCACGCCGGTGATCACGAAGGGCAGCAGGTAATGCAGGCTGAAGAAGCGGTTCAGCGTGGGGTTATCGACGGAGAAACCGCCCCACAGCAGCGTCACGATCCAGTTGCCCACCACGGGGATGGCGCTGAACAGGTTGGTGATGACGGTGGCGCCCCAATAGCTCATCTGACCCCAGGGCAGCACGTAGCCCATGAAGGCGGTCGCCATCAGCAGCAGGAACAGGGTGACGCCGGTCATCCACAGCAGCTCGCGCGGCGCCTTGTAGCTGCCGTAGTACATGCCGCGGAAAATGTGGATGTAGATGATGATGAAGAACATCGACGCGCCGTTGGCGTGCGCGTAGCGCAGCAGCCAGCCGTAGTTCACGTCTCGCATGATCCGCTCGACGCTGTCGAACGCCCGGGCGGTCGAAGCATTGTAGTTCATCGAGAGGAAGATGCCGGACGCGATCATGATCAGGAGGTTGACCACGGCCAGCGCGCCGAAGTTCCAGAAATAGTTGAAGTTTTTCGGCGTGGGGAAACTGCCGTACTCCTTGGTCATCAGCGTGAAGATCGGCAGCCGCGCATCCACCCAGTTGATTACCGGGTTCTGGAAGTCGCTCTTGTGCAGGCCGGCCATAATGCTCGCGTCCCCAACAGTGTTGGCTTACCGGCCGCAATCGTGCCGGTTGAAGGTCAAACTCCTATTAAGGGTGTCGCCCGCCCCCTGCAATCCGCCGCACTCGGCAAAACTGGCGCGGGCAGGCTAGGATGGCGCCATGGACACGGACCTGCCCCTGCCACCCGCCCACGAGCCGGCCGCCCGCGCCTGGTTCGAAAGCCTGCGCGACCGCATCTGCGCGGCTTTCGAGGCGATCGAGGACGAACAGGCGCCTAGCCCGTTGTCGGACCGCGCTGCGGGCCGTTTCGTGCGCCGCCCATGGAGCCGTCCCACCGCGGACGGGTCCGATGGCGGCGGCGGGGTAATCAGCCTGATGCACGGGCGCGTATTCGAGAAAGTCGGCGTTAACGTTTCCACGGTATCAGGTGAGTTCAGCCCGGAGTTTCGGGCGCAGATACCGGGTGCGGCGGAGGACCCGCGGTTTTTCGCCACCGGCATCAGCCTGGTGGCCCACATGCAAAGCCCGCTGGTGCCAGCCGTGCACATGAACACGCGCATGCTGGTCACCACGCGCGGCTGGTTCGGCGGCGGTGGCGACCTGACACCCATGTTCCTCGATACCGCCGAAACAGCCGAGGACGCGGCGGCCTTCCACGCCGCCTTCCAGCGGGCCTGCGACACGCACAACCCTGAGTATTACCCCAAGTTCAAGGCCTGGTGTGACCGCTACTTCTTCCTGCCACACCGCAACGAGCCGCGCGGCGTGGGCGGCATATTCTACGACCATCTGGACAGCGGCGACGTACAGGCAGACTTCGCCTTCACCCGCGAAGTGGGTGAGGCGTTCCTGGCCGCCTATCCCGCGATCGTCCGCCGCCGCATGGGCGCGCCATGGACGCCGGCGCAACGCGACCACCAGCTGGTCCGCCGCGGGCGCTATGTCGAGTTCAACCTGCTGCATGACCGCGGCACCACCTTTGGGCTGAAAACCGGCGGCAATGTGGAGGCCATCCTGATGAGCCTGCCTCCGGAAGTACGCTGGCCCTGACCAAAATTCGATCCAGCCGGTAGTGGCCTGTTTACCGCTGGTTCTGTATATAGACGTTATGGAAGCGCATCTGCGAGTTGTTGCCAGCCTGTTTGCGTGGCTTGCCCTTCTCAGCCTGATTTTCGTGCCGTTTGAGCGGCTGTTCGCGTTGCGGACGGCCCGCATATTTCGTCCCCAGATCGGGACAGATGTGGCGTACTACTTCCTGAACAACCTGATCCCCAACCTTCTGCTCGTCGTGCCAATGACGCTGCTTGCCTGGGGCCTGCATCGGTTGATGCCGAGTGCCTATCTCCATGCCGTGGCACAACTGCCGGGCTGGGCGCGGCTGCTGGCCGTGCTGGTCGTGGGCGAGGTCGGCTTCTACTGGGGCCACCGCTGGTCGCACGAGGTGCCGTTCCTGTGGCGCTTCCACGCCGTTCATCACAGTTCCGAACATATCGATTGGCTGGTTAACACACGGGCGCACCCGATTGACATGGTGTTCACCAGGCTATGCGGCCTGGTTCCCATCTACGCGCTGGGATTGGCCGGTGGTGCTCCACCCATGCTGATCGTGCTCCTGGGCACGGTGTGGGGTTTTTTCATCCACGCCAACATCCATTGGCGATTTGGTCCGCTGGAATGGCTTGTGGCCACACCAGCCTTCCACCATTGGCACCATACCAACGACGAGAACCGCGACCGCAACTATGCGACGTTGCTGCCGATCATGGACCGGCTGTTCGGTACGCTGCATTTGCCGACCCGGGCCTGGCCGCCGACCTACGGCATCGACGCTACCATGCCGGCTGGGCTGCATCGGCAGTTGTTCTACCCGCTCGCCAAGCCCACCCCTGCGGTTTCGGCAGACCAACACGAGGCGGGCGCTCGTTAGGCTGGGCACCTGCTGGCCCCAATGCCTGGCCAACCGTTACCCAAGCAAAAGGGGCATGGCCTTGCAGCCACACCCCTTTTCAGCGCGTAAGCTCCGATATCAGGCCGCCTGGATGGCCCCGCGGCGGCGCATGGCGTAGAAGCCAACCA
>CAXUGD010000044.1:0-13704 GCA_964250355.1 uncultured Acetobacteraceae bacterium | reverse complement strand
AGTTCGGGCCGTTTGGGAATCCCCGTGAGTCAACCTCATCCAGGGTTGGTATAAGTCGTTGTGGGTCCGTTCCAGCCGGCCATCGTTTACCCGGCATGCCCGACCGCCCCGCCCGTATCGTCCGTGCCCAGCCGCCCAAGCGGCGCACCCTGCCCCTGCGCCCGCTGGCGGAGGTCAAGCGGGAGCTGGTGCCGCCAGCGGACCGCACAGAGCCTCTGACCAGCGAGACCGCTACTCAAGCGTTCCTGGGCTTGATCGCGGCCTGGCGGATGCCGCCGGTCCGAGCGTGAGCGCCATAGCTACTACCACGGTAGCCGCCAACAGTCAGCCGTGTCCAAAGCTATTCAGGTGGTGTAGCTCTCGGCACTGGACCCGGAGTTTCCGTACCGTTCGGTTTGCGACAGCACCTACCGTGGTGGTCGACTCTAGCTTCGTCGTCGCGGCACGACGCGAGCCGACCTAGGATGGGTCATGGTTGCGACCCTCACCCGCCAAGCTCAGCCTACCGAGGTGCTCGCCGGCCTAGTGGAACGGGTGACGTTCCACGACGAGGACAGCGGCTTTTGCGTGATGCGGGTCAAGGCGCGCGGCCAACGTGATCTGGTGACGGTGACTGCCCACACCGTCACGGTCGCGGCCGGCGAGTGGGTGCAGATGAGCGGTGCCTGGGTCAATGACCGCACCCACGGCCTTCAGTTCAAAGCTCGGTTCCTCAAGGCAAGTCCACCGACCACGCTCGAAGGTATCGAGCGCTATCTCGGGTCAGGGATGATCCGCGGCATCGGACCCGTGTACGCCAAGCGGCTGGTGCGGGTGTTCGGTGAGGCGGTGTTCGATCTCATTGAGCAGCAGCCTGCCCGGCTGCGCGAGGTTGCCGGCATCGGGCCCAAACGGGCCAGCAAGATTATCGCCGGCTGGGCGGATCAGAAGGTGATCCGAGAAATCATGCTTTTCCTCCATGCCAACGGCGTTGGGACCTCGCGGGCGGTTCGCATCTACAAAACCTACGGCACCGACGCCGTCCAAGTGATTACCGATAATCCTTACAGACTCGCCCGTGATATTCGCGGCATCGGTTTTCGCACGGCGGACCTGGTAGCTCAGAAGCTCGGCATTGAGCCCACGGCGAGCGTCAGAGTCCGAGCAGGCATCAGCTACGCTCTGAGTGAGGCGATGGACGAAGGTCATTGCGGGCTTCCCACCGAGGAGCTCACGACGCTCACGGTCAAGCTGCTCGAAATTTCGGCTGACCTGATCGACCCCGCTCTCGATCTTGAATTGCGGGCAGGTGAAGTGATCGCCGACACGCTGGACGGCCGGCGCTGCATTTTCCTAGCCGGCCTGTATCGCGCCGAGCAGACGATTGCCGAGCGGCTAGGCCGCTTATCCACCGGCCATCCTTCCTGGCCTTCGATCAACATCGCTAAGGCGGCGCCCTGGGTAGAAGGGAAGACCGGCTTGGCCCTTGCAGAAAGCCAGTTAGAGGCATTGCGGTTGGCGGTGATGTCCAAAGTGCTGGTGATTACCGGCGGGCCAGGCGTGGGCAAGACCACGCTGGTGAACTCGATACTGAAGGTGCTGCGAGCCAAAGGTGTCGGCATCGCCCTGTGTGCGCCGACCGGACGGGCAGCCAAGCGGCTCGGCGAGAGCACTGGGCTGGAGGCCAAAACCATCCACCGCCTGCTGGAGACCGACCCGAAGACCGGCGGCTTTCGCAGAGGCGAGGAGCACCCGCTCGATTGTGACATCCTAGTGATCGATGAGGCCAGCATGGTCGACGTGCTGCTGATGCGCTCATTGCTGAACGCGCTGCCAGATACCGCCGCTTTGCTGATGGTGGGCGACGTTGATCAGTTGCCCTCCGTCGGACCTGGTCAAGTTCTGGGCGACATCATCGGCTCTGGCGTAATTTCAGTGGTCCGACTGACCGAGGTGTTTCGCCAGGCTGCGACGAGCCGAGTGATCATAAACGCCCATCGCATCAACCGCGGCCAGATGCCGGAGTTGGCGGCGGTAGAGGGATCAGACTTCTACTTCGTAGAAGCTGCCGACCCGGAGGAGGCTGCGCGCAAGCTGGTCATCATAGTACGCGATCGTATCCCCGCGCGCTTCGGTCTGCACGCGGTGCGCGACGTGCAGGTGCTCTGCCCCATGAACCGCGGCGGCGTAGGGGCACGGACGCTGAATGCCGCCCTACAAGCAGCGCTCAACCCACCTGGCGAGGCGAGGGTGGAGCGCTTCGGATCGATCTACGGGCCCGGCGACAAGGTTATGCAGGTAGTCAACGATTACGACCGTGACGTGTTCAACGGCGACTTTGGCATCGTCAGCAGAGTGGATGCCGACGAAGGCCAATTGGTGGCAATGTTCGACGGCCGGGAGGTAGTGTATGGCTTCGGTGAGTTGGACGAGCTCTCGCTGGCCAATGCGACCACAATACACAAAAGCCAAGGCTCGGAGTATCCGGCCGTGGTGATACCGATGACAACCCAGCATTACGCCATGCTAGCCCGCAATCTACTCTACACAGGCGTCACCCGGGGCAAGAAGCTGGTCGTGCTGGTCGGACAGCGAAAGGCTCTGGCCATCGCCGTGCGGAACGCCGGGGCCAAGCGCCGCTGGTCGAAGCTGCGGGAATGGCTGTGTCCGGCCGTTGAGAAGGGACGCCCACCCGGTCGCGGTATACGTCGCCCAAGAGTGTTATGAGTCGATTGACGAGTAGGGCTGCATAGATCAAGGATGGAGGATGGCGTTGCAGGTGGACTGATGTGTGTTCGAGACCGACCATATTGCCGCCGTGGCGTTCCGCGTTGCCTCTCATATTGTAATCACAAAACGGTGTGCCGAGTATCGCAGCATGGCGGACGGTTCTGTGGGATGCTTTTGGGAGCCGTTTTTGGGTTGTCAGGGAGGATGGGCATGGTCACTGGCCGTAGAACGCTTCTTCTGTTCAGCCTTGTGCCCTGCGCAATCGGCGCGCTCCGACCGGCCAGGGCCGCTCTGACGATCTCAGGTGCGCCCACGCATCATGTGGCCTGCATTGATGGCACGTGCACGGCGACTGCCGCTCAGGCGACGCTGAACGTTGGGGAGCTCGGCGCCTTGTTGAAGCACCGTGACATTTTCGTGGTTGCGGGCGCGCAAGCAGCCGACATCGTGGTTGCCGAGACGCTTATTTGGCAGACGGGCCACGGCCTCACACTCGACGCCGCGCATTCCGTCCGAATCGATGCGCAAATCTTGGTCGCGGGAGTAGGTCAGGTCGCAATTCGGGTTAGCGACGGGCAACCTGGAGGTGTCCTGTCGTTCGCCCCGCACGGCAGAATGCGTTTTTTGACACCGTATAACGCAGCGTCGGCACAAGCGGCGAGCCAGGCGCTTACCATCAATGGCCAGAATTATATAATTGTGCGTAGCGTGGCAGAGTTGGCGTCGGCCGCGCTGCCAGGTGCCCACGTTGCCTTAGCAGACGATTACGACGCCGCATTCGACAAGACTTATCACTCCGCCCCAGTGTCGGCGCCGTTCAACGGCGTGTTTGAAGGATTGGGAAACAACATCTTCCATCTAAAGGTCGTGTCGTCAGGAAGTGGCGGCCTGTTCTCGGAATTGGGCGGCACGGTCGAGAACATCAATCTCGTTTCAACCGACGTGCGAAGCACGCAGGATTCGGCCGGTGCAATTGCGGGTCAAATAATGGGCGGCGTGCTGTTCAACGACCAATCGAGCGGCTTCGTTTCAGCGAGCGGGACTGCATTCGTGGGCGGGTTGGCCGGCGTGCAAAACGGGGGCAGCATTACAGAGTGCGCCTCCACCACCGCCGTGTCGGCTCCTGCCGGCATGGCGGGAGGCTTGGTCGGCGAGGTCTCGCAGGGCCAGATCACCCAATCCTACGCCACTGGTCCGGTGCAAGGAGCCACAGCAGGCGGTGTTGCAGGGTTGCTTGGATTCTTCTCTCTCGTGGAAAACGTGTACGCTAAGGGTACGGTCACCGGCACCGCCGCAAATGCATCTGTCGGCGGGCTTGTTGGCGAGATGCCCTATAGTGCCGGCTCTGTCGGGATAAGTTACGGAGTGGGACGTGTACGTATGGGCGCCCAAACGCTCACCGGCGGCTTAGTAGGCGAGTTTGAAACCTTTCCAGGCGCACCACACAACCCACTGCTCTTCAATGATGACTGGGACGTGCCGACAACGCACCAGGCGGACGCTACAGGCTCCGGCACTCCGTCCGGAGCCACCGGGCTGACCAATGCGCAATTGCGAAGCGAGTTGCCTCGTGGGTTCAACAATTCCATCTGGGGCCAAAATCCGAAGATCAACGGCGGCTTTCCTTATTTGTTGGCCAAGCCACCTGAATAACCTAACCTCGATGCGGTCACAGCAGCTTAGCATACGATAAACTCCGTGACAGCGACGCAATTTACACTTCCAGGATGTTCAACACCGACCAACGGTCGTTGCTGGGTGTTGAACAGGGCTGCGCGTCACACCGTTCGCCAGCACGATGCTCCGCCGGCGTGAGCGAGGCGGGCAGCATTACGGTTCGGGTGCCGCTAGCTATCCGGCGTCGGCCGGGGCGCAAGACGGTAGTGACACCCGGGGGCGAGGAGGGTGCGCCGGTGCGGGTTCGCGCGGATCCGGCGTTGGTCAAAGCGTTGGCACGGGCGTTCCGGTGGCAGCGGATGCTAGACGACGGGCGGTATGGGTCGATCAGCGAGCAGGTGCGGGCGGAGAAGATCGAGCGGGGATACCTGGGCAAGATGCTGCAGCTGACCCTGTTGGCGCCGCACGTGGTCGAGGGGGTGTTGGCAGGCGGGCGATCTGACGAGCTTAGCCTGCCGATGTTGCTGGGCGGGGTGCCGCCGTTGTGGGCCGCAGAACAGTGATAGAAAGCGATTCGAGTCTGCTTTGCGCCCGATCTCGGACGTTTAGGCGTTTGCATTCACGTCCCGAAAGCGGACATCGGAACCAGCTCGTCGTTTAGGGCCTCAGCGGCCGGAGCCCGCAACATAACTTTCTTTATGTTGCACATTTGGGAGCGAGCCCAGGCAGTCCCTCAGAGCCTTCGCTGCATTCGCACACACCTTGAATAAACCGGCAGATGGCCGTACAAATGGCCAGAGAGGTTGATCATGGCCAGTACCGCACGAAAGCCCGCCGATCGTACCCGAGGCGAGCGCCTGGAGGCTCGAATCACCGCCGATCAGAAGGCGCTGATCCAACGCGCTGCCGAACTCGAAGGCCGTAGCGTGACCGATTACGTTATCAGTAGCGTTCAGGACGCCGCCAAGAGGACCGTCGAGGCCCATGACGTCATGGTGCTGAGTGCGGCGGAAAGCCGGGCGTTCGTTGATGCGCTACTCCATCCCCCGCCGATCAACGAGCGTCTGCGGGAAAGCGTGCGGCTCTATCGAACAATGTCGGGCGGCTGAGCGAAGAGTTGGACCTTGCAGCAGTCCGCATCGAGCCGCTTGGCCCTGGTCATGATCGGAGTGCCTTTTCCTGCGGCGTGCCGGCTCTTGACGGCTATCTGCGGGAACAGGCCGGCCAGGACGCGCGCCGCCGCGTTGCCGCCCCCTTCGTGGCATCCAGCGACCACGTAAGGGTGCTCGGCTTCTACACGCTCTCCGCCACGTCCATACAGTTGACCGAGGTTCCGGCAGAGCTTGCCAAGAAGCTGCCTCGGTATCCGCGCCTGCCGGCAACCCTACTCGGGCGTCTCGCGACTGACCTATCTGCCCGTGGCTTCGGGCTCGGTCGATATCTATTGATCGACGCGATCACGCGGGCCGTCCGCAGCGAGATCGCGTCTTTCGCCCTGGTGCTAGAGGCCAAGGACGAGACCGCTGCGTCCTTCTACGAACGGGAAAGCTTCATCCGACTGCCGGGCACGCCCATACGGCTTCTTCGCCGCATGGACGACCTTGCTGCCGTAGTCGGCGAATAGAAGGGGAGCAAGCGCGTGAGCGGTTCGTCACTCTCGTCTTTAATCTGGTCCGTCGCGGACCTGCTGCGTGGAGATTATAAGCCCGCGGAATACGGCAAGGTCATCCTGCCGTTCACCGTGTTGCGCCGCCTGGACTGCGTGCTGGCCCCCACCAAAGACGCGGTGCTGAAGGAGCACGCGGCCCGCGAAGGCTCTGGCGTGAACCCCGAACCTTTCCTGCTCCGGAAGGCCAACCAGCCCTTCTACAACGCCTCTCCGCTCGATCTGCCGAAGCTGCTCGGCGACCCCGACCATATCGGCGCCAACATGGAAGCCTACATCGTCGCCTTCCCGCCGGTGGTGCGCGACATATTCGAGCGGTTCGGCTTCGACGTGCAGATCGAGCGGCTGCGCAAGGCTAAGCTGCTCTACAAGGTCACCGAGCGCTTTGCCGGCTTCGACCTCAGCCCCGCCCGCGTCACCAACCACGACATGGGCCTTGTGTTCGAAGAGCTGATCCGCAAATTCGCTGACCTGTCGAACGAGACTGCAGGGGAGCACTTCACGCCGCGCGACGCCATCGAGCTGATGGTCAACCTGCTGTTCATTAAGGATGACGAGATCCTCACCCCCGGCAACCGCGTAGTCCGCACCCTCTATGACTGCACGGCCGGGACCGGCGGCATGCTGTCCTCTGGCGAGGAGTTCGTCGTCGGCTACAACCCGCAAGCGACGATCGTGCTGTACGGGCAGGAGCTGAACGACGAGAGCTATGCCATCTGCAAGGCCGACATGCTTATCAAGGGCCAGGATGTCAGGAACATCGTGCCCGGCAATACCCTGTCGGAGGACGGGCACGCCGGCCGGCGCTTCGATTACATGCTCGCCAACCCGCCATACGGGTCCGACTGGAAGAAGGTGCAGTCAGAGGTCACGAAGGAGCACGAGCAGCTGGGCTTCGCTGGGCGGTTCGGCCCGGGCCTGCCCGGCGTGTCCGACGGGCAGATGCTGTTCCTGCTCAACCTGGTCGCCAAGATGCGCCCGGCGCAGGAGGGCGGCAGCCGCATCGGCATAGTGTTGAACGGCTCGCCGCTGTTCACTGGCGGCGCCGGGTCGGGCGCCAGCGAGATCCGGCGCTACCTGATGGAAAACGACTTGGTCGAGGCCATCGTGGCGCTGCCGACCGACATGTTCTTCAACACCGGGATCAGCACCTATGTGTGGGTGCTGACGAACCGCAAACCGCACGCCAGGCGCGGTCTGGTGCAGCTGATCGACGCCTCTGCTTTCTGGGAGAAGATGCGCCGCAGCCTGGGCAGCAAGCGCCGCCGGATGAGTGCCGAGCAGATCGCGACCGTGACCCGGCTGTTCAGCGCCTGCCAGCCAGCCCGACTAGCGACGCTGACAGATGCGGACGGCCGCACGACACAGGCCGTGGTGATGGAGGGTGAGGAAACCCCAGGCGCGCCGGAGGGCGGCAAAATCAGGCTAGCGCCGCTGTCGCTGCTGTTCCGCACCGAGGCATTCGGCTATCGCAGCGTCACCGTCGAGCGTCCATTACGCGACTCCAACGGGAACCCCGTGCTTGCCCAGAAGGGCAAGGTAAAAGGCAAGCCCGTGCCGGACCCGGCATTGCGCGATACGGAGAACGTTCCGTTAGCCGAGGATGTCGATACTTACGTAGCGCGCGAGGTGTTGCCGCACGTGCCGGACGCCTGGGTGGACGCGGCACGGACCCGGGTGGGTTACGAGATTCCGTTCACGCGGAATTTCTACGTGTTCGAGCCGCCGCGCCCATTGGCGGAGATCGATGCGGACCTGAAGGCGAGCACGAACCGGATGCGGGCGATGCTGGATGGGCTGGCGGCGTGACAGCCTCGGAATGGCCGCCGATCCGCCTTCGGTTTTGCACAACGATCAATCCCTCCAAGTCCGAGATCGGCTACTTCTCCGACACCGTGGAGGTGAGCTTCCTTCCAATGGAAGCAATCGGTGAAGACGGAACGGTTTCCTTTGACGATACAAGAACGATCTCAGCGGTCCAGCAAGGCTACACTTACTTCCGAGATGGGGATGTGCTGATCGCGAAGATCACGCCGTGTTTCGAAAACGGGAAGGGCGCTTGTGTTTCGGGGCTCCTCAACGGTGTGGGCTTTGGCACGACAGAACTCATCGTGGTCAGGGCGGTGCCAAACAGGCTGAACAATGCCTTCCTACATTGGGTGTTCACCTCGCCTGATTTTCGGAATGCAGCTACCGCCACAATGTTTGGCGCGGGCGGTCAGAAACGCGTGCCGGACGACTTTGTCCGCGACTATCGACTCGCGCTTCCACCGTTGCCGATGCAGCAAGCGATCGCCGCTTTCCTTGATCGTGAGACGGCCAAGATCGATGGGCTTGTGGCGGAGCAGGAGCGCCTTCTCATCCTGCTTGAGGAAAAGCGGCAGGCCGTCATCGCCAACGCGGTCACCAAGGGCCTCGACCCAACCGTGCCGATGAAGGACAGCGGAATGGACGGGCTGGGTGTCGTGCCCGCCCATTGGAAGCAGACACGACTAAAGTATGTAGCAGGGGATGTTACAGTGGGGGTTGTGGTAAAGCCTTCGCAGTACTACGCCCCGACAGGGACTATCGCCCTTCGGTCCCTCAACATCAAGCCGATGGGTATCAGCGTTGATGATGTGGTCTACTTCGATCCGGCTCTCGAGCAACAATTAGGAAAATCCCGGCTTACTCAAGGAGACGTTGTCGTCGTTCGTACAGGAAAGCCAGGAACGGCCGCGGTAGTCGGTCCTGAGTATGACGGCATCAATTGCATCGACCTTATCATCATTCGAAGGTCAATTGCTCTTGTTCCGCGTTTTCTCGCGCTCATGCTGAACAGCGAGGCTTGTCGGGTACAATATGCCCGCGGAGCCGAAGGTGCTCTACAGCAGCACTTCAACATTGAGACTGCCAAAAACTTAGTCCTTGCTATTCCGGAGATACACGAACAGCAGAGCATAATCACGAGACTGGAACACGAACTTACTCGGCTTGAGGGCCTCGTCGACGAGGCAAGCCGAAACCTGGCACTGATGCGGGATCGCCGCGCATCTTTGATCTCCGCCGCTGTCACAGGAAAAATCGACGTGCGCGCCTCTGTCGCCCTCGCAGCAAAACCCGCTCTAGCAGCCGAATGAGCATCCACAAGGAGCGCGCCTTTGAGGATGGCGTCTGCCAGCACCTCGCCGCCCATGACTGGCTTCACGCCGAGAGCGACGCTGCGCACTACGATCGCAAGCGCGCTCTGTTCATGCCCGACTTGCTGGCGTGGGTCGAACAGACGCAGCCGGAGGCCTGGGCGGCGCTGATGGCCCGCGGCATCACCCCGGACGCGCTGGGCGACCGGGTGCGAGACACGCTGGACAAGGCCGGGCTGCTGGCCGTGCTGCGCGGGGGCGTCGACATTGTCGGGCTCAAGAAGGCCGTCTCCGTCGCGCAATTCCGGCCGGCGCTCGGCATGAACGCCACCCTCGCCGCGCAATATGACGCCAACCGTCTCCGCGTCATCCGCCAGCTCCGCTACTCCCTGCATGGCGAGCAGAGCATTGACCTCGTGCTGTTCCTGAACGGCATCCCGGTAGCGACGGCGGAGCTGAAGAGCGACTACACGCAATCGGTCGCCGACGCGGTGGACCAGTACCGCCACGACCGGCCGCCCCGGACACCGGGCAAGAACGCGCCGGAGCCGTTGCTCGGCTTCCCCGGCGGCGCCTTCGTCCACTTCGCCGTCAGCAACAGCGAGGTCCGGATGTGCACCCGGCTGGCCGGGGCCGACAGCAAGTTCCTACCGTTCAACAAGGGTAACAATGGAGCGGCCGGAAACCCGCCGAACCCAGCGGGTGCCGCCACGGCCTATCTGTGGGACCAGGTGTGGGAGCGGGACGGCTGGCTGGACATATTGGGCCGCTACGTCACCCCGGTGCGCGACGCCAAAAAGCGCCTGGTGGATTGGCTGTTCCCCCGCTTCCACCAGCTCGACGCGACCCGCGCCATCCTGGCGGCCGTGCGCGACGAGGGGCCGGGGGGCCGCTACCTGATCCAGCACTCGGCCGGGTCAGGCAAAACGAACTCGATTGCCTGGACGGCGCATTTCCTCGCGGACCTGCATGACACTGCGCAGTCCAAGGTGTTCAGCAGCGTGATCGTGGTCAGCGACCGCACGGTGCTGGATACGCAGTTGCAGGAAGCCATCCTGGCGCTGGAGCGCACGAAGGGCGTGGTCGCCGTGGTGAAGGGTGAGGGCGCGGCCAAGAGCACCGAGTTGGCCGAAGCCCTGGCTGCCGGCAAGAAAATTGTCGTTTGCACCATTCAGACCTTCCCCTTCGCACTGGACAAGGTGCGCGAGCTGGCTGCGACCGAGGGCAAGCGGTTCGCAGTGATCGCTGACGAGGCGCATTCCTCGCAGTCCGGCCGGGCCGCCTCGGACCTCAAGACAGTGCTGACTGCCGAGGAACTCGCGGCACTGGAGGACGGGGGCGAGGTTGGCGTAGAGGACCTGTTGGCCGCCAGGATGGTGAGTCGGGTGGCCCAGGATGCGGGCATCAGCTTCCTGGCCTTCACGGCGACGCCTAAGGCCAAGACACTGGAGCTGTTCGGCACGCGCCCGGACCCGCAGCGCCAGGCCGCCGCCGACAACTTGCCGCGCCCCTTCCACGTTTATTCCATGCGTCAGGCCATCGAGGAGGCTTTTATCCTCGACGTGCTGCGCAACTACACCTCCTACAAGATGGCGTTCCAGCTGACGCATGACAGCCCAGCGGGAAGCGAGGTCATGACAGAGGAGCAGGTGGACGCCAGCGAGGCCCGCAAGGGCATCATGGGCTGGGTCCGATTGCATCCCGTCAATATCGCGTCCCGCGTGCAGATCGTCGTCGAGCACTTTCGCCAGACCGTGTCCCATTTGCTCGGCGGACATGCGAAGGCAATGGTGGTGACGGGCAGCCGCAAGGAGGCGGTGCGCTGGACCCAGGCGATGGAGCGCTACATCGGCCAGCGTCACTATCCTATCGGCCTGCTGGTCGCATTCTCCGGTGACGTTGACGACCCGGAGAGCGGTGAAGGGCCGCTGAACGAGCGCACTATGAACCCGAGCTTGCGCGGCCGCGACATCCGCGAAGCCTTCAAGACTGACGAGTTCTCCATTCTGATTGTCGCCAACAAATTTCAGACCGGGTTCGATCAGCCCTTGTTGTGCGCCATGTATGTCGATCGCATGCTGGGCGGCATCCAGGCGGTTCAGACGCTGTCGCGCCTGAATCGTGCACATCCCGGGAAGGATGCGACATTCGTCGTGGACTTCGTCAACGAGCCCCAGGATGTACTGGCGGCGTTCAAGCAGTATCATGCGACGGCCGAACTGGCCGATGTCAGCAACCCGAACGTGGTGCTGGACCTGAAGGCCAAACTGGATGCGACAGGCTGTTACGATGTGTTCGAGGTCGAGCGGGTTGCGGCCGTGGTGGTCGATCCCAAGGGCACGCAAGGGCAGCTGGATGCCGCGATAAGCCCGATCAGCAACCGGCTGCTCACACGCTACAAGGAAGCGCAGGAGGCATTCCGCGCTGCCGCGGAGGGCAGCGGCGAGAAGGCGCGGGCCAAAGGCGAGATGGATGCCCTGCGTCTGTTCCGGGCGGACCTGGGCGCCTATGTGCGGGCTTACGAGTTCATGGGACAGATGTTCGATTATGGGAACACCTACTACGAAAAGCTGCAGCTGTTCGCGCGCATGCTGGCGCCGCTGCTGGAGTTCGGGCGCGATCGGGACGGCGTGGATTTGTCCGCGCTGCGGCTGACGCATCACCGCATGCGCGACCTGGGGCAGCAGCAGGTCAACCTGCTAGGCGGCGACCCAGCCAAGCCGTTGCAGCCGGTGACGGAGGCCGGGTCAGGCGCGGTGCAGGACAAGCACAAATTGCGCCTGGCCGAGATCATCCGGGCTATCAATGACCTGTTCGAGGGCGACATCACCGAGGGCGACGCGGTCGCGTATCATGGCGTGCTGGAAGCGAAAATGCTGGAGAGCGAGACGCTGCGGGAACAGGCTGCCGCCAATTCCAAGCAGCAGTTCAGCAGCTCGCCCGACTTGGGGCGGGAGCTGACAAACGCGATAATGGACGCGATGACCGCTCATCAGGAGATGAGCAAGCAGGCACTGGGCTCTGAAGGTATCCGTGCTCGCATCCTGTCGACACTTCTCGGCCCGGGCGAGCTCTGGGAGGAGCTTCGGCGCACCCGTCCCCAGTGAACCATTCAACAACCTTCTTGCTCACCTTGGATGAGCAAGATACGCTGCTTCGCTAATGAGCGTATAATGTGGGGTCCATGTGGCAGAGGTCACTTTCGGCAGCGTCATCTCCGTCCGACGTAAGGAGTTGAAGCTCAATCAGAAGGAACTTGCCGCGCGCGTCCTGAAGGAGGACGGCTCTTCAATCACACCGCAGTACCTTAACGATATCGAGCACGACCGGCGTAGTCCAACGACCGATCATATGGTATCCGCCCTCGCGGAAGCGCTCGACTTACAAGCTGACTACCTGTTCGTGCTCGCTGGCAAAGTACCGCCGGCTGAAATCCGGCTCGCGGCATCTGCCAAACCCGAGCAGGTAAACCAAGCGATGGTTGCATTTCGCCGAGCCCTGACCCCCCGCCAAGGAAAGCCGTGATGGTACGGTACATCAGGGACCCGAGCGGGCGCTTCGAGCAACGGCCTTACTGGCTCGAGACCGAGCTGGACCAGGAGTGCGAACGCCTGGTTCTCACCTTCCTGCGGCGCCTGCGTGGCAAGGTGGAGTACCCGATCAGCACCGATGACCTGAAAACGCTGATCGAGGAAGACGCCCGCGACCTCGACCAGTATGCGGACCTGAGCGCCTACGGTGCCGATGTGGAAGGCGTGACGGAGTTCGAGCCGGGACGCAAGCCACGGGTTCGTATCTCCAATCGGCTGGCTGAGGACGAGTGGCGAGAGAACCGTTTGCGCACCACGCTAACGCATGAATACGGGCATGTCCGCTTCCATGGCTATCTGTTTGAAGCAGCACCGCGCACGGCCGATCTCTTCAACAGGGAGCCGCCGAAGCCTCAAGTGGTGAGTTGCAAGCGCGGCGGACTGATCGACGCACCCAAGACGGACTGGATGGAGTGGCAGGCGGGGCACATCAGTGGCGCAATTCTGATGCCCGTCACGGCGGCTCGCGCAGCAGTGGGCGCTGTGCAAGAGCGCCTTGGCTCATTCGGGCCGGTGACGCCGAGAAGCGACGTCGGCCGCGCGATGATTTCGGCTACGATGAGCACTTTCCAGGTTTCGGCGGATGCGGCGCGCGTCAGGCTGTTCCGTCTCGGTCATCTGGCCGAAAGGCCCGCGGCGACACCTTCACTGCTGTCCCGCCCATAATTTTGCGGAAGCCTCTTGAACCGCTCAATCCGAGCGCGCATCTGAATACGCGGATTAGCTAACTCGCTGTTGTGCGTGCGCGCGTGAAACTCATCGGCCCGACTACCGAATTGGCTGCACCGCTGAGGTAAGCGGCGCTGGGTCAGGCTACGGGGTCGGCGCTCGTCAACGTAACGGAGGCGCCTAATGGCGTTAAGCAATACTCAAATTCGCTACTACGATAGCAATGTTCTGCGTCTGCCGGCGGACAAGCGCACGGAGTACCACGCCCAGGTCGACCGTCTTATACCAACCCGCCTAAAGACTGACACACGCCCACTCGCGGGTGCCGATTGAG
>CAXUGD010000043.1:0-14229 GCA_964250355.1 uncultured Acetobacteraceae bacterium | reverse complement strand
CCGTGCGTCTCCGATCGGCCGGCCCGCCCAGCCCTGGCGCTGAGCCGGCGGGTTGCCGGGCCGTCGATGGAGAGGTCCAGCACCAGGGCGTCGGCAGGGCGCAGGCCGCCCAGCCGGTCCGGCCATTCCACCAGGACCGCGTCCGCGCGCGCTTCGTCCCAACCCAGTTCAGCCAGCGCCTCCGGCCCGGATAGCCGCCACAGGTCGAAATGGTGCAGCGTCAGCGCGCCCGCAGCAAAGCTCTGCACCAGCGTGTAGGTGGGGCTGGGCACGTCCAGCGCCGGGTCGCCGCAGGCCGCCCGGATCAGCGCCCGGGCCAGCGTGGATTTGCCGGCGCCCAACGGACCCGACAGCAGCACGGCATCGCCCGGCCGCAACAGTGTCGCGACCTGGCGCCCGACCGCCTCTATCCCCGCCTGATCGAACACACCCCCCGTCAACCGATCCCCCACGCCAGCGTCTGGCACCAGTCTTTCGCCGCCTCCATCCGATGATACATAGCGAGCATGATCGAAACCGACATCGCCATCATTGGTGCGGGTCCCGTGGGCCTGTTCGCCGCTTTCGAGTGCGGCATGCTGAAGCTGTCCAGCGTGCTAATCGACGCGCTGGACGAGGTGGGCGGCCAATGCGCGGCACTCTACCCCGAAAAACCGATCTTCGACATCCCGGCCCACCCGGCGATCGAGGCAGGTGCCCTGATTGCGCAACTCGAAGCCCAGGTCGCCCCCTTCGCACCCCCGCGCCTGCTCGGCCGCCGGGTAGAGGCGCTGTCCGGCCAGTCCGGCGCCTTCACCGTGCAGACCGACCGCGGCGAGCAGGTCCGGGCCAGCGCCGTGCTGGTTGCCGCCGGCGCCGGGGCGTTCGGCCCCAACCGGCCGCCCTTGGCCGGGCTCAAAGCCTACGAGGCGACCGGCGCCGTGCAGTACTACGTGCGCCGGCGCGAGGACTTCGGCGGCCGCCGCGTGGTGATCGCCGGCGGCGGCGATTCGGCGGTGGACTGGGCGCTGCAGCTGAAGGACGTGGCGGCACGCGTGCACGTGGTCCATCGCCGCGCCAAGTTCCGCGCCGCCCCGGAGACGGCCGCCCAGCTGGACGCAGCCCATGCGCGTGGGGAGATCGAGCTGGTGATCCCCTACCAGCTCCACGCCCTGCACGGCACGGACGGGCAGTTGCAGGCTGTGGAGGTGGCCGACCTCGACGGCGCCACGCGCCAAATCGAAGCCGACCGCCTGCTGCCGTTCTTCGGCCTGTCGATGGATCTGGGCCCGATCGCCGGCTGGGGCCTGGCGCTCGACCGCCACCACGTGCAGGTGACGCAGGCCACCTGCGAAACCTCTGTCCCCGGCATCTTCGCCATCGGCGACGTGGCGACCTACCCGGGCAAGCTGAAGCTGATTCTGCAGGGTTTTTCCGAGGCGGCGATGGCAGCCCACGCCATGCACCCCATCGCCCGGCCGGGCGAGGCGCTGCATTTCGAGTATAGCACGAGCAAGGGTGTGCCTTGAGCCAGTATCGGCTCCATTACTTTCCCGAATCCGGCAACAGCTACAAGCTCGCCCTCATGCTGACCCTCTGCGGTCAGACGTTCGAGCCGGTTTGGACCGATTTTGGGGCGCGCGTGACGTGGACGCCGGAGTGGCGCGCCAGGGTCAATCCCATGGGGGAGATACCTGTTTTGGAGGTGGACGGGCACATTCTGACGCAGACGGGCCCGATCCTGTTGCAGCTTGCCGAGCGCTACCGAAGGCTCGGCGGCGAGGGCGACGCCGAGAGGTTCGAGGTGCTGCGGTGGCTGTTCTGGGACAACCAGAAATTGTCTGCGCACATGGCGACCTACCGTTTCATGCGAACCTTCAGCGCCAGGAAGGACCCGGCGGTCCTCGCATTCTTGAAGTCCCGCGTGGACGATTTCTTGGGGATCGTGGAACTGGTCGTCAGCCGCCAGCCCTTCGTGATTGGTGACCGCGCGACCATCGCCGACCTCTCGATGTGTGCCTACCTGTCCTACCCTGCCCGCGAGACCGGCTACGATTTGCAGGCTGCCTATCCGGGCGTGCACGCCTGGCTCGGACGGATTGCGGCTTTGCCGGGGTGGTCCACCCCGTACGATCTTCTCCCCGGCGACAAGTTGCAGCATTTCGCCTAGGCTTGCGCATGACGAAACGCTTGTTCTGCCTGGCCTTGCTGATTTTGGGCTTCTCCGCTTCAGCCCCGGCGCAAACCCCCGAAGCCGTCCACGCCGCGGTCCTTTCGGACGCCGATGCATCAGCGGTTTCGGCCGTGGCGCGCTACCTCAACACCCTGCGCACCCTGAAAGCCCGCTTCATCCAGGTCGGCCCCGACGGTGCAGTCACCCAGGGCACCATGTGGCTGCAACGCCCGGGCCGCATGCGCTTTGCTTACGACAAGCCCAGCCCGCTGCTGCTGGTGGCGGGCAACGGGACCGTGGTGTTCCATGATGCGCAGCTGGACCAGACCACCAACATCCCGGTCGGCAACACGCCGCTGGGCTTGTTGCTGGCCGATACGATCACGCTGACCGGCGACGTGACGCTGACCGATTTCCAGCGTCCGCCGGGCGGCCTGCAACTGACGCTGGTGCGCACCAAGACGCCGGGGGATGGCAGCCTGACGCTGACGCTGAACGCCAGCCCGCTGGCGCTGGCCGGCTGGTCGGTGGTCGATGCGCAGGGGCGCGAGACGCGGATACGGATCTCGTCGGTCCAGCTCGGCGGCAGCTTCGACCCGTCGCTGTTCACCTTTGTCGATCCCGACGAGGGCAAGTGACGCCGTTCACATTTCCTTAAACTTCGGAAACGGAAAAGTCACATCTGCCGTTGATACTCCCATCATGACACACGCACTCGCCACTCCCCTGATCCGTATGGCGGCCGCCGCGGCCTTGGCCGGCGCCGCCCTGTCCCCCGCCCCTGCGAAAGCCTGGTTTCGTGGCGGCTTCTTTATCGGCGGCCCGGTCGTCGTAGCCCCGCCCGTGGTGGCCTACCCGGCGCCCTACTACTACCCGCCCGCCTATTACGGGCCGGCGTACTACCCGCCGCCTGCCTATGCGCCGCCGCCCTACCCGCCGGCGCAGACACCCGCACCGCAGATGTCGCAGGCCGATACCCCGTTCGGCAGCACCTGCTACGCGGGTAACTACACCTGTGCCGCGCCGAGCCAGACGCATGTGGGCAGCGGCTGCGCCTGCCCCGGCCTCGGTGCGCCCTCCTACGGCGTGGTCCAGTAGGCCCGGACCGGCATCGGCAGCCGCTACGGCTCGGGCGTTACCGCCAGCGACATCGGTGCCACGCCCTTCCGGTCTCGCCGGACATGCCAGGCCTCCATCAGTTGCAGCACGGTTGCGGCCGTCTCTTCGATGGAGCGCCGGGTGACGTCGATCACCGGCCAGCCGCGCCGCGTGCATAGGCGCCGCGCCCATAGGAGTTCGGCGCGCACCGTTTCCAGGTCCACGTAGTCGCCACTGTCTTTCTTCACGTGCACGGCACCCTGGCCCTGGGCGATCAGCTTCAGCCGGTGGCGCCGTATCTCGATCAGCGATTGCGCATCCAGGGTCAGCCCGATCACCGGGCAATGCGTCGCCTCCAGCCCCGGCGGGTCGATCGTGCCGGGCACCAGCGGCACGTTGGCCGCCTTCACGCCGCGGTTGGCCAAATAAAAGCTGGTGGGCGTCTTGGAGCTGCGGGAGACGCCCACAAGAATCACGTCGGCCTCGGCAATGCCTGCCTGCGCTTGGCCGTCATCATGGGCAAGCACGAAATGGATCGCGTCGATGCGCCGGAAGTAGTCGGCATCCAGCACGTATTGCCGGCCCGGCCTAGCCGTCGCCTGGGCACCGATCTGGTCGGCCAACACGGCCAGCACCGGTTCCAGCACGTTGACCACCGGCAGGCCCAGCCGCTCGCACGTGCTTTCCAGGTCGTTGCGTAGCGCGCGGTCCACCACAGTGGAGAGCACTGGACCGGGCTCGGCCTCGATCCCCTCCAGCACGCGGTGCAGCTGGAAGCGAGTCCGGATCAGGCTCCACCGGTGATAGATGATGTGGGCCTCCTCGAACTGCGAAACCGTGGCCCGCGCGATCGAGTTCAGCGTCTCGCCCGTCGCGTCCGAGACGAGGTGCAGGTTGATCCGGTGCTGGCCGTCGGCGCTGCTCATGAGATGGAGGATAGCGGGGATAAGCCGCGTTTACACGGCCCGTGTTTCCGGCCGGAACCAAAGCCGGGGATAACCCGGGCAACCCCGGTGCAGGTGGACGGAACGGCCGGCCGACGGCTACCTTGCGGATCGTTCATGAAAATCACGCAAGCTGAGCCGGTTGCCGCCTGCCCCGTATGTGGATAGACGGGCTGGGCCGCCCGCGGAGCCGGGTACCCCATGTTCAACACCCCCAACCAACACCCCACCCTACTCTTAAGACTCCTCCAAGCTTAAGAAAGGCAGGAACGGACGGATCAACGATGCCCGTAAAGCCCATTCTGCGCGTGCTGGCAGGCGACGACGTATGGCCGCCGCCGGTATGGCTGATGCGGCAGGCGGGGCGCTACCTGCCGGAATATCGCGCCATCAAGGAGAGTTCGGGCGGTTTCATCGCGCGCTGCATGGACCCTGACTTGGCAACCGAGATCACGCTGCAGCCGATACGCCGCTTCGGCATGGATGCCGCCATCCTGTTCAGCGACATCCTGATCCTGCCCTGGGCGCTGGGCCAGGACGTGGCGTTCAAGGATGGGGTCGGCCCGGTACTGGCCCCTGTCCGGACCGAGGCTGCGCTGGACGCGCTCGACCCCGCTCGCGTAGCGCAGGCCACGGCACCGGTGCTGGAAACGATACGCCGTTTGCGCTTGGCCCTGCCGGAGCAGTGCACGCTGATCGGCTTCTGCGGCAGTCCGTTCACGGTGGCCTGCTACATGGTGGAGGGAAGCGGTTCGCGTGATTTCGCCCTGACACGGGCCATGGCCTACGAAGACCCGGCCCTGTTCGGCCGCCTCATTGACCTGCTCGTGCACAGCACCACCGACTACCTGTCCGCCCAGATCGCCGCCGGCGCCGAGGTGGTGATGCTGTTCGACACCTGGGCCGGCATGCTTTCCCCCAGCCAGTTCCTGCGCCACGTGGTAGGCCCCACCGCCCGCATCGTGGATGCGCTGAACCGGCGCCATCCAGGCGTGCCGGTCATCGGCTTCCCGCGCCTGGCCGGGTTGTATGCAGGGCTGTTTGCCGAGCGGACGGGCGTCGATTGCGTGGCGCTGGACACCGGCACGGACCCGGCCGTCGCCGCAGCGTCGGTGCCGGACAGCGTGGCGGTGCAGGGCAACCTGGACCCGATCGCGTTGATCGCCGGCGGGGCGGCCATGCGGGCCGAAATCTCGTCGATCCTGGGTGCACTTCGCGGCCGGCCACATATCTTCAACCTGGGCCACGGCATATTGCCGCAGACGAACCCGGAACACGTGGCGGAGTTGGTCGGATTTTTGCGCAGCCAGTAGTCGTCGAGCGGCGGGCGGAAGGGGTTTCGGCCGCGGTCAGCGCTATGCCGGTGCTGCAGCCTCAGCCGCGCCGTAAGCTGGCTGTGGTGCTGTTCAACCTGGGCGGGCCCGACCGGCCAGAGGCGATACGGCCGTTTCTGCTGAACCTGTTCCGCGACCCCGCCATCCTGCGCGTGCCGTTCTTCGTCCGGCCCCTGTTGGCCCGCATCATCGCGGCCGCGCGCGTGAAACCGGCCACCGAGAACTACGCGATCCTGGGCGGCAAGTCGCCGCTGCTCGAGCTGACACGCGACCAGGCCGCGGCGTTGGAACAGGCACTCTCCGGCCTCGGGGTGGAGGCGCGCTGCTTCATCGCCATGCGCTACTGGCACCCGTTCAGTCTGCAGACCGCCGCCGAGTTGCGCGATTGGGGCGCGGACGAGGTGTTCCTGCTGCCGCTTTACCCGCATTTTTCCACCACCACCACCGGCAGCTCCCTGGCCGCCTGGCGTGAGGCTGCCGCCCAGGTAGGGCTGGCCCGCCCGGTCACCACGCTGTGCTGCTGGTTCAACGACGCTGCCTACGTCGCCGCGACAGCCAGCATCGTACGCCGCGCCCTGGGCGATGCCCGCAAGCAGGCAGCGGCACCGCTGCGCATCCTGTTTTCCGCCCACGGCCTGCCCGAGACGATCGTGCAGCGGGGCGACCCCTATCAGTTCCAGATCGAATCCACCGTGCAATCGGTGGTGGACCACATGCAGGCGGCCGGCGAGACGCTGGACTGGCAGGTCTGTTACCAGTCGCGCGCGACCCCGCAGAAATGGCTCGACCCCTCCACCGAGGAGGCGATCGAGCGGGCTGCCAAGGATGGCGTGGCGGTGCTGGTAGTGCCGATCGCCTTCGTCTCCGAGCACTCCGAAACGCTGGTCGAGCTCGATGTCGAGTACCGGGAACTGGCCGAGAAGATGGGGGTGCCCGGCTATTTCCGCGCCCCGGCGCAGAACAGCGATCCGGGTTTCATCGCAGCCCTGGCCCAGGCCGTTCACACGGCCCGGCGCCGCGGCGTAGGCACGTGCAGCTTCGTCGGCGCGCGTGCCTGCCCCGGCCGCCACAAGGATTGCCCGATGCGGACGGCCCATGACGCTTGAGCTGGTTATCTTCGATTGCGATGGCGTCCTGATCGACAGCGAACCCGTCTCTCGCCGCCTGCTGGCCGAGGAGGCGCATGCCCTCGGTTGGCCGATAACCGAGGCTTACGCGCGCCGTTTCACCGGCCTTACCTGGTCGGCCATCCAACCGATTTACGAGGCTGAAACGGACCGGATTTTGCCGTCCGACTGGCCAGCCGTGGTGCAGGCGCGGCTGATCGCCCGCCTGGCTGCCGGCGTGCCCGTGATGACTGGTGCAAAGGCGATGCTGGAGGCCACGGCGGCGCTGGGCGTGCCCTACCGCATCGCGTCGAACTCGTCGCACGCAGAGATGGCCGAGAAGTTCGGCAGCACCGGCTTGTCGGCCGTGGTGGCCGGCCGCGTGCACAGCGCGCGCGACGTGGCCCGCGGCAAGCCTGCGCCCGACCTGTTCCTGGCGGCCGCCCGCGCGCAGGGCGTGCCGCCGTCGGCCTGTTTGGTGGTGGAAGACAGCGGGCCCGGCATGGCAGCGGCGCACGCGGCAGGCATGCGGGTGGTGGCTTTTGCACCCGACGGGCTGCCCCCCGGCCTGCCGCAGGCGCCGCATGGCCTCGTGCACAGCCTGGCCGAGCTGCCCGCATTGTTCGCCGCGGCAAGGCTGGGGCGTGCGGCGTGAGCCTGCCATTCCTGCTGCACCTGTACCCCTGGACCAAGGCGCTGCACATCGTCTCGCTGATCGCCTGGATGGCAGCCATGCTCTATCTGCCGCGCCTGTTCGTCTATCACTGCACCGTCGCCCCCGGCAGCGAGGCCAGCGAGCTGTTCAAGGTGATGGAGCGGCGGCTCTACAAGCTGATCATGACCCCTGCCATGCTGGCCACCTTCGGCTTCGGCATCCTGCTGGCGCTGACGCCCGGCCTGGTCGATTGGCACGCCGGCTGGTTTTACGTGAAGATCGCCGCCGTGCTGGGCCTGGGCGGCGTGCACGGGGCCATGGGCAAATGGCGCCGCGGATTCCTCCACGACGCCAACACCCGCCCGCAGCGTTTCTTCCGCATCGCCAACGAGGTGCCAACCGCGCTGATGCTGGTGGCTGTGGTGATGGTCGTGGTTCAGCCTTTCTAGCCCGCGGCCGCGCCCATCATCGGGAAGGCTTGAAGCGCCGTGCGGTTTGTGCCAGTTACTTCCTGTCCCCGCGGGTGTTCTGCCTGCAGCGCGGCTCCTCCCTTCCCGATGCGGTTTCCGAAAGCGCCAGGCGCATCGTGGTCCGTCCCATTCCCATACCGTATGATCCGAGGCTGCCCTCAATGCATCTCGCCGAACTCAAGGCCAAATCGCCGCCCGATTTGCTGAGCTTTGCCGAATCCCTCTCCATCGAGAACGCGTCCAGCCTGCGCAAGCAGGACATGATGTTCGCCATCCTGAAAAACTTGGCCGATAGCGACCAGGCCATCTACGGCGACGGCACGCTGGAGATCCTGCCCGACGGCTTTGGCTTCCTGCGCAGCCCGGAAAGCAACTATCTGCCCGGACCGGACGACATTTATGTCAGCCCCAACCAGGTGCGCCGCTACGGCCTGCGCAACGGTGACACGGTGGATGGCCAGATACGCGCGCCCCGCGATGGCGAGCGGTATTTTGCGCTCTCGAAGCTGGACAACGTCAATTTCGAGCAGCCGGACGCGGTCCGCCACCGCATCAATTTCGACAACCTGACGCCGCTCTATCCCGACCGCCGCCTGCGTATGGAAATGGACCTGCCGATCAGCACGGTTAAGGGTGCGCAGCCCGACCGCACCCCGCGCGTGATCGACTTGGTGGCCCCCATCGGCATGGGGCAGCGCGCGCTGATCGTGGCCCCGCCGCGCACCGGCAAGACGGTGATGCTGCAGAGCATCGCCACCGCTATTTCCACCAACCACCCCGAAGTCTTCCTGATCGTGCTGCTGATCGACGAACGGCCCGAGGAAGTGACCGACATGGCCCGCACCGTGAAGGGCGAGGTGGTGGCCAGCACCTTCGACGAGATGGCCACGCGCCACGTGCAGGTGACGGAGATGGTGCTGGAGAAGGCCAAGCGCCTGGTCGAGCACAAGCGCGACGTGGTGATCCTGCTCGACAGCATCACGCGCCTGGCACGCGCCTACAACACGGTGGTGCCGTCGTCCGGCAAGGTGCTGACCGGCGGCGTGGACGCCAATGCGCTGCAGCGGCCCAAGCGCTTCTTCGGCGCCGCCCGCAACATCGAGGAGGGCGGCTCGCTCACCATCATCGCCACCGCGCTGATCGACACCGGCAGCCGCATGGACGAGGTGATCTTCGAGGAGTTCAAGGGCACCGGCAACTCCGAGATCATCCTGGACCGCAAGCTGTCGGACAAGCGCACCTTCCCCGCCATCGACATCACCAAGAGCGGCACCCGCAAGGAGGAGCTGCTGGTGGACAAGGGTACCTTGTCGAAGATGTGGGTGCTGCGCCGCATCCTGAACCCGATGGGCGCCAGCGACGGCATGGATTTCCTGCTGGACAAGTTGAAATACAGCAAGTCGAACCAGGATTTCTTCGACGCGATGAATACCTGATCGTTCCGTTGGCGGCCCGGTGCTGTCGATCCGCCGTGCCACCGCTGATGACGCCGCCGCGTTGTCGGTGGTGGGCAGCGCCACCATGCTGGAAACCTACGCGGACAGGATTCCGGGCGCCGACATCGTGGCTCACTGCCTGCACAAGCACAGCGCTGCCGTCTATGCCGCGTGGCTGGCCGACCCGGACGTGGCAATCTGGATCGCACAGACTACTTCACGCGCGGCGGTGGGCTACCTGGTGCTGATGCCGGCCGCCCTGCCGGACCCCGACCCACACCCCGACGACCTGGAAGTGCAGCGCATCTATCTGCTGTCGCGCTTCCACGGCACCGCCGCTGGCCACGCGCTGATGAACCACGCCATCGCCGAAACGAGGGCCCGCGGCAAACGCCAGCTCGTCTTGGGCGTGCTCAAGGCCAACACCCGCGCCGTCGCCTTCTACCGGCGGCAGGGTTTTGTCGAGATCGGCACACGAACCTTCCAGGTCGGCGCATCCGTGTTCGACGATTTTGTTATGGGTCTTCAGGTTAGTCCGTGAAGCTACTTTGTCGCGCTGCACGTTCGCAGTTTCAGAACCAAGCCGCCAACACGTCACATCCGCTTTTTTGGCGCGGGTGGAAGAAGTGCGATGCAGGTCTGGCTCAATCGTCAAAAAGGTGGATATACGGTGCATATCGAAACCGCCGATTGCGCGTCTGTCCGGTGACCTCTTCCAGAATGCCCAACGTGACCATTCGCTCGACAAGCTGGTTGGCAGCTGGATAGGTCGTGCCGATCAGGTCACGCACCTCGTTGACCGAAACGATCGGGCGGGCGAACAGGTGTTCGAGGACTTGATGTCCGTTGCCGGCGGCGTAGCCCAGCTTCGACGCAACGTCATTTCGATGGCGTTCGCGCAAGGCGAGTATTCGGCGTGCCGTCTCGGTGGCCTGGACGCTGACTTCGGCGACGCCTTCCAAGAAGAATGCAAGCCAACTTTCCCAATCGCCGCTATCCCGTATCGCCTGCAACAGATCGTAGTACCGCTGCCGGTGTTTTTTGAAGTAGTAAGAAAGGTAGAGAACGGGCTTCTGCAGCACGCCCTTCTCGCACAGCAAAAACGTTATGAGCAACCGACCGACCCGGCCGTTTCCATCCAAGAACGGATGGATCGTCTCGAATTGCGCGTGCGTCAATCCGATTTTCAGCAACAGCGGAAGCTCATCGTCGGCATACAGGAAGCGTTCCAGGTCGGATAAGGCTTGGGCGACTTCGTGCGGCGGCGGCGGCACGAAGCTCGCTTCGTTGAGTGTGCACCCTCCAGGACCGATCCAGTTTTGCGAGCGCCGCAACTCCCCAGGTGTCAGCGCCGAGCCACGCACATTCCGCAAGAGACGTTCATGAATCTCGCGTATTAGCCGCACCGAAACCGGTAGGTCGCCAAGGCGCGCGATGGCGTGGTTCATTGCCGCGACGTAGTTGACAACCTCGGCTACGTCCCGTGGTTGCTCCGGGGACAGGATTTGCGCTTCGGCCGCCAATAGATCCTGTAGTGAGCTTTGGGTGCCCTCGATCTGGCTCGACAGGACGGCTTCACGCCGCACGTACATCATGACAAAAAGGTCGGGGTTAGGCAGGATTTGGATCGAGCCGTCAAGACGTCCCAGCGCCAGGTCCGCCGCGGATAGCAAGCGCTGCAATGTTCTATCGACCGATATCGGTGGATCAGGCGGCAAGGGCATAGGTAGGAACGCGCGATAGCCGCCAGGCTGACGCACGTAACGACCTGACCGGCCCGTCAAGGCGAGTTGCATGTTATTGCCAGGCTTTCATAAGGAAGACAGGGGTCCCGTTATTAAACCCTACCTTTAATAAAAACCAGATTGCTGCCGTTATGCAAGGCTGCCTTTAACAAGCTGGCTTTTGCGATGCCGTCCGCTCTCCGTCCTTAACTGCCCGCAAGCCGCCAGAATGTCCTGCCCGCGCGGTGTCCGTATCGGGGACGCAAATCCCGCATCCATCACGATCTTGGCGAATCGGTGCAGCGCGTTGCCGCTGGACGGCTCGTATGTGCTGCCGGGCCACGGGTTGAACGGGATCAGGTTCACCTTGGCCGGCAGGCCGGAAATCAGCCGCACCAGCGCGCGCGCGTCCGCCTCGCTGTCGTTGATCCCGCGCAGCATCACATATTCGAAGGTGATGCGCCGCGCGTTGGTCGCCCCCGGATAACGCCGGCAGGCGGCCATCAGCTCGGCGATCGGATATTTGCGGTTCAGCGGCACCAACTCGTTGCGCAGGTCGTCGCGCACCGCGTGCAGCGAAACCGCCAGGTTCACGCCCAGCTCCTCGCCCGCCCGGTCCATCATCGGCACCACGCCGGAGGTGGACAGCGTGATGCGCCGGCGCGACAGCCCGATGCCCTCGCCATCCATCACGATGCGCATGGCGGCGGCGACGTTTTCGTAGTTGTACAGGGGCTCGCCCATGCCCATCAGCACGATCGTGCTCAGCAACCGGGGCGTCTCGCCGCGCGGGCTGGGCCACTCGCCGTAGCTGTCGCGGGCCGCCATGAACTGGCCCACGATCTCGGCCGCGCCCAGGTTGCGCACCAGCGTCTGCGTGCCGGTGTGGCAGAACCGGCAGGACAGAGTGCAGCCTACCTGGCTGCTGATGCACACCGCCCCGCGGTCCTGCTGGGGGTCAGGGATATAGACGGTCTCCGCCTCCTGCCCGTCGCGGAAGCGGAACAGGAACTTCCGCGTGTCGTCGGCGCTGGTCTGCACCGTGGCCGCCACCGGCCGGCCGATCACGAAGCGTGCCGCCAGCTTCTCCTGCAGGGGCCGCGCGATCGAGCTCATGGCGCTGAACTCGGTGGCGCCCTGGTGGTAGATCCAGTGCCACAGCTGCTTCACCCGGAACGGCGCCTCGCCGATGGCGGCCACCTCGGCCGCCAGCGCCTCGCGGCTCAGCCCCACCAGGTCGCGCCGCCCATCGGGCAGCACGTGCGGCGGCGGGTTGAACAGCGCGGACTTGGCCAGGACGCGCGTGCGCTCGGCCTCCGTCAGCTCGGCCGTGCGGGGTGAAAGCGCGTTCATGGTGCCGGGCACGCCTCTGTCATGGCCGCGTAGGCCGTGCCGAACCCTTTCAGGCTGAAGCGGTCCGTCGCCGTCACCCCGCGCGGTCCGGCCAGCCGGGCGGTCACACTGCTTTCATGCCCGAAACTGGCCAGGGCAGCCGCATTGTCGCGCGCAAAGGCCGAGCGGCCGGCGATGTAGAACAGCATTTTCGTCGGCCCCGCCTGCAACGGCGCATCCTCGTGGCCCGACAGGGCGAACCCGGCTGCCAACGCCACCACGTCGTGGCTGTGCGGCCGGCGCGTCACGCTCAGCACGACGTCGCTCCGTCCGGGTACGTGCTGGGCAGAGGCTTCGGCCCGGGTGAACAGGAAGCAGGTCACCGCGTCGCCCTCGCTATGGGTGGCCACCTGCCACTCGCCGAACTTGCCCAGCGACCGTAGCGCGCCCGCGTGGTGCGCGGGGCCATGGGGCAGCTGGGCCGTGGCCGGCCATGCAAGAAGAAGAAAAGGCAGGACGGCGCGCATCGCGGCAGAGATACGGCGGGGGCGGGGTGCAAACAAGCGCGCCATCCCGCCGGCGCTGCCGGTTCAGCGTTCGGCCAGCCAGTCGGGGACCGTCTGCCGAAACACCGGGGCGCCATGCGCGCCGGGTGGTGGCGGGGCCGCCGCACCCCCGGCCGCCACGGGCCGCTCGGCAAAGCGCCCGTGCTGGATCAGCCGGTCGTACAGCACCAACGCCCCGGCCACCGACAGGTTCAGCGCGAAGCGTGTGGGGATGCGCACCACATGGGCGCAGCGGGCGAGCACGGCGGGCGACAGGCCGGCACGTTCCGGCCCCAGCACATAGGCGGCCCGCAACGGATGGCGAAAGCTGGGCAGCGGGGTGGCGTCGTCCAGCAGCTCCAAGCCCACCAGCGCGCAGCCGCGCGGCAGCGAGAGTTCGTCGGGTGTCGCGTGGCGGAAGAACGGCACGTGCGCCGGCGTGTCGGCCGTGTCGGATTGCCGGCCGGCCCTCGCGTCCCAGCCGGCGCCGATGGAAAAGCAGAACGTGGCGCCGAAGGCGTGCCCGGTGCGCAGCAGCGCGCCCATGTTGGCCGATTTGGAGACGCCCTCGGCCCCGATGCCGAAATAGCCGCGCGATGATGTCGTTGGCTGCATGCCTGCGGTAATAGGCGATCCATGTCCGAACTGCCAAAGACCGACGAGACGGACGACCAACTGGCCCGGCAATACGAGGCGCTACCCTATCCCGCCCGCGACCCGCGGGAGGAGACCCGACATCTATGGGTGGGCAGCCCAAGCCACCTGCGCGAGATCGACCACTGGGTGGGCGCCGCCCGCCCGCTACGCGCGCTGTTCGCCGGCGGCGGCACCGGGGACGGGGCGATCATGCTGGCCCAGCAGATGGCCTGGGCGGACCGTCCCGGCCACGTCACCTGGCTGGACCGCAGCACGGCCGCGCGTGGCATCGCCGAAAGGCGGGCGGAAGCGCGTAACCTGGCCAATATCGGTTTCGAGCAGCGCTCGCTGCTCGACCTGCCCGGCTCGGGCATGGGCCCGTTCGACTACATCGATTGCTGCGGCGTGCTGCACCACCTGCCCGACCCGGCTGCGGGCCTGCGCGCGCTGCTGTCCGTGCTGGCGCCCGGCGGCGGGTTCGGGTTGATGGTGTATGCCCCGCACGGCCGCACTGGCGTCTATATGGTGGGTGACGCCCTGGCGCTGCTGGCGCCGGCCGCCGAGCCCACGGCGGCGCGGCTGGACACCGCGCGCCGGGTGCTGCGCCACCTGCCGGCCACCAACTGGCTGCACGCCAACCCGAATTTCACCGATCTGACCCAGGGTGGCGATGCCGGGCTGCACGACCTGCTGCTGAACCCGCGCGACCGTGCCTACACCGTCGCCGACTTCGCCACCCTGCTGCACCAGGCGGGCCTGCGCGTCGCCAGCCTGGTCGAGCCGATGCGCTACGACCC
>CAXUGD010000042.1:0-14332 GCA_964250355.1 uncultured Acetobacteraceae bacterium | reverse complement strand
AGTCCGCGCTCGCATTCTCGCTGGTCGACACGCCCGACCTGGACGGCAACCAGCATCGTGGCTGCCAGCAGCATACGTTTCATGAGTTCGAACCCCGCAATTGGATGACCGTTTTATATTCGTTATAACCTTTCTGTGTCCATTGCTATCTCATAATGAACGGGATGAAGGGTGGACACCCTAGGACGCCGCGGCTTACATGGCGCGGCAGGCGGTAATCGCCGCGAAGCAGGGGATGGCAACGTATGATGAAGAAAGTGCTGCTTGCAGCCACGCTACTGGCGGGGACCGCGCTGGCCGGCCGGGTGGACGCGCAGACTGCGGCCGATCTCGGCCGCACCCTGACACCCATGGGTGCCGTAAAGGCCGGCAACGCCGACGGCTCCATCCCGGCCTGGACCGGCGGGCTCACCACCCCAGCTTCCGGCTACGTGCCGGGCAAGTACCGGCCCGATCCGTTCGCCGGCGAGCGTCCGCTGTTCTCCATCACCGCGTCCAACGTTGACCGCTATGCCGGCAAGCTGGCCGACGGCACGGTTGCGATGATCCGCACGCTGCCCGGCTACCACGTGGACGTGTACCCCACGCACCGCACCGCGGCCGCGCCGCAGTTCATTTACGACAATGCGATCGCCAACGCAGGGCGTGCCCACCTGACCGATAACGGCCTGGGCGTAGAAGGGGCCAAGCTGTCCATTCCCTTCCCCGTTCCCGCCAACGGCAACCAAGCGATCTGGAACCACATCCTGCGCTGGCGCGGCGGCCAGGTGGTGCGCACCGTCGATAACGCGATCACCACGCCGAACGGCGACTACTCGCTGACCCGCTGGCACGAGCAGATATTGCTGGCCTACAACACCCCGGGCCTGGACAACCCCGCCAAGTGGGACAGCCTGTTCTGGCAGGAAGTGCTGGAGCCGCCGCGCATCGCCGGCCAGCTGACGCTGGTGCGCAGCTACCAGGACCCGTTCCAGCAGCCGCGCGAAGCCTGGACCTACAACCCGGGCGAGCGGCGTGTGCGCCGCGCGCCGGAGATCAACTACGACACGCCGGTGCAGAACACCGACGGGCTGGAGACCGTTGACGACTACGACATGTTCAACGGGGCCGTTGACCGCTACAACTGGACGCTGAAGGGGAAGAAAGAGGTCTATATCCCCTACAACAACTACAAGATCCAGCAGCCCGGCGTGAAGTACAGCGACATCGTGAAGCCCACGGCGGTCAATCCCGACCTGCTGCGCTTCGAGCTGCATCGCGTGTGGGTGGTGGAAGCCGCGCTGAAGCCGGGCTTCCGCCACATCTATGCGCGCCGCACCTTCTACATCGACGAGGATAGCTGGCAGATCGCGGTGGCCGACCGCTACGATACGCGCGGCCAGCTCTGGCGCACGGCGCTCGCCTTTGTGGCCGAATCGCCCGAGGTGCCGCTGTGCGGTGCGGATGGCTACGAGTTCATGGACCTGCTGGCCCGTCGCTACCTGGTGCAGGGCCTGCACAGCCAGGAGCCGACGGCGCCGACTTACACCACCGCCACGCTGACCCCGGCCGACTTCACCGCCGACGCGCTGCGCCGCGCCGGCCGCCGCTGAGACTGCAACGGCCCGGAAGCAACCGCTTCCGGGCCGTTGCTTCCGGCCTAGCTAGGTGCGGCCATGCTCGCGATAGTGGTGTCCACCACCTGAATCGTCCCCGCCCGTGTCCTTCTGGTGGTCAGGCTGCGACCCAGGCTTGCCTCCGCCGGCCTTGTGCCCATGCTCCTGGTGGTTCTTGCCGGGGTGCTCACGGTCCTGGTGGCTGCTTCCCGGGCCGCCGAAACGGCCGGTGTGTTCGTTCTTGTCTGGCATGATGCCCGCTCCTTGCTCAACAGGGCTAGAACGCGCCAGCGCCGGGCGGTTTGGGTTACCCCTGCGCAATGCTCCAGGCGACCCGGGCGCAGGTCTTGAACATCTCGTTGTACAGGTGCGCCCGCTGATCGGCCGCGTTGCCGCGGCGCGAGCGGTCGTACACGCCCCAGCCGATCGAGGCGGAGCGGAACAGCGAGAAGGCGAGGTAGAACGGCCAGTCATCCGCGGGGAAGTCGCGCCCCACGGCGTCGCAATAGCGCGTCACCAAATGCTGTTCGCTGGGCAGCCCCAGCGCTGCCAGGTCGGCGCCGCCCAGCCCGCGAAACGGATCGCCGTCCTGCGGCAGGTGGTAGAACGAGGCGAGGTAGGCCAGGTCGGCCATCGGGTGGCCGATGGTGGCCAGCTCCCAATCCAGAATCGCCAGCAGTTGCGGGCCGTCCGGTGCCCACATCAGGTTGCCCAGCCGGTAGTCGCCGTGGGCGATCACCGCCGGCTCGTCCGGCGGCAGGTGGGCGGGCAGCCAGTCGATCAGCGCCTCCATGTCCGCATTGGGCGCGGGGTCGGAGGCCAGGTACTGCTTGGTCCAGCGGCCGATCTGCCGCGCTATGTAGGCGTCCGGCCGTCCGAACGCCGCCAGGCCCGCCGCCCGCCAATCGACGCGGTGCAGCGCGGCCAGGCCGTCGGCCACCGCGTCGTAATAGGCGATACGGTCGGGCTTCTCTATCTCGGACAGGCGCAAGTCGGTCAGAACGCGGCCGTCGATGTAGTCCATCACGTAGAACGGCGTGCCGATCACGGCGCTGTCCTCGCATAGCAGGCGGGCGTTGGGGACGGGCGCCGCCGTCGGCCCCAGCGCGCGCATCGCCGCGTACTCGCGTTCCACCGCATGGGCCGAGGGCAGGATGGCGCCCGGCGGCTTTTTTCGCAGCACGTAGCGCCGGCCGGCCGCATCGGTCAGCAGGAAGGTGGGGTTGGACTGCCCGCCCTGGAATTGGCGGATGGCCAGGGGTGCGGCCGCTTCGGGCAGGTGCTCCGCCAGGTAGGCCTGCAGCGCCGCCTCGTCGAAACGATGCTGCGAGCGCACCTCGATCAGTTCGGTCATGGGTCAGCTTCCGGGTTCAGTCGTGAGGTTAGCCGGCCTGGCGGATCTGGTCGGGCTTGGCCGCCGTAGCATAGGGCACAAACAGCGCCTCTACCTGGGCGTAGCCCCAGCGCAGGTGGTCGCGGGTGATCACCTCCACACCCTGGCGGGAGCGGAGGTAGTCGATCCAGTAGCTCGCCACGATCCAGGCGTTGACCACCAGCCGGTCGATCTCCGCCGGGCTTGCCTCCAGCACGCCGCGCGCGACCAGGTCGAGCAGCACGCGCCGCACCTGCGCCTGCCCCGTCTCGGTCAACTGCATCAGGCGGCGGTGCAGGCCGGGCGCCATGCGGTACACCCCGGCGGCGTAGAACAGCCGCCACTCCCACATCATGTTGAACCAGCCGGCAAGGTAGGCGCGGTGGGGCTGCGGGCTGCGGGCCAGGGCCGCACCCGCCGCACCCGCGCGCTCGTTGGCCGCCAGGAACTGCTCGAACAGCGCTTCGAGCAGCTGTTCCTTGCGGCGGAAATGGTAGTGGAGGTTGCCCTCGCTGATGCCCACGCACTGCGCGATCTCCGACGTGGTGACCTCGGCCGGGCCGCGCTCGTTGAACAACGTCCGGCACGACTCCAGAATACGGTCGCGCGTGCTGGGGCGAAGCTCGGCCATGCTGGTTCCTGGCGGTCCGTTGACAGGCTTAGGGTGAACACCCGAGACTGCCGACTATGACAAACCTGCCCGTGCCGGTCCAGCCGACACGGGCCGACAGCCCACCCAACCAAGACGCGGCGCCACAGGTGCCGTAGCAGGGAGATTCCCCATGCGCGAAGCCGTCATCGTTTCCACCGCCCGCACGCCGATCGGCCGCGCCTACCGGGGCGCCTTCAACGACACGCACGGCGCCACCCTGGCCGGCCACGCGGTGGCGCAAGCCATGGCGCGGGCCGGCGTGGAGGGTGCGGAGATCGAGGACGTGATCCTGGGCTGCGCGCTGCAGCAGGGCGCCACCGGCGGCAACATCGCGCGGCAGGCCGCCATCCGCGCCGGCCTGCCGGTGACGGCGGCCGGCACCACGGTCGATCGGCAGTGCAGCAGCGGCTTGCAGGCCATCTCCATCGCTTCGCAGCGGGTGATGTTCGACGGGCTGCCGATGGCCATCGGCGGCGGGCTGGACAGCATCAGCCTGGTGCAGAACGAACACATGAACCACTGGCACGGCTTCGACGAGTGGCTGCGCGAGCATAAGCCGGAGATCTACATGCCGATGATCGACACGGCCGAGATCGTGGCGCAGCGCTACCAGGTGACGCGCGAGACGCAGGACGCCTACGCGCTGGAATCCCAGAAGCGCACGGCTGCGGCCCAGGCCGCCGGCCGGTTCGACGACGAGATCGTGCCGTTCGAGACCCGCATGGGCGTGGCCGACAAGGCGACCGGCGAGGTCACGTTCAAGCAGGTCACGCTGAAGAAGGACGAGGGCAACCGGCCGGACACCACGGCCGAGGGCCTGGCGGCGCTGAAGCCGGTGCGCGGCGAGGGCCACGTGATCACCGCGGGCAACGCCTCGCAGTTGTCGGACGGCGCCTCGGCCTGCGTGGTGATGGAGGCGGCGGAGGCTTCGCGCCGCGGGCTGACGCCGCTGGGCGCCCTGCGCGGCCTGGCGGTGGCCGGCTGCGAGCCGGACGAGATGGGCATAGGGCCGGTGTTCGCCGTGCCGCGCCTGCTGGAGCGCAACGACCTCTCAGTTGACGATATCGATCTGTGGGAGCTGAACGAGGCGTTTGCCGTTCAGGTGATCTACTGCCGTGACCGGCTAGGCATCGACCCCGCCAAGCTGAACGTGGATGGCGGCGCGATCTCCATCGGCCACCCGTACGGCATGTCCGGCGCGCGCATGGCGGGCCACCTGCTGATCGAGGGCCACCGGCGCCGCGCAAAGTGGGGCGTGGTGACCATGTGCGTGGGTGGCGGCATGGGTGCCGCGGGCCTCTTCGAAATATTCTGACCTGTTGAACACACGCAGTTCTTCGCGATGACGACTGTATAAGGCGACGCAGATGGACGTACGCGACAAGGTTGTTGTCATCACCGGGGGCGGCAGCGGCATCGGGCGGGCGATGGCGGAGCTGTTTCACGCGGAGGGTGCCAAGCACATTGCGGTGGCCGACCTGAACGAGGCGGGCGCGCGTGAGACGGCGGAGCGGGTGGGCGGCACGGCCTTCGCCTGCGACGTCTCGCGCGAGGCCGACATCCAGCGCGTGGTGGCCGAGACGGGCCAGATCGACATCTTCTGCAGCAATGCCGGCCTGATCGCGACCGACCCCGATTTCGACAACGCCGCCTCTGCGCCCGATGCCGATTGGGCGCGGCTGTGGGCGGTGCACGTGATGGCGCATGTGTACGCGGCGCGCGCCGTGCTGCCGGGGATGATGGAGCGTCGCTTCGGCTGGCTGCTCAACACCGTCTCGGCGGCGGGGCTGCTCAGCCAGATCGGCTCGGCCACCTACAGCACCACCAAGCACGCGGCCATCGGGTTTGCCGAAAGCCTGGCCATCGCCGCCAAGGACCAGGGGGTGGGCGTCTCTGTGCTGTGCCCGCAGGGCGTGCGCACGCCGCTGGTGACGCGCAACTATTTCGGCGGGGCCGACGTGGACGGCGTGCTGACCGCCGAGGCGGTGGCTCTCTCGGCATTGGAAGGGTTGCGGGAGGGGAAATTCCTGATCCTGCCGCACCCTAACGTGGCGAACTACATGAAGCTGAAGGCGGAGAATTACGGCCGCTGGATCGGCGGCATGGCCAAGCTGCGCCGCACGGTAAAGCAGGCCCGGGCAGAGGCTGGTGCCTGACTCGTTCGACTACGTGGTGGTGGGCGGCGGGCCGGCCGGTTGCGCGGTGGCCGCCCGCCTGGCCGAGGCGCGGCCCGACCTGACCGTTGCCCTGATTGAACGTGGCCCACCGCGCGGCGGGTTGGCCAGCGAGGTGCCGCTGGGCCTGGCCCTGCTTTCGGCTCGCCGGAACCCGATCAACTACGCCTACGAGACGGTGCCGCAGGCCGGGCTGGGCGGCCGGCGGGGCTACCAGCCGCGCGGGCGCGGCATCGGCGGCAGCGCGTTGATCAATGCCATGATCTACATACGCGGCCAGCCTGAGGATTACGACGGCTGGGTGCGCGACGCCGGTGCGCATGGCTGGGGCTGGGACGACGTGCTGCCCTGCTTCAGGAACGCCGAGGCTAATGAGCGCGGCGCCGACGCTTACCACGGCGGCGACGGCCCGCTGAACATCGCCGACCTGCGCACGCCCAACCCGGTTGCCGCTGCCTTTGTCGAGGCTGCGGAACAGGCCGGCTTTCCCCGCAATCCCGACTTCAACGGGCCGCATCAGGAAGGCTTCGGCTTCTATCAGGTGAGCCAGAAGGACGGCTCGCGCTACGGCGCCGGCCGGGGCTACATCGGCGACCGGCCGCGCGCCAACCTGGCGGTGATGCCCGACACGGAGGTGGCGCGCGTGCTGTTCGATGGCCGCCGCGCCACCGGCGTGCTCGTGCGGCAGGGCGGCACGGAGCGCGGCGTGCAGGCGCGCGGTGAACTCGTCGTTTCCAGCGGCGCTTTCGGTTCGCCCCAGCTGCTGATGTGTTCCGGCATCGGGCCGGCGGCGCACCTGCGGGAGCACGGCGTGGCCGTGCTGCACGACAGCCCCGACGTGGGCGGCAATTTGCAGGACCACGTGGACTACACGATCAACCGGCGGGTGAAGCACCGCAGCCTGTTTGGCGGGACGCCGGCCATACTGCCCGATTTGGTTCGCGGCTGGCGCGAGTACAAGCGGCACGGCACCGGCATGCTGACCACCAACGTGGCCGAATCCGGCGGCTTCCTGCGGTCCTCGCCGGCGGCGGACCGGCCGGACGTGCAGGTGCATTTCTGCATCGGCGTGGTGCACGACCATGGGCGGCGCCGGCACGCCTTTCGCGGCCTGTCGGTGCATAGCTGCGTGCTGCGGCCGCGCAGCCGCGGCACCGTGCGGCTGGCCAGCGCGGACATGCGGACGGCCCCGGTGATCGACCCCAACTTCTTTGGCGACCCGCAGGACATGCGCACGCTAGTGGACGGCGTGGGGCAGAGCCTGCGCATATTGGCCGCACCCGCGATGCGGCCCTATGCCGGCCGACCGCTGGAAGAGCCGGCCGAGGAAGCCGGCGAGGCACTGGTGCCCCGGATCAGGGCCAGTGCCGACACGATCTATCACCCCGTGGGCACCTGCCGCATGGGGGCAGACGCGCGCGCCGTGCTCGACCCGCTGTTGCGCGTGCGCGGGGTGGAGGCGCTGCGGGTGGTCGATGCCTCCATCATGCCCACCCTGGTCAGCGGCAACACGGCCGCCCCCAGCGCAATGATCGGCGAGCGCGCCGCCCAGCTGATCCGCCAGTCCAACCGGTAGTTTTTCGCTGCGCCGCCGGATAGCGTAACGTGACTCCGGACTTGGGAGGACGGCCATGAGCAAGACCAAGTGGACCGGCAAGGGCGGCGCGTCCTGGTTCGACGCCGCGAATTGGACGCGGGGCGTGCCCGCCGCCCAGGCGGCCGCACTGTTTTCTGATGGCGGCGCCTGGTCGATCAGCCTGGCCGGCCCGGCCGACGCCACCGCAGGCTCAATGACGGTGCTGGGCGACGCGCTGACGTTCGGCCACGGCACGCTCGATCTGTCCGCGCCGCAGAGCAGCGGCTACCCGATCGATCTCGCGGTCGGCGGGGGCGGCAGCGTCACGCTGTCGGCCGGCGCTACGCTGACGTCGCATGACATCATCGACGTGGGCCGCAACGCCGGCGGCGCGCTCACCGGCGGCAGCATGACCGTGCACGGCGTGCTGGACGGGGCGTTCTTCGACGTGATCGATGGGCGGGCAACGATCGCCGGGCGGGGCGCCCATGTGGCGCTCCTCTACGACGGCTACAGCGCCTCCATCTCGGACGGGTCGCTCGCCATCATGGGCGGCGGCACGCTTGATGCCGGGCCGGACAGCCTCGGCAACCAGTATAGCGAGCTGTCGATAGGCGGCGGGTCGGCCGACGGGCGCGTGAGCGTTGCCGGCGCGGGGTCCAGCCTGACCTTGTCGGGCATCTATTTCTCAGGCGTGGGGCAATCGGCGCTGACCGTGTCGTCAGGCGGCAGCGTGCACGTCAACAGCATCTCGACGCTGGGCTACGGGGGCGTCGATGTCGCGGTCAGCGGCGCCGGTTCGTCGCTGATGGCCGAACGCGCCATTTCGATCGGCGACGACCAAAGCCTGTCCGGCCTGAGCTTGACGGTGACCGGTGGTGCATCGGTCAGTGCCGGTACGTACGGGGTGGCGTTGCGCTATGCCGCGCTGCTGCTCGACGCCGCCTCGCACCTCGACTCCGCATTCATCTACTCACAGGCATCAAGCATCGGTGCCGAGGCCAGTTCGCACACGGCGCCTGGAACCGTGCATGTAACCTCGCAGATCACGCTGGATGCCAACTTGGGGGCGCAGGGACAGTACGACTACATCACGCGCGTGTTCAGTTCGGACGGGGCCGTCCTGTCGCTGGACGGCCAGATCAGCAGCGACAACACGGCAAATTTGCAGGCCAGCAGCGGAACGGTCGTGCTGGACAATGCGGGCAACACCTACAACTCCACGTCGATCTATGCGGCATTACTGGACGTGGCCGTCACCGGGGCCGCCGGCAACGGTATGATGAGTTTCGTAGGCGGGCCGTCGCAATCCGCCGTCTTGCAGATCGATGCCGGGGTGGACTTCGCCAACACGATAGCGGGCTTTGCCGGGCAGGACACGATTGACCTGCGCGGCTTCGCGTTCGGCGCCGGCACCACCGACATCTTTGCCGGCGGCACGCTGACGCTGTCCAACGGCGGCGGCAGCACCAGCCTGTCGTTCTCCGGCCCCTACGCCGCTTCCAGCTTCGCGCTGGCGAGCGACCAGCATGGGGGGACGGTGATTGCGTTCGCGCATGGGCAGGCCTGATTGACGCCGCCCCACAATTTGTTGCAGTTTCGGCAAAACTGCGCGAGTTGCGATGGTGGAACGGATGAGGCGGCGCATCTCTCTCGCGTGGGTAGCGTCCCTGTGCTGGCTTGCCGGACCCGCCCAGGCAGCGTGCTCGCTCGGTGCAGTGGCGGTCATACCGTTGCAGGCGGGCGGCGGTTCTCCGCGGTTCACGGCCGACATCAACAACCATCCCGTCCGCTTCATCCTGGACACGGGCGCGTTTGCGACCACGCTGGCAAACAGCGCGGCCGACCGGCTCGGGGTGCGGATGGACGAGCTGGACTTCAATGCCTACGGCGTGGGCGGCACGCAACACGTCTATCGGGGCACTGCGGCACGCATGCGTTACGGTGGCATCAGCGCCGACGGCGCCGTGCTGGCCGGCACGGACATGTTAGACGGCCAGGCTAATGCCGGCTTCGACGGTCTGTTCGGCATGAACATGATGGCCGCTTACGACATCGATCTCGATTTGGGCGGCGGTCACGTCATTCTGTTCGAGGCGGACGGCAGCTGCCGCAAACCGACCGTAGCGCTGGCGCAGCCGCTTTACATGGTGCCGTTGAACTACATCCAGCACGACCGTCAGGCCGATATCGACATCAGCATCGACGGCCATCGGATGCGCGCGGTGCTGGACACCGGAGCCGCAACAACGGTCATGTTCCGCTCAGCAGCCCGCCGGCTCGGCCTCGACCTGTCGGGGTTTCAAGCACCCGGCCACCACATGAGCCATGGTATGGGACCCAGGGCGGTGGCGGTCATCGACCATGTTTTCGGCACCGTCCAGATCGGCGATTTGGGAATACAGAACATGCACGTGGGAATACTCGACCAGGCGATCGCCCAACCCGCCACGGTTCACGTCGGTTCGTTGCTGGCCGACCCCAGCCTGGGCGAGACCGGCGGTGAAGACATGCTGCTGGGCGCCGATTTCATGCGCAAGGTGCACCTCTGGATCTCGCACTCCTCGCAGACGCTCGTCATGCAGTACCCGCCGCAACCTTCGGTGCTGCCGCACTGATCAGCCTGCGTCGGGCTCGATCTCGCTCATCCGGGTCATGTCGGCCGTGGGACGCCGGTTATCGTCGAGGGTGATCACGTCGGCGTAGCGCATGCCGAACAGTATGTCGGACGGGTCGTAATCGTGCAGCTCGTGCACGACCGTGGCCAGGTCGGGATCGCGCGCTTCCAGCGAGACGAACATGCGTACGTCGTCGGCGATGAACCGCGTTGCGTCCAGGCCGTGCAGCGGGCTTCGCTCGTCGATCTCGTGCATGATCGTCCAGGTCAGGGCGAATACCGGGATTGTGCTGCGGGCCAGCGCCAGCTCGTGGGTGCGCCGGAACGACATTCCCTCCTTGGATTCCTCCGACAGCAGCACGCTCATCTTCACCCGCGCATCGGCCAGCACGGCGGCGCGGCCGTTGCCCACACGCAGCATCAATGTCGAGCGCCCGTTATGCGTGGTCACCACGGGGTGGTCGGCAAACACGAACTTCGCACGCGGCTTGGAAAAGCGCACGAACACCAGGCCGGTCAGGATGGCGCTGAAGAACACGCCCGTCAGGATCTCGGCCGTGGCTACGCAGTGTCCGTAAAAACTGGCGGGATACATCTCGCCGTAGCCGACCGTGGCCAAAGTCTCGAGGCTGAAGAAGAAATGGTCGGAAAACGCGCCGGGGCGGGCGTTGCCGACCGCATTCGGCTCGGCCATGTAAACGGCGGCGAAACATGCCGTGAACAGCACGTAGATGCACAGGATGGTCGCCAGGAAACGCCGCCAGCCCAGGCGTACGGCCATGCCGTACGGGTCGGCCCAGTCGAAGCTCGACACGCCTTTTTTGGTGAGCGAGTAGCGGCCCATGCTGATCAGGGCCGATTTGTCCCGGCCCCTTCGCCGCTTCGCGGCACCGACAACGACGGTCCGGAACTCGTTGATCAGCCCCGGCTCGGAGTCGCTGCCTCCGCTCAAGCAGCTTCCAGCAGGCTGCCAATGCTGTCGATCTGGCGCATGTGGTGGTCGGTGTCGCCCAGCAGGCCCTCGATCATCGTCAGCCGCTTGAAGTAGTGGCCGGCGCGGTACTCCATCGTGATGCCGATGCCGCCATGCAGTTGCACCGCCGTCTGGCCCACGAAGCGCGACGAGTTGTTGATCTGCACCTTGGCCGCCGAGATGGCCGCGCGCCGCGCGCGCTGGTCCGGCACGCTGGCCATCATGGCTGCGTAATACTCCATGCTGCGCGCCTGCTCGATGGCGGTGAACATATCGACCGCTTTGTGCTGCAGCACCTGGAAGCTGCCGATGGGCACGCCGAACTGTTTGCGGGTCTTCAGGTAGTCCAGCGTCAGCGCGTGCAGCGCCGTCATGCAGCCGACCGCTTCGGCGCAGAGGGCGGCGATGGCGATGTCGCTCACCTGCTCGATAAGTTCCCCGCCGTGGTCCAGGGTGCCCAGGATCGCGCTGGCCGGCACGGCCACGCTGCCGAACGAGACCGAAGCGCCGCGCTGGCCGTCCTGGGTCGCGAAACCGCGGCGCGAGACGCCCGGCGTGTTGGCATCCACCAGGAACAGCGTGATGCCGTGCCGGTCGCGGTGGCTGGCCGACGCGGTGCGCGCGCTGACGATCAGCTTGTCGGCCGAGTCGCCGTGTATCACCACGCTCTTGTCGCCCTCGATCGTGTAGCCGTCGCCGGTCTTGCGGGCGTGCGTCTTCACGTCGAACAGGTCGTAGCGGGCCTGGCGCTCCACATGCGCGAAGGCCAGCTTCAGCGAGCCGTCGGCAATGGCCGGGATGCAGGCCTCGCGCTGCTCCGGCGTGCCCCCCAGGCGAATGAAATTGCTGCCGAACACCACCGTGGCAAAATAGGGTTCCAGCGCCAGGCCACGCCCGATGGCCTCCATTACGATGGTGGTTTCCACCGGCCCGCCGCCGAAGCCGCCTTCCTCTTCCGAGAAGTTGACGGCCAGCAGGCCCAACTCGGCGTATTTGCTCCACAGTTCGGCGCTGTAGCCACCCGGCTGCTTCTGCGTCTCGCGACGCTTGCCGAGGTCGTCATAAGCCGGCCCGATCAGGCGATCGACGCTGTCCTTCAGCATGCGCTGTTCGTCGGAATACTCGAAATCCATGGTCTCACCTTGGTGTGTATGCTTGCCGACGCGCCGGACCTGCCTCACCCGTCATCGCAGGGCCGCTTGGCCGAAGCGATCCAGGGCGACCCGGCCATGTCCGCCGCGCGGCCCTGTGGGTTGCCACGCCGCCAAGCGGCGGCTCGCGATGACGCTGCTGCTAGAAACCCAGCACCATCTTGGCGATGATGTTGCGCTGGATCTCGTTCGATCCGCCGTAGATCGACACCTTGCGATAGTTGAAATACTCCGGCGCCGCCGTGTCCGCCCAGTCGAACCCGTCCGGCAGATCGTTGGCGCCATCGGGTATCTCGTGCTCGGCGTCGTGATAGGCCAGCGCGAAGGGTCCCGCCATCTCCAGCGCCAGCTCGGTGGTCGCCTGCTGGATCTCCGACCCCTTGATCTTCAGGATCGAGGAGGCGGGGTTGGGCTTGTTGCCGTGGTCTCGTTCGGCGGCCACCACGCGCAACTGCGTCATCTCCAGCGCCTTCAGCTCCACCTCGACGGCGTTCACCTTGGTGCGGAACGCCATGTCGTCCCACAGCGCGCCGTCGCCGGCCGGCACCTGGCGCGCCAGCTCGCGTATGCGCTTCAGCCGGCTCTTGCTGGCGCCGATGCGGGCGATGTTGCTGCGCTCGTTGCCCAGCAGGAACTTGGCGCAATCCCAGCCGCGGTTTTCCTCGCCCACCAGGTTGGCCACGGGCACGCGCACGTCGTCGAACCACACCTCGTTCACCTCGGCCTCGCCGTCGATCAGCTGGATCGGCCGCACCGTGACACCCGGCGTCTTCATATCGACCAGAATGAAGCTGATCCCCTCCTGCGGCTTGCGCGCCTCGGGGTTGGTGCGGGCGAGGACGAAGATCCAGTTGGCCCATTGCGCCAGCGTGGTCCATGTCTTCTGGCCGTTGATCACGTAATGGTCGCCGTCGCGCACCGCCTTCGTCTTCAGGCTGGCAAGGTCGGACCCGGCGCCGGGTTCGGAGAAGCCCTGGCACCACCAATCGTCCATGTTGGCGATGCGCGGCAGGTAGTGCGCCTTCTGCTCGTCGGTGCCGAAGGCGATGATCACCGGGCCCACCATGTGCGTGCCGAAGGGCAGGGGGGCGGGCACGTTCTCCTTCAGCATCTCCTCGTTGTAGATGTAGAGCTGGATCGGGCTCCAGCCGCGGCCGCCGTACGGCACCGGCCAATGCGGCACGGCCAGCCCCGCCCCGTTGAGGATCTGCTGGCTCTCCACCCAGGCTTCGCGGCCCACATGGCGGCCGGCGCCCAGGCGTTCGCGGGTCGAGGCGGGAATTTTCTCGCGGAAGAACGTCCGCATCTCCTCGCGGAACGCGTTCTCTTCGGGCGTGAAACGGAGGTCCATGCTGTCGGTCCTTATGTCTGGCTGTGTGCCGGTGCGGCGGCCGCTTTTGCGCGTTCCTCTTCGGTCAGCTGGGCGGCAAGCAGCTTACCTACAGGGCTTCTCGGCAGGCTTTCGCGAATTTCAAGGGCGGTGGGCATCTCGTGCTTGCCCACCCGCTCGCGCAGGAAGGCGCGCAGTTCGTCGATGGTCAGCGGCGGGGTGCCCGCGCGCTGCTTGACGAACGCCTTGGCGGTCTCGCCGCGATAGGGGTCGGGCACGCCGATCACGATCACCTCCTCCACCGAGGGGTGCTCGTAGATGCTGTTTTCCACCATCGCCGGGTAAACATTGAAACCGCCTGAAATGATCATCCGCTTCTTGCGATCGACCAGCGTGATCAGCCCGGTGGGGTCCATGCTGCCGATGTCGCCGGTCAGGAAGTATCCGTCGGCGAAGCTCTGCGCGGTCAGCTCCGGCTGGTTCCAGTAGCCGGCGGTCACGTTCGGGCCGCGAATCGCAATCTCGCCCACCTCGCCCGCCGACAGCGCCCGGTGCGGGTCGGCCAGCGCCACGATGCGGATCTCCACGTTGGGCAGCGGCACGCCGATCAGGCCCGGCGTCGGCGGCACGCCCGGCGGCCCGCGCGGGGCGCTGGCCGCCGTCTCCGTCATGCCCCAGCCGGTGCGCATCTCGCGCCCGGTGAGTCGGCCTACACGGTCGGCAACCTCGGTGGGCAGCGGTGCGCCGCCTGAGCCCACGGTCGTCAGCGACGAGAAATCGGCCTCCTTGGTGCCGGGGTCGCTCAGCAGCGCGATCAGCATGGTGGGCACCGCCGGGAAGCTGGTGGCGCGCTTGACGGTGATGTCCTGCAGCGTGGTGGCCACGTCGAAGC